>JAJYSW010000212.1 GCA_021793335.1 Actinomycetes bacterium
ACCCGCGTTCCTGCACGCCCGTCAAGCCGCCCCTCATGAGCCCGTCTGGGCCGCCTCGCTCGCCTGGGTCTGGTTGAGGCAGGGCCGCAGGAGCGCTGCGCGAGCGCTCATCGCCTCGCTCCCGCCTGTCGAGGACCTGCCGGTCGACCGGAACTGGCTCGCCACCCTGTGCCTCCTCGCCGTGGTCACCGCTGAGCTGCGCGAGCTCGACACCGCGGCGCGTCTGCGCGAGGCGCTTCTGCGATTCGAAGGGCGACTGGTCACGATCGGGCTCGGCATCACCTGCTGGGGGACCGTGTCGCGTCCGTTGGCACTGATCGCAGAGGCGTTCGGAGAACGGCAGGCCGCCATCGCCCATTACCGCAACGCCATCGAGATGTCGGCTCGGATCGGCGCTCACCCCTGGCTCGCCGAGGCCCAATCGGAGCTGGCGGCCTTGTTGTCGCAGCAGCCCGGTGACGAGGAGCAGCGCGAAGCGGCGGATTTGGCCTCCGAAGCCGCGGCCACTGTGAGGGCGCTGCGGCTCCACGGCATCGAGAGCGTCGCCGGTGCGGTGCTCTCGGCGATCACCGAGCCGAAGCGGCCGCGACCGGCGAGCATGCCCGCTCCCCGGCCCGGGGCCGCCGTGAAGCCGAGGATCACGGTGCTCGGCGACTTCGAGGTCCGCACGGCCGATGACACGCCCGCGCGATGGCAGTCACGGAAGGCCCGGCAGCTTCTGAAGATCCTCATCGCGCGAAGAGGCATGTCGATCGGGCGACGGAATCTCATGCACATGCTCTGGCCCGAGGGGTCCGTCCAGCAGGTCGCGAACAGATTCTCCGTGGCCGCCACGACCGTGCGTCGTGCATTCGACCCGACGGGCGCTCTTCCCCGCGATACGTACCTGGAGACCCAGAACGGGCTGGTCCGGCTGTGCGTCGAACGACTCGATATCGATGTCGAGCGCTTCCTCACCGGCGCGGAAGCGGCGCTCGCATCGGGAGCGTCGCCGGACACCAAGGCGAGTCAGCTGTTGGAGGCGCTGGCCATGTACACCGGTGAGACCTTCACGGACGAGATTGAGGAGCCCTGGGCCGAGGAGCTCCGGCGCGAGGTGCACATCACCTTCTTCGCCGCGGCCCACACTTTGGCGGAGCTGTCCGAGAGCCTCGGAGACCAACTCGCGCGAGTCGAAGCCTATCGGCGAATCCTCGCCATGGACGAGTACGACCAGCGCGCTCACGAGGGGCTCATCGATGCGCTGACCCGCTTGCGCTCACACGGGCAGGCCGCCGCGGCGCGCAGTGTGTACACGCAGCGCATGGCAGAGCTCGAACTGCCCGTCTCCACCTGACCGCATCACCGCGCGTCTCCCCGCGGTCCGGACGCCCGGGCCATGGGCCGCGTTCGTCCGTGCTCGCGGCGGTTCCGCCGGGAGCGCATGTCTCGATCACCGAGACGAGGGCGCTCATTCGTCCGGTACGGGCGTGGTCGGCACGGTGGCCTGCGAGCGGTCCTCATCTTCGGGTCGGTCGGGCAGGACCCCCGCCGCGGCGAGGTGGCCGCGAGCGGCGGCGATGGCCTCGGGCGTGGACCCGAACAGGCGGCCGCCCCTGCGGAACGGCTCCAGGACACCGACGGCGTCGAGGGTCTTGGTGTGTTCGGACCGCAGCCCCGAGAGGTAGACGCGGATACCGCGGCCTTCGAGCCGCCCGATCGCGTCGCGCAGCACGAGCGCGCCGGTGGCGTCGATCGCGCTGATGCGAGAGAGCCGGATGATGACGGCGCGGACGTCGGCGACCTCGGAGAGCGTGAGCAGGAAGCGGTGCGCGGCGGCGAAGAACAGCGGCCCGTCGATGCGATAGGCGACGATATGCTCGGACAGCAGCGCGTGCTCGGCGACGTGGTGGTCCTCGTTCAACGGGACCGGTTCGATGCGCGCGGACCGGGCGATCTTGCGCAGCGCGAGCGCGCCGGCCAGGGCGATGCCGCCGATGACGGCCCAGATCAAGTCGACGGCGATGGTGATGATGGTGGTGAGCGCCAGAATCAGCGCGTCCGAACGGGAGGCTCTGGCCATGACCCGCACCGAGCCCACTTCGACCATGCGGACGGCGGTGGCGAGCAGGACTCCCGCCAAGGCCGCCAGCGGGATGCGGCCCACGAGCGGCGCGGCGGCGAACATGATGAGCGCCAAGACGAGCGCGTGAGTGAGCGAGGCGAGTCGGGAGACCGCGCCCGAGCGGACGTTGACCGCCGTGCGGGCGATGGCGGCCGTGGCGGGCACTCCGCCGAACAGGGGTGCGGCGAGGTTGGCCAGCCCCTGACCGAACAATTCGCGGTCGGGGTCGTGGCGCGAGTCCACCGTCATACCGTCGGCGACCGTTGCCGACAGCAGCGATTCCAAGGCGGCCAGGGCCGCGACGGCCACCGCAGCCCCGAGCAGGCCGGGGATCTCGGTGATATCGAGGAAGGCCAGTGACGGGGCGGGCAGCGAGGCGGGCAGTTCGCCGATCGGGGCGGTGTCCAGGCCGGCCCAGACGGTGATGATGGTGGCGAGGGCGACCGCCGGCAGCGAGAACGGGATTCCCGGGCGCACCCGCGCGCCGATGATCATGACGGCGGCGACGCCGACGGCGAGCGCGATGGCGGGCCAGTTGGGCGCGGCGAGGTAGTCGCCGACCGCCTCCCAGGCGACGAGCGCGACGTTCGTTCCCTCGGGGATCGGCACACCGAGTGCAGTGGGGACCTGCTGGAGGAAGATCACCGCCGCGATGCCGATGGTGAATCCCTCGATGACGGGAACGGGAAGGTAGCGGATGAACCGTCCGGTCCTGGACACCGCCAAGGCGATGAGCAGGACCCCTGCGAGCAGGCCCACGGTGAGGACCCCGCCGGCCCCGTACTGGGCGACGATGGGCACGAGCACCACCGTCATCGCCCCGGTGGGTCCCGATACCTGGACGTTCGAGCCGCCGAAGACGGCGGCGATCGCGCCGGCGACCACGGCGGTCGCCAGGCCCGCCTCGGCTCCGAGACCGGAGGCGACGCCGAATCCGAGTGCCAGCGGCAGCGCGACGATGGCGACGGTCAACCCGGCGACCAGGTCCTTGGCGGGACTGCGCCGCATCGAGGCCAGATCGGCGCTTCCGGGCAGGAGGCTGCGCAGCCGCCCCGGCGAGGTGCGGGCGGCGGTCGCGCTCATGCTCGTCCCGTCGGAGCCCCGGAGGTGTGGGGCTCGCGCAGTTCGTCGAGCAGTTCGGCTTGTCCGGTGAGCATTTCGGTGAGGATGCGGCGAGCGGCTCGCATCAGGTCGGCCACGTCGGGCCCGGCCAGTTCGTAGGTGACGTTCGTGCCCTCTCTGCTGGAAGTGACGATGCCTGCTCGGCGCAGCACTGCGAGCTGCTGGGACAGGCTCGACGGTTCGATGCCGATGTCGGCCAGGAGCGAGCGGACCGGTTGCGGGCCTTCACCGAGTAGTTCGAGCACGCGGATGCGTACTGGATGCCCGAGCATCCGGAAGAATTCCGCCTTCGCCTGGTACAGCGGTACCGCCATGCCGTCGCCCCCTCGTTGATACTACTTTATCAATTGAATACTTTTGCAATTGTTGAATCGCGGGCGGGTCGGTCCGTTGAGGCGCTGCTCACGAGCGCCATGGGAACGATGAGGGATAAACACTTGGCCCGGTCGGGCCGCGAAAGGTTCAATGAGCACATGGAACCGACACGAGACCACGGCCCCGGAGCGCCCCCGGCCGGCCGCTACGAGATCGACCCCGCCGCCTCCCGCCTCACGTTCACCACCAGGCACATGTTCGGGATGCTGCCCGTGCGCGGCTCCTTCGCGATCGCGGGCGGCGCCGTCGAGGTCGCCGAGCCGCTCACCGATTCGAGTGTTCGCGCCGAGGTCGACGCGGCGAGCTTCGACACCGGCAACGCGAAGCGGGACGAGCACGTCCGCTCGTCCGACTATCTCGACACCGATCGCCATCCCACGATGACGTTCGTCTCCGAGCGCATCGAAGGCGAGGCCCTCGTCGGCTCGCTCACCGCGCACGGCGTCACCCGGCCGGTCAAGCTCGCGGTCGAGCCCGGCGAGGTGTCGGACGGGTCGTTCACCGCGCGCGCGAGCGTCCGCATCGACCGCACCGACTTCGGTGTGACCACCGCCCCCGGCATGACCGGCCGCCACCTCGACGTGACGCTCGACGTCACGTGCGTGCGGCGCTGATCCGCCGGGCCTTCAATCGGCGCTGCGGCGCAGGACCTCTCGGAATGCCCGGGGCGCTCGACCCGTGAGGCGTTCGACGGTGTCGGTCGTGCGGTCCTCGGCGCCTCAGCCGCCGACGTAATCCGCGAGATGCTCGCCGGTGAGTGTGGACCGGTTCGCGACCAGCTCGGCGGGAGTGCCCTCGAAGACCACCCGTCCGCCGCCGTGGCCGGCCCCCGGCCCCAGATCGATGATCCAGTCGGCGTGCGCCATGACCGCCTGGTGGTGCTCGACGACGATGACCGACTTGCCGGCGTCGACGAGCCGGTCCAACAGGGCCAGCAGATGCTCGACGTCGGCGAGGTGCAGGCCCGTGGTCGGCTCGTCCAGGACATAGACCCCGCCCTTCTCGCCCATGTGGACGGCGAGTTTGAGCCGCTGCCGCTCGCCGCCCGAGAGCGTCGTGAGCGGCTGGCCGAGCTTGAGGTAGCCGAGCCCTACCTCGCCGAGACGCCGCAGGATCTTATGCGCGGCGGGCGTGCGGGCCTCGCCTTCGCCGAAGAACCGCTCGGCCTCGGCCACCGACATCGCGAGCACCTCGGTGATGTCGCGCCCGCCGAGCCGGTACTCCAGCACCGAAGCCTGGAACCGTCTCCCCTCGCATTCCTCGCAGACCGATTCGACGGTGTCCATGATGCCCAGATCGGTGTAGATGACGCCCGCGCCCTTGCACGCCGGGCAGGCCCCCTCGGAGTTGGCGCTGAACAGGGCCGGTTTCACACCGTTCGCCTTCGCGAACGCCTTCCGGATCGGATCGAGCAGCTTCGTGTACGTCGCGGGGTTGCTGCGACGGGAACCGCGGATCGCGCCCTGGTCGATCGAGACCACGTCCTCACCCGCGGGGAGCGAACCTTGCACGAGCGAACTCTTGCCCGAACCGGCGACGCCGGTGACGACGGTGAGCACCCCGAGCGGGATGTCGACGTCGACGTCGACGAGGTTGTTCTCGTTCGCGCCCCGGATCTCCAGAGCACCCGAGGGCTTGCGCACCGTTTCCTTGAGCGCGGCCCGGTCGTCCAAGTGGCGGCCGGTGACGGTGCCGCTGCCGCGCAGTTCCTCGACGGTGCCCTCGAAACAGACGGTGCCGCCCGCCGTGCCCGCACCGGGGCCCAGATCCACGACATGGTCGGCGATGGCGATCGTCTCCGGTTCGTGCTCTACGACCAGCACCGTGTTGCCCTTGTCCCGCAACCGCAGCAACAGCTCGTTCATCCGCTGGACGTCGTGCGGGTGCAGGCCGATGGTCGGTTCGTCGAAGACATAGGTAGATCG
>JAJYSW010000213.1 GCA_021793335.1 Actinomycetes bacterium
CCACGTGATCGCCAACGGCATCGAATGGGCCCGGCCCGACCGGGAACGCGAGACACCGACGCTGCTGCGCTACGACACCGACGACTTCTTCAACGGCCAGGGCTACCGAGGAGCGTTCGAACGATGACCTTCCGCACCATCGCCTCCGAAGGGCCCCTGCGCCTCATCGTGGTCGGCGCCGGCGGCATGGGACGGGCCTGGGCCAGCACGATCGGGGCCGACCCGGACGCCGAACTCGTCGGCATCGCCGACCTCTCGGCCGCCGCCGCCGAAGCCGCCGCGGCCGAGACCGGTGTGCCCGACCTCGCGTTGGGATCCGACGCGATCGAACTGGCCCGCCGCACCGGCGCCGACGCCGTCGTCAACGCGACCGTCCCCGAAGCCCACCAC
Organism: Actinomycetes bacterium; assembly: GCA_021793335.1. GTDB lineage: Bacteria > Actinomycetota > Actinomycetes > Mycobacteriales > Micromonosporaceae > Glycomyces. Next base: position 391 of record JAJYSW010000213.1, read on the forward strand.
CCGGTCACGACGGCCGCGCTCCTGGCGGGCCTGCCGGTGCTGGGGGAGAAGCCGGTCGCCGCGAGCGTGGCCGAAGGGCTCTCGCTCGCCGCCGCGGCCGAGCACACCGGGCAGCTGTTCATGGTCAGCCAGTCCCGCCGCTACCATCGCTCGCTGCACCGGGCCAAACACCGCACCGCCGCGCTCGGGGCCGTCGGGATCGTCACGGTCGACTTCTTCAAGGCCCCCCGATTCGGCGGCTTCCGCGAGGAGATGGCGAGCCCGCTCCTGCTGGACATGGCCATACACCAGTTCGACATGGCCCGGTTCCTCCTCGACGCCGACCCCGTCGCCGTCTCCTGCGAGGAGCACAATCCCGCCTGGAGCTGGTACACCGGCGACGCGGCCGCCACCGCGGTCTTCGCCATGGAAGGCGGGGCCCGGTTCGTCTTCAACGGCAGCTGGTGCAGCCCCGGCTTCGAGACCTCCTGGAACGGTTCCTGGCGGATCTCGGCCGAACACGGCACCGTGCTGTGGGACGGCGAGGGCGAGCCCCTCGCCGACCCGGTCGGTGACGTCGCGGACGTCACCGACCCGGGTCTGGGCATCGCCGGATCGCTGCGCGAGTTCATCGCCGCCCTCCGGCACGGCGAAGAACCGATGGGACGAGTGCACGCCAACGTCATGAGCCTCGCTATGGTCGAGGCCGCGACGCAGAGCGCGTCGCAGGCTCGGCGGGTCGCGATCGACGATGTGCTCGGCAGCTCCTGGGAGACCGCGCTCGCGACCGAGCGCAACACCGACGTGCTCGCCGTCATGAAATCATGGACATCCGTTCGCGATGCCCTGAAACAGAGGAGCCCGCAGTGAGTGAAACCGAAACGCTCGGCATCGGCATGGTCGGCTACGCCTTCATGGGCGCGGCCCACTCGCACGCGTGGCGGACCGCGCCGCGCTTCTTCGACCTGCCGCTCGCACCCCGCATGGCCGCCGTCGCCGGACGCGACCCGGACCGCGTCGCCGCCGCGGCGACGCGACTGGGCTGGGAGTCCAGCGAGACCGACTGGCGACGCCTGATCGAACGGGACGACATCGACCTGATCGACATCTGCGTCCCCGGCGACCTGCACGCCGAGATCGCGATCGCCGCGCTCGAAGCCGGCAAGCACGTGCTGTGCGAGAAGCCCCTGGCGAACTCGGTGGCCGAAGCCGAGCAGATGACGGCGGCCGCCGAGGCGGCGGCGCCCCGGGCCCTGGCGATGTGCGGCTTCAGCTACCGGCGTACCCCCGCGCTCTCGCTCGCGAAGCGCCTGGTCGACTCGGGTGCGCTCGGGAGCATCCGCCATGTGCGCGCGCAGTACCTCCAGGACTGGCTCTCCGACGAGAACGCGCCCTTGACCTGGCGGCTCGACAAGACGAAGTCCGGTTCGGGCGCTCTGGGCGATATCGGCGCGCACATCGTCGACGCCGCCCAGTGGATCGCCGGATCGAATGTCACCGGCGTCTCGGCGATGCTGGAGACCTTCGTCGAGGAGCGTCCCGTCGGCGGCGACTTCGTGGGTCTGGGCGGCCACGGCGGCACCGATGGGCCCAAGGGACCGGTGACCGTGGACGACGCCGCGATCTTCACCGCCCGGTTCGACGACGGCGCGATCGGTGTCTTCGAGGCGACCCGCTTCGCCCTCGGACGGAAGAACGCGATGCGGCTGGAGATCAACGGCTCGAAGGCCGCCCTCGCATTCGACTTCGAGGACTTGAACTCCCTGTGGTTCTACGATTCGGCCGAAGCGCCCAATGCCGGATTCCGCCGGATTCTGGCCACCGAGCCGGAACACCCCTACACCGGCAACTGGTGGCCGGTGGGGCACGGGCTCGGTTACGAGCACGCCTTCACGCATCAGGCCGTGGACCTCGTCGAGGCGATCGCACGCGGCGAGCAGCCCAGGCCCTCGTTCGCGGAAGCGCTCGGCGTCCAGCGTGTCCTGGCCGCGGTCGAGGCGAGCGCCGCGGACCAGAGCCGCTGGACGGAGGTCTGAGCCGCGCCCTGAGACCGGTTCCGGCGGCGTCCGCGCTCCTGGCACGCCTCGCGTGACCGCGGACGTCGCTGGAATGCGGCGCTTCGAGCTCCCACTCGACCGGACTCGGCCAGGGACGCCGGCACCGCTCCGGTGACCGGTGCGTTCCGGAGTGGGCGGTGGACTGAGAGGTGCTCTCAGGACCGGGCGGCCGCCCGGTTCGACCTCGATCGGGCGGCGGCGAAACCGTCCAGCAGCGCCCCGAGGGCGAACTCGAAGCGCGCCGCGGCCCCGCCGCCGGATCGGGAGGCCGCGGCGAACCGGGGGTAGGCCGCGGCGTCGACCGGCTCTGCAGCGGCGTCGCCGGTTTCGCCCGCGGCGGCGATGATCGCGTGCCCGATGACGAGGCCGTTGAGGGCATAGACGGCGTCGAGGGCCAGGCTCGGCTCGAATCCGCTCTCCTCCAATGCCAAGAGCGCATACTCCATGGCCTCGTGGTTCCGCGGTGTCTGTGCAGGCCGCGAGATGACCAGGGGCAGCACCGCGGGGTGCGCCGACAGCGTCGCCAGCAGCTCGTCGGCGTAGGACCGCATCCACTCGCGCCAGTCCCGTCCTTCCGGCGGCCGGGCCGACGAGGGTTGGGCGAAGACGTGTTCGACCAATCCGTCGAGCAGTGCCTCTTTGCCCTCGACGTGGTGGTACAGGGCCATGGCCTCGACTCCGAGCGAGGCGCCGAGGCGGCGCATCGACAGCGCCTTGAGTCCCTCTCGGTCCACCAGGTCCAATGCGGCGCCGAGGATGGCCTCTCTCGTCAGTCCCGCTCGTCGGCCCCGCTCCCGCCGTGCCATTGTGCTCCCTCTCACCTTGACGACATTTACGTTGTAAAAATATCATCGGCGCTGTAATTTACATCGTAAAATAAGGGAGGGATCATGATGACCGCCACCGAACACCGACCAGCCGCCCTGTACCTGGGGCTCGCGCTGACCGCGCTGGTCGCCCTCGCTCCGCTGATCGACACGGCCACCGCCGGCTCGATCGCCGAGCATGTCCGCGCCGCCTACCCGGACTGGCCCGCCGACCACGTCCGACTCGAACGCAACGCCATCGTCGCCTGGACGGCGATCACCAACGCCCTCGGCATCCCGCTGTGGCTGTGGACGATCCGCCTCGTCGGCAAGGGGCGCCGCCGCGCCCGGACGGTGGCGGCCTGGGCTTTCGCCGCCGGGGCCGGCCTGGCGCTGCTCAACCTCAGTTTCGGCAGCGAGCAATACGAGACCGTGCTGCCCCCGTTCTTCGGACTGATCGGACTCCTGCCCTCCCTCGTGGGCCTCGTCGCACTCGTCGCCGTATGGAAGCGGTCCGCCGCGCCGAAGGAGACTCGATGACACCGCGAAGCGCGCCGATCGCCGCCACCCGCGCCGGGGCGGTACGAGGAGCCGTGCACAAGGGCCGGTACGTGTTCCGCGGCGTGCCGTTCGCAGCGCCGCCCACCGGCATCGACCGATACCTGCCGCCGCGGCCGACTCCGCCGTGGACCGGTGTCCGCGGCGCCGTCCGCGACGGCCCGACGCCGCCGCAGCCCCCGTCGCTGGCCCCGATGGACGCGTTCTACCCGACCGTGCCCGGCGAGGACTGCCTGAACCTCAACGTCTGGACCACCGACCTCGGCGAGGCGTGCCTGCCGGTCATGGTGTGGCTCTACGGCGGCGGGTTCGTCAACGGCTCCAACATCCTCTACAACGGAGAGCGGTTCGCCCGCGACGGCGTGGTCTTCGTGGCCCCCAACTACCGCCTCGGCGCCGAAGGATTCCTCTGCCTCGATGACGGCATCGCCAACGTCGGCCTCCTCGACCAGATCGCGGCGCTGGAGTGGGTGCGGGACAATATCGCCGCGTTCGGCGGCGACCCGGACGACGTCACCGTCTTCGGTGAATCGGCCGGGGCGATGAGCGTCGGCGCGCTGCTGGCCATGCCCCGAGCCGCAGGGCTGTTCCATCGCGCGATCCTGCAAAGCGGTGCGGGCAACACGGTGAGCTCCGTGGAGACCGCTCGCGGCATCGGCCGGCGACTCGCGACGAAGCTCGGCGTCGAACCCGTCCGTGAAGCGATCGCGGAGGCCGGCGTGGACCGGGTGCTCGCCGCGCAGACGGCCCTCGCGGCCGATCTCGCCCCGCAACCCGACCCGCGGCGGTGGGGAGGCGAGCCGGGCGCGAGCGTGAACCCGTGGCGCCCGACCGTCGACGGCGACACGCTGCCGACCCTGCCGGTCGACGCGATCGCCGCCGGCGTGTCCGCCGAGATCGACGTGCTGATCGGCACCAACGCCGAAGAGGGGCGGCTGTCGCTGGTGCCGGTCGGGGCGATCGAATCCATCACCGAAGCCGACCTCGCCGAGGCGATGCGGCTCTACGGGCTGCCCGTTCGCCGCGCCCTCGATGCCTACCGGACCGCTTATCCGGACGCCTCGCCCGGCGACCTGCTCGCGATCCTCCAAGGCGACTGGTATTACCGGGCCCCCGCCACCCGCCTCGCCGAGGCCCGTGCAGACGCCGACGGACACACCTACATGTACGAGTTCGCCTGGCGCTCACCGCAATTCGACGGCCTGCTCGGCGCCTGCCACGCGCTGGAGATCCCCTTCGTCTTCGACCTGCTCGACGATCCCGTCATGCAGCTGCTCACCGGCCCCACGCCGCCGCAGCGGCTGGCCGATCTGATGCACGCGTCCTGGGTCTCCTTCGCCCGGACCGGCCGCGCCGACTGGCCGCGCCACCTGCCGGAGGGCAGGGCCGCGTTCCGATTCGGCAGTGTCTCGGAACGTCGCTGCGACCCGTTCCCGACCCGGACGCTCTGGAAGGACGTGGACCTGTACGAACCCGGGCTCGGCTAGCGGCCGAGCCGAGAGCGAGGCGGACGCCCTCGGCGGCCGCGATCGCGAGCGGGCCGGTGAATGGCGGGGGATTAGGGCTCCTCCGCCGTCCACCGGCCCGCCGACCGTCTCCCGAGCAGTAAACCCGGGCGGTGAGGAACGGGATGAACTCGACTCCGACGGCACCCGGCCCTTGGAGCCCCGCGAACCTCGTCCGCTCGGACG
>JAJYSW010000006.1 GCA_021793335.1 Actinomycetes bacterium
GGACAGGGAGGCGGCGGCCGGCTGGGCGTCATCGGACCGTGCGTCCTGCGGCGGCTGGGCGGGGTACTGACCGGTCGGCTGGGCGGCCTGCGGTGGATGGCCCGGCGGCGGGGTTCCCGGAGCGGCGTGGGGTCGGTCGGTGCCGTAGCTCATGTGTTGTCCCCTCGTGGGTACGGCCTGACTCGCCGACGTCGGCGAGGTCGCGGATCGGCCTCCGCCGCGGCGGGCGCGGCGCCGGACCGTCGGCGATCTGGCAGGGGTCCGTTTCGTCGGTCCCATTGTCGCCTACGAGCGCAAGACCGGCGCACGTATCCGCATCGGGGTGAAGTCCACCGGTTCACCCGGGGTGTATGACGAAGACTCGCCTCGGACGGGGATGTCTAAGGCGAGTCTCCAGTGTCAGGATGGCGGCGGGGTGACCGCCATGGGGTGCCTGGCGATGACTACTCGAGGGCCCCTTGAAGCTCTTTGTTGAGCGTTTCGGCTTCCTCCGGAGTCATTTCGACCACGAGCCGGCCTCCGCCCTCCAGCGGGACCCGCATGATGACTCCGCGGCCCTCCTGCGTCACTTCCAGCGGGCCATCACCGGTCCGCGGCTTCATGGCCGCCATATTCGTCTCCCCTCGATCCAATGTCGCAGGTTGCGACTCGACGTTGCTAGATCAAGTTTCCCCGATGACATGGGCGAGAGCCAACTCGCCCCTCCGGGTATGTGACAAAGTTCCGGAGAAATCGCCCATATGAGTCAAAAAGCATTTAGGGAATCGTCCCTGGATAGCGGGCTTATTCCTCAGGGTCCTGTTCGTGTTCGGCCCCCAGGAGGAACGCGGTGCCATCGATCTCCTGTCCGTACCGGGCGACGAACGTCGGCAGCTCCGTCGGCCCCAGCGACCGGACATACGACCAGAATTGGCGCACGGCCTCGGCCCGGTCGACCGCCTCCACTGGAAGCGAGAGCGTCACCAGCCAGTCGCTGCGGCGCTCGGCCGTCGGCAGGACGCCGACCAGCTCCTCCCACTGCTGCGGATCCAGCGGACGCCACCCCTCCTCGGCCTCGTCCACGACCCCGGCGGCCACCGAGGCGGCCTCGGACGGCTCCTCGAAACGGCGGCGGTAAGCGATGGCCTCGCCCTCGACCGCGCCCAGCGCGAAGACCCCGCCCGGCCCGGCCATCGCCACCTCGTCGCCGTCGCCCGCATCCGCGGGCACCCCGGCGACGGGCTTGACTGAGTCGACCTCGTAGGCCTGTTGCTCAGTGAAATCGTCCTCGTTCAACAGCAGCAGCCAATAACGCATCGTCCAATCCCATCACGTCGTGCTGAGCGGTAGCACCGTCCCTCGGAATCCGCGCTCTGCCTCACTCCGCCGCTTCTGCGTCCGAAGCGGCGTCGGCTCCGCCCGCGGCGGCGTTCGAGACGGCACCGGGGCGCTCGACGGCCGCCAACTCCCGTTCCAGCTCGGTGAGCCGCTCGTCACGGCGACCGATCTCCCAGGCGAGGCGGTTCAGAGCCGCATCGACCTGGGCGGCGCGGTAGCCGCGCGGCACCGTGTCGAAACGCAGCGCGCCGACATCCGCCTCGGACACCGGCGTGTCCTCCTCCAGACCCGGAGGGGCGTCTTCAAGGGTGTCGTCCCGCAACGCGTCCTGGCCTGTGGCCCAGACGACGATCGAGAAGGCGATCCACACCCCGATGGCCGCGACCACGACCGGCAGCACCAAGCTCACAGGACTCCTCCAAGGCTCTACGCGAAGAACGCGACATAGGCGAACAGCGCCATTGTGACGACCGCCAATGTCACGCCTAGACGCGGGTTATGGGGCACGACCGGTTTGATGGGCCTGCCGGCCCGGTCGTACATGGGCATGCGCGGCTTGTTCGCCGATCCCACCAGCACATATCCCACCAGCGCGGCCATGACCGGCGGCAGGAACGCGACCCACCACGACGATTCACCACCGCCGGTGGCGCGGAGCCAGATCAACTGCCCGAGGAAGCAGACGACCATGACCCCGCCGTAGACGATCAGCTCGCGCAGCACGTGGTGGGCCCGCGGCAGGAACGTGGGCCGCTGCGCCGCCCGCATCGACGCCAGGCGGGCGTCGCCGGCCTCCCGCAGGCGCACCCGCGCGTCCCGCACGACGGCGTCGACGTCGCCGGTCCCTGCGGCGGGATCGGGCACGGGCGCGAGGTCGGGCACGGGACGCCGCAGCGCCGCGCAGCCCTCGGCGAGCGAGGCGACCTCCTCTTCCAGATCGGCCCGCAGCGACTCCAGGGCCTGACGCCGCCGCGCGAACCGCCTGCGGTCCCGCTCGGCCGCGGCGGCGGTGTCGGCGTCCAGCTGCGCCAGCTCGTGTACCAGGTCGTTATAGGCGTGCAGCGCGCTCACGCGGGGCCTCCTGTGTGCGGGCGGGTCATTCTGGGCCGTACTCGTCGAGTCGGCCGGGCCTGACGTACGGCACCGCGAGCCGTTCGGTGCCCGCGTGCCGGTCGATGACGAGGCAGCGGTTCACGCGCGACTCCCAGCCGTTGTTCGGGTCGCCGGTGACCGCGCCGAGATCGGAGGCGGCGACGTTGAGCGCCACCAGGCCCGCGCAGTGCTCGCGGTTCGCGGCCCCGCCGATGTCGTTGAGGAAGCGCCTGGCCCCGCGCCACCAGCCGATCAGATGCAGGCCTTCGGCCGGGCCGTGCAGCAGCAGGCGGTGCAGCGACGTAGGCGAGCCGTCGGCGCCGTCGGCGCCGAACCACACGATGTAGGCCGGCCCGGTGCGATCGGCGAGGATCTCGCCGGGGACGAGGTCGCGGCAGCGGTGCCCGAGCGTTTCCAGGGCCGCCTGCGTTTCGGCGGCCACGTCCTCGGCTCCCACGGCCGTGGCCGCGATCCGGAATTCCACGCTCCCGGGATCGTGCTGCCGCCCCAGTGAGGTGGCGGCGGAGGCCAGCACGTCGGCGGCGACCGGTGAGGTGCCCAGGACCGCCAGGTGGCGGCCGGGACTGCGGTCGAAGTGGTAGCCGATGGTCGAGACGTTCGCGTCCACGGCGCGGCCCAGCAGGGCTCGCGGCGTCGGGTTCGGCTTCAGCGCCGCATAGCTCGGGTCTTCGGCCAGGTGCTGCTCGTCGAAGCCGCGGAAGACGACCGGTTGGACATCGGTCTCGCGCCGCTCCCACAGGCGGTGTCGCAGAGCGGCCAGGAGCGGCTCGGCGGCCGAGGCGTCGGGGAAGGCGCAGGTGCGGTTGCGGCCCTTGACACCGCCCGAATCGTTGACGACGGCCTGCCCGACGGTGATGGACTCGGCGGCGTCGTTGTCGTCCGCCAGCAGGTGCTTCGCGCCCGGCAGCGCCACGCGCAGCGGGAACTGCCCGAAGATCGAGTCCTTCTTGGAGTACAGTGCCTCGATGCCGGAGATCGTCTGCGAGGCGAGCACCAGGTGCACGCCGTAGGAGCGGCCTTTGCGGGCCAATTCCTCCAAGTGCGCCACGGCTTCGCGCGCGAGGCGGTCGTTGCCGGAGAACAGGACGTGGAACTCGTCGACGACGGCGACGATGCGCGGCAGTCGCGCGTCCGGGCGAAGCTCGCGCAGCCTGGCGAGCCTGGTGGCCCCCGCGCGTTTCATGAGCCCCGCTCGCCGCGACAGTTCGCCGCGCAGCGCCTGGAGCACCGCCACACCGTACTCGCGGTCGGATTCGACGCCGACGGCCCTGACGTGCGGTATCCACGACTCGTCGACCGCCGAGGGAGTGAACTCGGTGAACGAGACACCCTCTTTGAAGTCGAGCAGGTACAGCTCCAGCTCCTCGGGGGAGTAGCGGGTGGCCAGGCCGTAGAGCACGTCGAGGAGGAACACGGTCTTGCCGCCGCCGGTGCGCCCGCCGATGAGCCAGTGCGGCGTGGCATCGTCGAAGGAGACGGTGACCTCGCCGCCGGGATCGCGGCCGATGACCGTCGTCAGGCCCTCCCGGCTCGATTCCGTCCAGATCTGTTCGGACACGATGTCGGCGACGGTGAGGGTCGATGCCTCCCGCCGCTGGTCGGCGCGTGCGTCGAACACGGCCCGCGTCAGGCTCGGCGAGGGGGTCCGATCGAGACGGACCGGCAGCGGCAGCCCACCGAGGCGGACCTCGTCCCCGCAGACCAGGCGCGTGGTGTGTTCGAGCGCGGGGAGGGCCTCGCCGGGCAGATCGGTGCGCCATCCGCACAGCACCAGGTGGGTGCGGGCGGCCGGGCCGGCGTGGGCGAGCGCGGCGAGGCGCTCGCGGACGCTCCGGCCGATCTGCGGGGGCATGCCGGCGACGACGATGAGGTGGAAGGGCCGGTCCGCGATCGAGTGGCCGCGCGCGGCGATGTCGCGGATCTCCTGGAAGCGTTTCTCGGCGGCGGTCAGGACCCGGCCGAGCGCGAGGTGGTCGGTGGCGACCGTTTCGGCGAGGCCGGCGTCGACCAGGGGAGTCGCGGCGGCGAAGACCTGGCCGAGCGTGACACCGTCGACGAGGCTGACCTCCAAGCCCGGGTAGGCCGCGACGAGACGCACCAGCAGGTTCTGGAGCAGCCCGGCGACGCGAGGATCGGCGGCGTCGGCGTCGACGGCGAGGTGGCCGCGGCCGAGCAGGTCGACCAGCGCGGGGAAGACCGGATCGCCGTCGAGCTCGGCGTCGCCGAGGCGCACCGCGCCCGAAGCCGGCTCGTCATTCCACAGCGGAGTGCTGCCGCTGAGGGTGTGGAGCTCCGCGCCGAGCCAGCCCCCGGTGGCGGCCTCGGCGGCCTCACGCAGCTTCGCCGACAGCTCGCGGCGGCGAAGCGCCGTGTCGGTGACCGCGAGGCGCGATTCCTCTTCGGACAGCAAATGTTCGGCGCGATCGACGGACCCGGCCACGTCGCGCAGCGCCCGCGCCGCACGCTCCAATTCGGTCCGCCAACTCAACGTCGCCTCCCGGTGGTCTCACGGATGCGACCCGAAGTCGCACGGATGCGACTCACTTTACCGGGAACGGCTCATGCTCGCGCACACCGAGTCTCGGGCCGCGCACCGGAGGTCAGTCGCACGTGTAGAGACCGAGCGCCAAGTCCGCCAAGTAAGCCGGATCGTCCGAACCGCACAGTTCCCGCGAGGAGTGCATCGACAGGATCGGTGCTCCGACGTCCACGGTGAGCATGCCCAACTGCGTGCCCGAGAGCGGGCCGATCGTGGTGCCGCCGGGGATGTCGTTGCGGTTGACATAGCACTGCCATGGAATCCCGGCGTGCTCGGCGGCCGCGGTGAACATGGCCTGCGCCTCGGCGCCGGTGGCGTAACGCTGGTTCGCGCTGACCTTGATCATCGGTCCGCCGTTCGGCATCGGGTGGTGGCCCGGCTCGTGCCGCTCGGCGTAGTTGGGGTGCAGGGCGTGGCCGGTGTCGGCCGACATCATCCGGGAGGCGGCCGTGATCCGCGCGAAGCGCTCGTAGTCGCCGCCGGCGATGCGGCGCAGCACGTGCTCCAGGAACGGGCTCTGCGCGGCCGAGTAGACAGTCGAGCCGATCTCCTCGTAGTTGAAGGAGACGAACACCGGTGTCCGGGCCCCCTCCTCGGCGGCGATGATCGCGGCCAGGCCGGCGTGCGTGCTCATCAGGTTGTCCAGTCGCCACGCGGCGAACAGCTCCTCGTCCTTGCCGAGGTACGAGGGCCGGTCGCAGGCCGCGGTGAACAGATCGAAACCGAGGACGTCGCGGGCCTCGACCCCGGCCTCGGCGGCCGCGAACTCCAGGAACTCGCCTTCGCGCGGCTCGCCGATCCCCCAGACCGGCGTGAACTGCGTCTGCGGGTTGAGCTTCTGGCCCTCTTCGTTCACCTTCCGGTCGAGGTGGATCGCCAGCCGCGGCACGCGCAGCACCGGCCGGTCGACGTGGACGAGCACATGGGAGCCGTCGCGCATGACCAGCCGCCCGGCCACGCCGAGGTCCCGATCGAGCCAGGTATCGCGCGGGACGCCGCCGTACACCTCGCACGCCACCTGCTTCCAGCCGCCCGAGCCGGTGTCCGGCTTCGGCTTGACCTTCAGCGTCGGCGAGTCGGTGTGCGCGCCGAAGATCCGGAAGGCCTCGACCTCGCCGCCTCGACGCCAGGCGATGATCGACCCGTCACGGACGACGTAGTAGCCGCCGCTCTCGACCGGCCACGGCTCCGTCTCGTCGAGCCGACGGAACCCGGCCGCCTCCAGTCGCTCCCCGGCGACGGCGCACGCGTGGTACGGCGTGGGCGACAGGCGGATGTATTCGGCGAGGTCGTCGGTGTGTGAGCGATCGAACCGAGGCATCGTCGTTCCTTCACTGGGTTGGTGCGTGGTCTGGAATTCTACTGCGGTGCACTCGAGTGACATCGCCGCCGCAATGGGACGTGAGGTACGGCCGGTCCCGGTGGTCGGGGCCGATACCGTTGCGAGCGCGCCGCACCGTGATCCGCGAACTTGCGGTTTCGGCTCGGAGTGGCCGACCATGGGACCATGCGCGTGCTGAGATTGGGGCGAAGGACGTTCGGTGAGGGCGATTACGCGGTGATGGCGATCGTGAACCGCACTCCCGACTCTTTCTACGATGCCGGGGCCACCTTCGAGTTCGACGCGGCCCTGGCCGCCGTGGCGAGCGCCGTGGCGAACGGGGCCGACATCGTCGACATCGGCGGCGTCAAGGCCGGCGATGGACCCGAGGTGAGCGTCGCCGAGGAGATCGACCGGGTCGTGCCGTTCATCGCCGCCGTTCACGACGCCCATCCCGAACTGATCGTCTCCGTCGACACATGGCGCAGTGAGGTCGCCCGAGAGGCCGTCGCGGCCGGGGCCGAGCTCGTCAACGACACCTGGGCCGGCTGGGACCCCGGCATCGTCAAGGTCGCGGCCGACACCGGGGCCGGACTCGTCTGCTCACACACCGGCGGGCTCGAACCGAGGACCGTCGCCGCCCGGCCCGTCTACGGCGACGTCGTCGCCGAGGTGCGGAGCGAGCTGGTCTCGCGCGCCGAGGCGGCCGTGGACGCCGGAGCCCGGGCCGACGGCATCCTCATCGACCCCACTCACGATTTCGGCAAGACCACCTATCACTCGCTGGAGCTGACCCGGCGGCTCGACGAGCTGACCGAGACCGGCTGGCCCACGCTGGTGGCATTGTCCCGCAAGGATTTCGTCGGCGAGACGCTCGACCTGCCGGCGGACCGGCGCCTCAACGGCGCGCTCGCGGCCACCGCGGTCTCGGCCTGGTTGGGCGCCCGTGTCTTCCGAGCGCACGACGTGGCCGCCACCCGCGAGGTCCTCGACATGGTCGCCTCCGTCAAAGGCCGCCGTCCCCCGAAAAACCCGCATCGGAGTCTGTGAGCCGCCCTCGGGGACCCGGCCCGGGCTTCCACTGTCGCACGGCGAAGGGCCCTACCCGGCGGCGAGGGATACGAGCGCCCGACACCACGGCCGTGCGACGCCGAGCAGCCTCGCGGCGAGTCCTCATATGGAGCGGGAGGCGCCCGGACGCCCGCCTCGATGACGTATGGACCGCACCCGGTGCGATTGCCGAGCGAGGACCCGGCGGCGATCCGAACCCCTGCGTCCGGCGTCTCGGTGCCCGCCGGACGCGCACGCCACCGTCTCGGCCGGTCCGAGGCTCAGGCGATGGAGCGCGGCCGCGCCGCGGCAAGCCCGAGAGCGATGCTCAGCCGGCCTTCCGCATGTGGGCCACGGCCTCGTCGAGGTCATCGGTCACGAGCATCAGATCGACGTCCTTGTCGTTGATCTTGCGCTGTGCGACCATGCTGCTGCGCAGCCAGTCCACCAGGCCGCCCCAGTATTCGGTGCCGATCAGCGCGATCGGGAACCGCCCGACCTTCTCGGTCTGCACCAGCGTCAGCGATTCGAACAGTTCGTCCATCGTCCCGTACCCGCCGGGCAGCGCGCAGAATCCGCAGGAGTATTTGAGGAACATGACCTTGCGGACGAAGAAGTAGTGAAAGTCCAGCTGGACGTCCACGTAGTCGTTGACGCCCTGCTCGAACGGCAGCTCGATGCCGAGACCGACCGATTTGGCGCCGGCCTCGACCGCGCCCCGGTTGGCCGCTTCCATCGCGCCCGGCCCACCGCCGGTGACGATCGAGAATCCGGCCTTGCCGAGCTTATAGCCCAGCTCCACACCGAGCTTGTACTCCTCGGAGTCGACCGGTGTGCGAGCCGAGCCGTAGACGCCGATCGCGTCGCCCAGTTCGGCGGCCTCCAGCGTGTCGAAGCCCTCCACGAACTCGGCCTGGATCTTCATGACCCGCCAGGACGCCTTCTGCTTCCACTCTTCGCTGCGGCTCGAATCCAGTAGGTGCTCGTCAGCGGTGATGCGGCGTTTGATCGTCATGGTTCCTCCGTAACGTAGGCGAGCAGTGCGTCCGCGCAGGCGCGGATGTGCGGGATCTCGACGCGCTCGTCCTGTTTGTGAGCGAGGTTCGGGTCGCCCGGCCCGAAATTGACGGCGGGGATGCCGAGCGTAGCGAAGCGGGCCACATCGGTCCAACCGAGCTTGGCGCGGAACCGCCCTCCCGCGGCGGCGACGAACTCGGCCGCCTCGGGCCGGTCCAGACCCGGCCGGCACGACGGCGCCGAGTCGGTGAGCGTGAGCGAGAACCCCTCGAAGACCTCCCTCAGGTGCGCTTCGGCGGCGGCCTCGTCCCGGTCGGGCGCGAAACGATAGTTCACCTCCACCCAGCATTCGTCGGGGATGACGTTCCCGGCGACGCCGCCGCCGATGAAGACCGCGTTCAATCCCTCGCGGTAGACGCAGCCGTCGACCTCGACCTCTCTGGCCGTATAGGCGTTCAAGCGGTCCAGGACCGGGGCGATCCCGTGGATCGCGTTCTCGCCCTTCCAAGACCGCGCCGAATGGGCCCGCTTGCCGGCAGTGGAGATCCGCGCCCGCATCGTCCCCTGGCACCCGGCTTCGACCTGACCGTACGTGGGCTCCAAGAGGATCGCGAAATCGGCGGCCAGCAGCTCGGGCCGGGACTTGGAGAGCTTGTTGAGCCCGTTGCGCTCGGCCTCGATCTCCTCGCAGTCGTAGAACGCGAAACTCAGATCGAACTTCGGCTCGGCCACGGTGTGGGCGATCCACAGCGCCAGTGCCGTCCCCGACTTCATGTCCGAGGTGCCCAGCCCCCACAGCACATCGCCGTCGAGCCGCGTGGGGAAGTTGTCATTGACCGGGACGGTGTCGAGATGCCCGGCGAGCATGACGCGCTTCGACCGCCCCAGGTCCGTCCGGGCCACGAGGGTGTTGCCGACGCGTTCGACCTTCAACCGAGTCGAGCGCCCCAGTGCCTCCTCGACCGCGTCGCAGATCACGGCCTCGTCTCCCGACACCGACTGGATGTCGCACAGCGCGCGGGTGAGCGCCACCGGGTCGGCGAGGACTGCCTCACTCAAAACTGTCACACCGCCAGACGATACCCGCCGCGTCGATAGGCTTCGGGGGTGACTGAATTCCTGACTGACGCAGCATGGGGCACGGGCGTGGCGACCATCGACGCCGACGGATCCGTCCTCGACGTGTGGTTCACCGAGCTCGGCCTCGGCGAGGCCCCGGCCGGTCTCGAGGCCCCGAAGGTCGACACTCGGAACCCCGCCGGCACCACCTCCAAGGGCATCGTGGTGTCCGTGGTCTCCCTGGCCGAGGAACCGGCCGACACCGCGGACGTGTACCTGCGCCTGCACCTGCTGTCGCACCGCTTCGTGATCCCGCACTCGATCAACCTCTCGGGACTGTTCGGCCTCCTGCCCAACAACGCCTGGACGAACTTCGGGCCGATCCCGGCCCATCGCGTGGGCGAGGCACGTCTGAGCCTGCGCCAGTCGGGGCAGACGCTCGAAGTGAAGTCGGTGGACAAGTTCCCGCCGATGGCCGACTACGTGACGCCTTCGGGCGTGCGCATCGCCGACGCCTCGCGGGTGCGCCTCGGCGCGCACCTGGCGGAGGGCACCACCGTCATGCACGAGGGCTTCGTCAACTTCAACGCCGGGACGCTCGGCAACTCGATGGTCGAGGGCCGCATCTCGGCGGGCGTCCTGGTCGGCGACGGCTCGGACATCGGCGGGGGTGCCTCGATCATGGGGACCCTCTCCGGCGGTGGCAAGGAGGTCGTCTCGATCGGTGAGCGCTGCCTCCTGGGAGCGAACGCCGGTATCGGGATCTCCTTGGGCGACAACTGCGTCGTGGCGGCCGGCTGCTATGTCACCGCCGGATCGAAGGTCTCGCTTCCGGACGGGAGCGTGGTCAAGGCCGCGGCCCTGTCGGGTAAGGACGACCTCCAGTTCTGGACCAACACCCAGACCGGTGTGCTGGAGGCGCGTTCACGCTCGGGTTCGTGGGGCGAGCTCAACGAGGCCCTGCACAGCTCCCAGTAGTCGAGGGGCCGGCCCGCCGCGGCCGGCCTTCGCGCTCGCTGCTCGGGCATGACGCCGGATGTCTCCCCGCGGCCGAAGTTGAGGAACATTCGCCTCTTGTGTCTCGGTGTCATGAGTCGCATTGGAGAAGCGGGGATGTCACGCCCGGCCGCGGACGGGCCCCCGGTGGCCACCACCGGGGAGCTCCCCGGGTACGAGAGCACCGATACCGCCCGCGAGGCGATCGGGACCGACCGTGCGAGCCCGGCGTATCGGCTCCGATATCGGCTCGGCGTTCAAGACCATCGCCCAAGGCCATCGCCGGCGGCGAACTCAAGGGCCTGACGAAGGCTCTCGCGGCCGCCCGGTGGCAGGCCGTGCAGCGCATGGAACGCATGGCCGATCGGGCGGTGGCGATCGGCGCCGACGTGGCGATGCGATACGACGTATCGGACGCGTGCGGCATCGGCACCGAGGCGTGCGCCTACGGCACCGCCGTCAAGGCCGTCACGGCCGCCCCGGTCACGAAGCGGGCGTCAGACCGAGCTGCTTGCCGGCCAGCGACACCTTGCGGACGGCGAGCTGGTCGGCGACCGCGCGGATCGCCCGCGAGGCCTCGGCATCGGGGTCCGACAGCACCAGCGGCACCCCGGCGTCGCCGCCCTCGCGCAGCCGCGTGTCGAGCGGCACTTGCCCCAAGAGCGGCACCTCGGCGCCGATGTCCCGCGTGAGCGCCTCGGCGACGATCTTGCCGCCGCCGGAGCCGAACGGCTCGATGTGCGAGCCGTCGGGCAGTTCCATCCACGACATGTTCTCGACCACGCCCGCGAGCTTCTGGTGCGTCTGCGTGACGATCGCCCCGGCCCGCTCGGCCACCTCCGCGGCGGCCTGCTGCGGCGTGGTCACCACGACCAGCTCCGCCGTCGGCAACAACTGGGCGACCGAGATCGCGATGTCGCCGGTGCCCGGCGGCAGGTCCAGCAGCAGCACGTCCAGATCGCCCCAGTAGACGTCCGCGAGGAACTGCTGGAGCGCCCGGTGCAGCATCGGGCCGCGCCAGACCACGGCGGTGTTGCCGGGCGTGAACATCCCGATCGAGATCACCTTCAGGCCGTGCGCCTGCGGCGGCATGATCATGTCCTCGACCTGCGTCGGCGCGCCTTCGACGCCGAGCATCCGCGGCACCGAGTGGCCGTAGATGTCCGCGTCCACCACACCGACCGACAGGCCCTTCTGCACCAGCGCCGCGGCCAGGTTCACCGTGATCGACGACTTGCCGACCCCGCCCTTGCCCGAGGCGATCGCGAACACGCGAGTGCGCGACTGCGGCAGGTTGAACGGAATGACCGGCTCGGCCTGGCCGGGGCCGCGCAGCTTGGTCTGGAGGTCCTTGCGCTGCTCCTCGCTCATGACGCCGAATTCGACTTCGACCTCTTCGACGCCCTCGACGCCGAGGGCCGCCTCGCTCACGTCGTTCTGGAGCGTGTCGCGCAGCGGGCAGGCGGCGATCGTGAGCAGGATCTTGACGCGGATGCGGCCGCCGTCGACCTCGATGGAGTCGACCATCCCCAGCTCGGTGATGGGACGGCGGATCTCGGGGTCGTCGACGTGCGAGAGTGCTTCGCCAACGGCCTCGACTACAGCGGCGGTATCAGACATGCCCCAATCGTAACCACGTGGACGCCGATCGCCATCCGGCAGTACGCTGCGGCACATGCTTCCCTTCTCGATCGTCGACGTGTTCGCCGTCCCCTCCCCGGCCGCAGGAGGCGTTTTCGAGCCGTACACCGGTAACCAGCTGGCCGTCGTCTACGGCGCCCAGCAGCTGAGCACCGCGCAGATGCAGGCCGTGGCGGCCGAGTTCGGGTACTCCGAGACCGCGTTCGTGCTCCCGCCGACCGGCGAGGAGGCCGATTACCGGGCCCGGATCTTCACTCCTGGGGAGGAACTGCCGTTCGCCGGGCACCCCACGATCGGCTCGGCGATCGCCGCCGTCAAATCGGGGCGCGTCGAGCCCGAAGGCGACACGGTGATCCAGGAATGCGCCGCAGGGCTCATGTCCGTCGTCATCGACGGCGATACCGCGAAGCTCACCTCCACCGTCATCGAGGTCGGCGAGGTCCTGGACGCGGCGACCGCCGCCGGGGCCTGCGGCCTGCCGGCCGATCGCGTGCTCGGCGTCGCTCAGACCGTCGGTGCCGGGCTGGCCCACAACATCGTGCGCCTCGACGACGCCGACGTGGCCGCCGCCTCTTCCAATCTCGGCGAGCTCGACGCGGTCTACCTCTTCAGCTTCGACCCCGAGACGAACGCCGTCCATGCCCGCCTGTTCCACGGCACCGCCGGCGAGGACGCCGCCACCGGTTCGGCCGCCCTCGCACTCGGCGTCTATCTCGTCGAGCACGGTCTGCTCGGCGGCGACGGCGCGCACCGCTACGAGATCGACCAGGGCGCCGAGATCGGCCGCCCCTCCAAGCTCTACGGCGAGGTCCTCGTCGAGAACGGCGAGGCCGCGGCCGTCTCGGTCACCGGCTCGGCCGTCACCATCGCCGAAGGGAACCTCGTCACGCTGCCCAGCGTGCGCTGAACGAATCGGCGGTATAGTGCTCGGCCGTCAGCCCCTCGGGCCACCCGGCCGCGCGCAGATCGCCGGTCCACAGTGTTCTGGGCCACCCGCCCTTGCGCAGCAGCGCCGCCACGAACCGCTCCGGTTCGCGGAGCGAACCCCATACCGACGGCAGGAATGTGGCGCTGCGATGCTCCGAGCCGGTCAACGTCAGCCCGTCGGTGCCCGGGCGCAGCCGGTCGAGCAGCGCCGCGAAGGAGTCCACCCGCAACGACCGCGGCGGCGACAGGACCGCCACCGTCACCGTCAGCGACGGCAGTTCCGCGTCCTCGACGGGAGCCGTGCGCGGGTCCCGTGTCGCCAGGCGGGCGTTGTGCACCACGTCGAGACCGAGGGGGCGTGCGGCGGTCAGCGTCCCGATGCAGCCGCGCAGCAGCGATCCCTGCTGCAAGGTCACGAACGTCGCGGCGGGGACGGCCAGCCGCGCGAGCATCGACTGTGGGACGACTCGGTCGATCAGCTCGGCCGGGGGCGGCTGGCGGTGCGCGAAACTCGTCTCGACGGCGGTGCGTGCCAACGCCGTCAGCGTCTCGCCGAACTCGGGCTCCATCGCTCGATGGTGGCACGGCGCCGAGTTCGGCACGAGGCGGCCGCTGGAGCCGCGCCGATGACGTCGTCGAGCATCCACCGCGATCACTGGAGCTCGCCGATGGCCTCGTCGAGGCGCCGCCGTCGTCCCGCCCGAGCGGATCGGCTCGGCGATCGCACTCGTCGCCTCGGGATTCACCCTCTCCTCGGTCTTCGGCGCGCCTCTCGGCACCCTGCTGGGGAACCGTTTCGGTTGGCGTGAGGCCTTCCTGGCGACCGGCGCCCTCGGTCTGGCCGGCCTCGCGCTCGTGGTCGTGCCCCGGCGGCCCGCACCGGAGACCACCCCGGCCGACGAGATCCGCGTATTCCGTGAGCCCCGCTTCCGGCGGGTCATCGCCGTCACCGCCCTCGGCAGCTCAGGCTTCTCGGTCGTCTTCGGTTATATCGAGCCGTTCCCGACCGCCGCCATCGCCGGACTCCTGGTCGTCCTGGGCCTCGGTGGCCTCCTCGGGAACCTCCTGGCGGGCCGGGCCACCGACCGCGGCCCCGCCAGAGTCATCCGCGTCAGCTATGCCGCCGGGACCGTCCTATCGGCGCTCATGCCTTTCGTCACCGCGTGGCGGCCCGCGGCCGTGGTCGTCGTCTTCGCGCTCGGCGTCGCGATGGCCGCGGTCATCCCGCCGCTCCAAGGCATGATCCTCAACCTCGCGGGGAAGCAGTCCACGATGGCCGTCACGGTGAACGTCGCGGCATTCCTCGTCGGCCACGCGATCGGCGCCTCCTTCGGCGGGCTCCTCATCGAACTGACCTCCGTGCGCTGGACCGGGGGCCTCGGCGCCGTATTCTGCGCCGCCGGGCTCGGCCCGGCGCTCGCCACCGTCGCGCGTCGCCGTGTGCAGTCGGCGCCTGAGGCGGCACTCACCACAATGTGACCCGAACCGCCGGGCTTCGTGGAGACAGTGGTTTCGCGCGAACGAGTGCCCGGCGGTGCTGTGTTTCCTCATCGGCACGTGAGAGACTGCCCCCATGAATTCACCGCGACCGAGGCAAACGCCATACCACCGAGACGGCGATCTCGCCGAGGTGATCGACCTGCCCGCGAACGAGCTCGCGGGCGACCAGGCGAGCTGGCTCGGCCGAATCCAGGAACTCGACTCCCTCGCCGGGAAGATCGCGCTCGTGACCGGCGCGGGCGCCCCCGACGGGATCGGCTACGCCATCGCCACCCGGCTGCGGCTGCTCGGCGCCGCCGTGGCGGTCGTGTCCACCACCAAGCGCATCCACGAACGCGCCGGTGAGATCGACGCGGTCGGATTCGTCGCCGATCTGACCGACGAGGCCGAGGTCGGCGGGCTGGCCGACGCGGTCGTCGAGGCCGTCGGCGAGGTCGACATCGTCGTCAACAACGCCGGTCTCACCTCGAAGACCGATCCGGCCGTGGTCAAACCCGTCGCCCAACTGTCATATACGGACTGGCAGACGGAGCTGGCCCGGAACCTCGACACCTCCTTCCTCGTCTCGCGCGCGTTCGTGCAGGGCATGGCCGAGCGCGGCTGGGGCCGCATCGTGAACGTCGCCGCCGCCGTCGGCGTCGTCAATGCCGTGCCCGCCGAGGCCGCCTACGCCGCCGCGAAGGCCGGTGTCACCGGCCTGACCAAGGCCATGGCCACCGAGGTCGTGGCGGACGGCGTGACGGTCAACGCGATCGCGCCGGGACTGATCCGCACCGGCTCCTCGACCGTTCCCGAACTCCAGCGCGGCCTCGACGGCCCCCTGGGGCGGCCCGGCACGCCCGAAGAAGTGGCCGCCGCCGCGGCGTTCTTCTGCGCGCCGTCGGCCTCCTATGTGACGGGCCAGACACTTGTGGTCGACGGGGGAGCCGGCATCAAGGCTTAGGCGTCCAACCGAAGACTCTCGTCCGCAACCTCGACATCGGTGCGGTCGTTAGTCCGGCATGACCATGACTTCGGAACGGACGCAGACGGCTATGGAAGCGGCATTCGACACCACCACCAGACCACCGAGAGGCCGTGTGAGCACGGGCCTGGTCCTGCTCATCGGCGGGTTCCTCGGCCTCGCGGCCGCATTCGACCTCACTTATGAGCGCATCGCCTCCCTGACCGATCCCGGTCACGTCATCTCGTGCGATTTCAACCCGGTCCTGTCGTGCGGCACCGTCATGTCGACGGAGCAGGCGTCGGTGTTCGGCTTCCCCAATCCCGTCATCGGACTCATCGCGTTCCCGCTCGTGATCTTCACCGGCGTGCTGCTCTTGTCGCGCGTGCGCCTGCCCCGATGGATGCTCCTGGTCTTCAATCTCGGCGCGCTCGCCGGCCTCGCCTTCGTCTCCTGGCTGATCTTCCAGTCGGTGTACAGGATCGGCGTGCTCTGCCCGTGGTGCATGGTCGTCTGGGCGGCGGTCCTGCCGGTCTTCTGGTTCACAACCGTCCACAATATCCGCAGTGGCGTCCTCCCGGTGGGGTCGGCATGGCGCGAACCGATCGAGGAGCTGCTGCGCTACCACTGGATCGGGCTCGCCGTCCTGTACGGCGCCGTCGTGGCGATCGTCGGCACCGGGTTCTGGGACTACTGGTCCACGCTCATCTGAGCGGCCCGCTCACGCGAGCCGCTCACCGTTGACCGGCACGTCGAGCAGCTCGGGCCAACAGCGCCGGATCAGTTCCCGGAACACCGCCCCGGTGACCCGATCCTCCAGTGGTGCCGAGAGCAGCAGCCGGTAGACGAGACGAGCGTTGACCAAGACGAACGTGTCGAAGGCGATATCGCTCTCGGTCAGGTGAGCGTTCAACCACATCCCTGAGCGGTGCTCCCAGTAGAACAGGTCCATCGGGTCGTACAGCCGTTGCGCCGCATCGAAGCCGGTGGCGGCCACGTATTCGGCGAAGGCCTCCCGTATCGGGGCGCTGTGCGATCGGCGTTTCGTCAGCAGCGACGCCATATAACCGGGCTTCAGCACCGTCGGCTGCTCGCGTTTGGAGCGGTAGAAGGCCCGGCCGATCTCGTAGAGGTTCGATCGCAGATGCAGGCCCCGTTCGGGGCTGTGATCGCGGTGCGCGGCCGCCAGCCCCGGGTAGCTGGACCGCGGTGAGTTGCGTTCCATGATCGAGCGCAGCGGCTCCGCCGGCTTATGGCTCTTGACCTCGATGCGGTGGTGGTTCAGGCCGAAGCGCCCGGCGAGGTCGGCGGCGATCGCGACATCGCGTTCGACCTCGTGCCTGGACGAGTACTGCAATTCCAGCGGGTCGTACGTGAAATAGACGAGATCGTCCGCGAACGGCCTGGTGAGCGCGAGGGTGGTGCGGCTGTCGAGCCCGGCGGTGAGCGAGACCTCCAGCCGGTCGGTCTCGGTGAGCGCGGCGAGCTGGCCGCGAAGCAGCGGCAGCACCGCGTCGACCACTTCGCCGGTGCCGCGCCGCTCCTGCTCCTCGCGCGGGAAGCAGCGCCGCGCCCCGCCCGCGACGAGATCGAGTTCGGTGTTCGGCGTCAGCATCACCACCCCGGCGAAGGGCGTCGCCCGACCGGGCAGGGCGTACGCGTGCTCGGTCTCGCGCAGCCGTTCGGGGTCGGGGAACGCCGACGGCCCCGCGCCGATGTGCTCGGCGACGAGGCCGGCGTGCGAGGCGGCGCAAGGCGAGGACGCGTCGGTCTCGTAGAACACCGCGCGCATGCCGGCGGCGTCCGTTTGGGCGAACGCCGAATGCTCGTCCCCGTCGATGACGACATAGCGGCCCGAAAGCGCGTCGATGCGGTCGAGCAGCGCCTCGCGGCCGCGAAGACGGGCCTGCAGAAGCGCCGATGCGATCGCGGCGGTATCGGTCGAACGGTCGCCGAGGTCGATCGCGCGCCCGAGGAGGGCCACCCATGACGTGCCGATGCCGGCCACGGCGATCGATGTCCGCGGATCCCAGGACAGCCACCGGCCGCCGAGCCGTTTGCGACGCCAGTGCGCGACGGGCGGCCGGTGCGCGTGGGCGGTGAGCAGGAAGCCGCGCGCCCACAGCAGATCCGAGCAGTCGCCTCGCCACGGCAGGTCCTCCTCCCGGACCGCGGGCTCCGACCAGGTCCCGCCGTCGGAGGGGGCCGTTCCAGTCCGGACCCAGGTCAGCAGTCGGTCGCGTATGGAGCGCGGCATCGTCGGCCTTTCGGTCGGCGGGCTGAAAGTGCATCGCGTGTCGATGGTAGAGCGATGACATCGCCCCCGTCGTCCATTTCGCATGCCCGGCCCGGGCGCCGTCAGGCGAGCTTGAGCCCGATCGGTTCCAGCCAGCCGCCCTCGGTGAGATATTCGATGACCTGCTCGACCGCCTCGCCGACGGTGATGCGACTCGTGTCGATCGTCAGTTCGGCGTGCGGCGGCTCCTCGTACGGGGCGGAGATGCCGGTGAACTCGGGGATCTGCCCGGCACGGGCCTTGGCGTACAGCCCTTTGCGGTCCCGCGCCTCGCACACCTCCAGCGGCGTGCTGACGTGGACGAGCACGAAGTCCGAACCGGCGGCCTCGGCCATGCGCCTGGCCTCGGCTCGGTCCTCCTCGTACGGCGCGATCGGCGCGGCCATCCCGATGCCGCCGTGGCGCGCCACCTCGGAGGCCACGTAGCCGATGCGACGGATGTTCATCGACCGGTCGGCCTTGGAGAATCCCAGACCGCTGGAGAGCACGCGCCGCACCACGTCGCCGTCGAACAGTGAGACGGTGCGGGTGCCCTCCTCCAACAGCGCCTCGTAGACCCCGCGTGAGATCGTCGATTTTCCGGAACCGGACAGCCCCGTGAAGAACAGCACCAGGCCCCGCTTGCGCCGCGGCGGGCGGGCCTTGCGGAGCTCGGCGGCGACGCTCGGCGGCGTGTGCCACTCGGGCAGTCCGAACCCGCGGTCGAGCATGTCGGCGATCTCGGCGTCGGACAGGGCCGTGCGCCGGAACGGCGGCTCGATGTCCTCGACGGGCCGCCACTGTCCGTCGCGCGTGTCGTAGGCCAGGTCGCGCGGCACCATCGCGCGGATGCCGTCGCCGCCGGCGAGCCCCTCGGGACCGGTCATGATGTGCGTGGCCCCGTAGGCGGCGGCGACCTTCGCGGTCAGCAGGCCGTCGCGGAGGCGGTCGCCGCGCTTGGACAGCGGCACGGTCAGCACGGTCGCGGTCGGCAGCCGGTCCTTGGCGGCCAGGACGCTGCGCACCAGCGCGGCGGTGGGCAGCCGCAACGCGGTGCCGCCGTTGATCTCGTCGCCGGTGGGGATCATGACCAGGACGTGCGCGGCGAGGTTGTGTGCGGCGCGGGCCAGCTGCGCGAGTTGCGGGCGATGCAGCGGCCGGTCGGCGACCAGCGCCAGCACGCGCTTCTTGGTGTAGGTGGTCTTCGCCTGTTCGGGCGTGGCGCGCAGGCCGATGAACACGCCGTGGGCGGCGTCCGCGATGCGCCGGACCGGCCCGCCGACTCGGACGATGTCGGGCCCGAGCGGGTCGAGCGTGTGACATTCGACGGCCGCCACCGGGGCCCCCTCGGGGTCGGTGATGCGCAGCACGCGGCGTTTGCGGTCGGGGCTGTCGAGTGCGGCGGCGAGATCGACGGGCACGTCGAGTGTGACCGGTACCGGCCAGGCCGTGCCGTCGCTCAGCGTGCCGGTCCGGGTGACGTGCCGGGCCTCCGCCTCGCTCATGAAGCCCTGCAAAGGATCGTACGCACCGTAGAGCAGCAGTTCGAGATCGGCCAGTTCGTGGGGGAGCGGAGTATGGCTCGGCGCCTCGGCGAGGACCTCGTCGGGCAGTACCCAGTCAGACATCGTTGGTCGCGATCCCTTCGCGTGCTCGGGCGGCGGTGCGGCGTCGGCCGGTTCCGGTGGTGGCACCAGGGTATTCCACCGCTTCGCCGAGCACCGCACCCGATGCGCGGGAACGCGGGCGGTCGCGGGCGCCGCCACCGGCGCGGACGCCTTCGCCGTCCCGCATCGCGGGCCGAGGCGGTGACGCGGCCGTGGCCGGTGCGTTACGCTGACAGCGCCAATCTACGGCTCGTGAGCGTCGCCGCAGGAAGGCCAAAAGACCTACGGCCGGCAAATGTCGCCGTGGAGCCGGTCCACGGCTCTGAAAGCGCCGTCATGAGGAGCGAACCGGCTCGCGGACTGCGCGGCGGAGCCCGGTGCGATCGGCAGTAGTGCAGCAGTGACCGCGGACATCGGCGTCGGCGCGAGCGGCCCCGGGCTCGGGGTTTGCCCAACCCATCAACGGAGAACTCCATGGACTACTACGACACTTCCGGCGAGGCCGACGATAAGCAGCTGCGCCGGGACATCCGGCGTCTCGGCAATCTCCTCGGCCAGGCGCTGGTCCGCCAGGAGGGGCCGCAGTTGCTCGAACTGGTCGAGGAGGTCCGCGGCCTGGTCCGCGACAAGCCCGAGGCCGTCGCAGCCCGCCTCGCGAAACTCGACGTCACCGAGGAGGTCGACCTCGCCCGCGCATTCGCCACCTACTTCCATCTGGCGAACATCACCGAGCAGGTCCACCGCGCCCGCGACATGCGCCGCGGCCGCGCCGAGAACGGCGGCTGGCTCGCCCAGGCCCGCGCCGAGATCACCGCCGAGGACATCCCGCCCGACCAGATCGCCGCGGCCGCCGAGCGCCTCGAAGTCCGCCCCGTGTTCACGGCCCACCCCACCGAGGCCGCCCGCCGCTCCATCCTCGTCAAGCTGCGGAACATCGCCGACCTGCTCGACGCCGAGACCGCCGAGCGCGCGGTGCTCGGCTCGGCCGACGTCGACGCCGTCAACTCGCGGCTCGCCGAGATCATCGACCTGCTGTGGCAGACCGATGAACTGCGCGTCGAGAAGCCCGAGCCGACCGACGAGGCCCGCAACGCGATCTACTACCTCACCGACCTGTACCGCGATGCCGCCGCCCGCGTCCTGACCGACCTCAACGCCACCCTCACCGATCTGGGCGGCTCGCCCCGCCCCGGGAGCGCCCCGCTCAAATTCGGCACCTGGATCGGCGGCGACCGCGACGGCAACCCCTTCGTCACCCCCGAGGTCACCAAGCAGGTGCTGCTGATGCAGCACGAGCACGGCATCGCGGCCGCCGAGGGCGCCGTGGCCGAGCTGATCAACGAGCTGTCGGTCTCTCAGGCCGTGCGCCCCGCCTCCCAAGAGCTGATCGACTCGGTCGCAGCCGACCTCGACCGGCTCGACACCATCCCCGCCCGCTACCGGCGCATCCACGCCGAAGAGCCCTACCGGCTCAAGGCCCGCGCGATCGAGGCGAAGCTCGCGGGCACCCGCACCCGCCACGCGGAAGGCCTGCCGCACCGGCCCGGCATCGACTACGCCGATGGCCGTGAACTGCTCGCCGACCTCCAGGTCATGCGCGATTCCCTCGCCCGGCACCGGGGCCAGCTGGCCGCCAAGGGCGTGTTGGACCGCGTCATCCGCACCGTCGCCGCCTTCGGCCTCCAACTGGCCACGATGGACGTCCGTGAGCATTCCGAGGCCCACCACGCGGTCCTCGCCGAGCTGTACGACACGGCCGGCGAGCTCGATAAGCCCTACGCCGAGCTGACCGCCGCCGAACGCGACGAGCTGCTCTCTCGCGAGCTGTCCGGCCGCCGCCCGTTGGCGCCGGTCGACGTCGAGCTGTCCGACCCGGCCCGCAAGACCCTCGACGTCTTCTACGCGATCAAGGACACCCAGCGGCAGTTCGGCAAATCCATCGTGGAGTCCTACATCATCTCGATGACCCACGAACCCGCCGACGTCCTCGCCCCGGCGGTCCTCGCCCGCGACGCGGGCCTGATCGACGTCGCCCGGGGCCGGGCCGACATCGGCTTCGTGCCGCTGCTCGAAGAGGTCCGCGAGCTCGCGGGCGCCGACACCCTCATCGACCGGCTGCTGAGCCAGCCCGCCTACCGCGCGATCGTCGCCGCCCGGGGCGACGTCCAAGAGGTCATGCTCGGCTACTCCGACTCCAATAAGGATGCGGGAATCACCACCAGCCAGTGGTCCATTCAGGCCGCTCAGCGTCAGCTGCGCGACGTCGCCGCCAAGCACGGTGTGCGGCTGCGCCTGTTCCACGGCCGCGGCGGCACCGTTGGGCGCGGCGGCGGCCCCACCCACGAGGCGATCCTGGCCCAGCCCTCGGGCACGCTCGACGGCGCCATCAAGATCACCGAGCAGGGCGAGGTCCTCTCCGATAAGTACACGCTCCCGGCCCTGGCCCGCGAGAACCTCGAACTGACCGTGGCCGCCTCGCTGAAGGCGACGCTGCTGCACACCGAGCCCCGGCACCAGCCGGAGGTCCTGAACCGCTGGTTCGAGGTCATGGAGCAGACCTCCGAGGCCGCCAAGGGCGCCTATCGCGAGCTGACGGGACTGCCGGGCCTATCGGACTACTTCTGGGCCGTCAGCCCCACCGAGCTGCTCGGCGCGCTGAACATCGGCTCGCGGCCGTCCAAGCGCCCCAACACGAGCGCCGGACTCGAAGGACTGCGTGCGATCCCGTGGGTGTTCGGCTGGACGCAGTCGCGCCAGATCGTGCCCGGCTGGTACGGCGTCGGCTCGGGCCTGGCCGCCGCCCGCGAGGCGGGCCTGGGCGAGGAGATCGCCGGGATGCACCGCAACTGGCGGTTCTTCGCCAACTTCATCTCGAACGTGGAGATGACGCTGGCGAAGACGGACCTGGACATCGCCGCACAGTACGTCGCGGCGCTCGTGCCCGCCGAGCTCCAGCCGGTCTTCGAGGCCATCAAGGACGAGCACGAACGCACCGTCGCCGAGATCCTGGCGCTCACCGGCGAGGACCGGCTGCTGGACTCCAACCCGCAGCTGACGCGCACGCTGGAGGTCCGCGACCGCTACCTGGCGCCGCTGCACCATCTCCAGATCTCGCTGCTCAAGCGCTACCGCGCCGAAGGCGGCGCCGACGCCGACGTGGACCCTCAGCTCAAACGGGCCCTGCTCATCACCGTCAACGGCATCGCGGCGGGGCTGCGCAACACCGGCTGACTCAGACGCCGCTCGCCGAGGCGGCCTTGTCCTCCTCGGCGACGTGGCGTTCATGCTGTCCGCAGGCCAGCTCCCACAGCGTGCGGAGGTCGGCCGCGGACAGCGCGAGTCCGAAGTCCCCGCCGAGCAGCGCGGCGAACTCCTCGGCCTCCTCGATCAGACGCACCGACCGCCCCTCGGGCAGCGCCGGGTCGTAGACGGTGAAGGTGCGCGCCCGCAGCACGGCGGTGGCCCGCGCGCCGGGCCGCTGGACCGTCAGCGTCTTGACGAACGGCGAGTCCGGTGCGGTGGACAGTTCGCGGCATTTCGACTCGAAATCGCCGATGGCCCTGGCGGCCGTCTCGAAGTCGACCGACAGGTCCTGGACGCGCGGGTCGATCGAGCAGCGCCACCGGTCCGCGCCACCGGGGGCGCCGTCGATGCGCCACAGTCCGAAATTGAACACCCCCACCCGGTGGCTGCCTTCGCGCAGCGGCAGCGGGTCGCGGAACCCCACGCCCAGACCCACGTCCGCGAGGTACTCGCCGCGCCCGGCACGCACCAGCAGCGGCAGGTGGTTGAACCAGTTGTCGTCGCCGGCGGTGGCGCGGGCGACTCCGCCCAGGACGCGGCGGACATTGAAACCGACGGCCTCCAGGGCCAAGGCCAGCATGTGGTTCTGCTCGTAGCAGAAGCCGCCTCGCCGTTCGACCACGATCTTCTCGAACAGCGCGTCCGCGTCCAGGCGTATCGGCCGCCCCAGCTGGATCGCGAGGTTCTCGTACGGGACGGTGTCGATGTGGGCGCGATGAATGCGGATCAGCGCGTCCGCCGTGGGGCGCCTCGGCCGTGCGAGCCCGATCCGCTGCAGATAGGCGTCGAGCTGGGAGGTGCTGAACACGCCTCGACCCTATCGTGGGCGTGTCGCATCATCGACATGGATTTGGAATGTGCCGGCCGCCGTGGCCGATCCCTTTGCGGCGGTGTGGCATAGTCGCATCATCCTCTCCCCGGAACCGCCTCGTTGAAGGAGACCTCACCAATGGTCATGGGCCCCACCCACGCCATGTCCGGCGCTGCTCTGTGGCTGGTCGGATCGGCCGTCGCCACCGCGGCGTTCGGCATCGACCAGTCCTCCGCCGAGCTCGTCGTCGGCACCATCGCCGTATCCGGTGCGGCGCTGTACCCCGACATCGACTGCGCCGGCAAGGTGACCGAGAACAAGGGCGGGTCCACCGTGGCGCGCTCCTTCGGCGTCGCCTCCCTGTTCGTCGCCGAATGCGTCGAGCGTCTGTGCTATTGGTTCTACCTGCTCACCAAGACCAAAAAGGATAAGAAACGCAAGAACGGGCACCGGACCTTCACCCATACCGCCGTCCACGCCCTACTCGTCGGCCTCGGCGTCGGACTACTGGCCGCCAAGTTCGGCAAACCGGCGGTCATCGCGATCCTGTTCATCCTCACCGGGTTCGCCGTCCGAGGACTGCTGCCGACCGCGGTGAACAAGAAGGGCTGGCTCATCACCACCGGGGTCGCCCTGGCCTCCTCCTACGGCATGTACCACCTGCTGCCGGAGAACCGCTCCTACTGGATCCTCGGCCTGGCCATGGGCCTGGGCTGCTTCATCCACATCCTCGGCGACATGATCACCAAGATGGGATCGCCCCTGCTGTTCCCCATCCCGATCAAGAAGCGCGTCTGGGCCGACCTCGGCCTGCCCCGGGACATCGCGCTCCGCGCCGGAGGCAAGGGCGAGAACCGTGTGCTCCTGCCGATCCTCACCGGCGTCGTCGTCCTCGGCATGTTCTACAACCTTCCCGAGGTACAGGAACTGATCTTCGGCAGCCCCGTCACCGAGACGGTCATCGACGCCGAGACCCGATAGCGCGGCCGGAGGTGAACGCCGACCGCAGCACCGGAGGGACCGGGGTGCAGCTCGCGGAGTCGGCCGCGGCCACGGGGTAGAATCGACCGGTTGCCGGTACCGCGCCCCCGTGGCGCGGCACCGGCCTGTCAGCGTGCCCGAAACACCCGGTTTGGGAGTTCCCGAATGTCCGAAGGCAAGGCCAGTCTTGCGAGCCTGCTCGACGCCGCATCAGCCTCCGCGGGGTTCGCCCGCATCGCCGAGCTCGCCGCCGACGAGGCGCGGCCCGTCGACATCGTCGCCGTGCCGGGCGCGCGCCCGCTCGCCCTGGCCCAGGCCGCCCGACACGCGCCCGGCCCCCTGCTGGCCGTCACCGCCACCTCGCGCGAGGCCGAAGAGCTCGCCGAATCCCTCGCCTCCTTCATCCCCGAAGAGGACATCGCGCTCTACCCCGCCTGGGAGACCCTCCCGCACGAACGGCTCTCGCCCCGCTCCGACACCGTCGGCTCCAGGCTCGAACTGCTGCACCGCATCAACGCCGGGGACGTGCCCAGCATCATCGTCACTCCTGTCCGCGGCGCCCTCCAACCCCAGCTCAAGGGGCTGGGAGAGCTGGAACCGATCCGACTGCGGCGCGGCGACGAGACCGACCTGCCGGAGCTCGCAGAACGCCTCCTCGGCCTCGCCTACCAGCGTGTCGACCTGGTGGAGAAGCGCGGCGAGTTCGCCGTGCGCGGCGGCATCCTCGACATCTTCACGCCCACCGCCCAGCACCCGCTGCGTCTGGAGTTCTTCGGCGACGAGGTCGACGCCATCCGCGAGTTCTCCGTGGCCGACCAGCGTTCGCTCGACCCGGTCGACGAACTCCGCGCCACGGCCTGCCGTGAGCTGCTGCTGACCGAGGAAGTGCGTGACAAGGCCGCCGAACTGGCCGCCTCGCACCCCGGCACCGCCGAAATGTGCGCCAAACTGGCCGAGGGCATCCCCGTCGAAGGCATGGAATCGCTCATGCCGGTCCTGGTCGGACCCGAGAACCTCGAACTGTTCAGCGAGACGCTTCCTGCGGACGCGATCGTGGTCGCGATCGAACCCGAGCGCATCCGCACCCGCGCCATCGACCTCGTGGCGACCTCCAACGAGTTCCTCGAAGCGTCGTGGGCCGCCGCAGCGGCCGGGGCCCAGGCCCCCGTGGACCTGGGCGCCGGGATCTTCCGCGACCTGGCCGAAGCGCGCACCGTCGCGCTCGCCGCGGGCCAGCGCTGGTGGACCGTCTCCCCGTTCGCCGCCGTCCCCCAGACCGACGAATTGGCGGCCGAACTGGCCGCGATCACCGGTGAGGGGCCCACCGGCGACATCGGTGACGAGCACACGATCACCGTCGATCTCGGCGTCACCGAATCACCCCGATACCACGGGGACTCGGCCAGACTGGCGGCCGATATGAAGACGTGGACGCAGGCGGGTCACGCCGTGGCGGTGGTCTACCCGGCGCTCGGTGGCGCCGAACGAGCCTCCGAGCAGCTTCGTAGTGCCGGTGTGGGCGCTCACCTGGACGCGGCTCCGGCCTCCTTCGGCCGCGGCGAGGTGACCGCCTGCGTCGGCACGCTCGCGGTCGGCTTCGTGGACCGGGCCGCGGGCCTGGTGGCCGTGACGGCAGCCGACATCGCCGGAGGCAAGGCCCTCGCGGCGCAGCGCCCGCGTCAAGGCAGGGCGGCCAAGCGCCGCGGCACGATCAACCCGCTGGAGCTCTCGCCCGGCGACTACGTCGTCCACGACGCGCACGGGGTCGGCAAGTACGTCGAGATGGTGCGCCGCAACATCGGCGGCGCCGAACGCGAATACCTCGTCATCGAGTACGCCTCCTCGAAGCGCGGCCAGCCCGGCGACCGGCTCTTCGTGCCCACCGACTCGCTCGACCAGCTCACCCGTTACGTCGGCGGCGAGCACCCGACCGTCCACAAGCTGGGCGGCACGGACTGGCAGAAGACGAAGCGGCGCGCCCGCAAGGCGGTGCGCGAGATCGCCGCCGAGTTGATCCAGCTGTACGCGGCCCGCCAGGCGGCCGAAGGCCACGCCTTCGCACCGGACACGCCGTGGCAGCGTGAGATGGAGGACGCCTTCCCGTACATCGAGACGCCGGACCAGATGGCGGCGATCGTCGACACGAAGACGGACATGGAATCCCAGGTGCCGATGGATCGCCTGGTGATGGGCGATGTCGGCTACGGCAAGACCGAGGTGGCCGTCCGCGCGGCCTTCAAGGCGGTCCAGGACGGCAAGCAGGTGGCGGTCCTGGTCCCCACGACGCTCCTGGCGAGTCAGCACTACGGCACGTTCGTCGAGCGCATGGCGCAGTTCCCGGTCCGTATCGAGCAGCTTTCACGCTTTCAGTCGGCGCGCGAGGCCGCCGCGATCCAGAAGGGCATGGCGGACGGCGAGGTCGACATCCTCGTGGGCACCCACCGGCTCCTCCAGGCTGAGACCCGCTTCAAGAACCTCGGCCTCATCATCGTGGACGAGGAGCAGCGGTTCGGTGTGGAGCACAAGGAGAAGCTCAAGGCGTTGCGGACTGCGGTGGACGTGCTGACCATGTCCGCCACGCCGATCCCGCGGACTTTGGAGATGGCCGTGACCGGCATCCGCGAGATGTCCACGATCGCCACGCCTCCCGAGGAACGCCACCCGGTGCTGACCTATGTGGGCGGTTGGGAGTCCAAGCAGGTGGCGGCGGCGATCCGCCGCGAACTGCTGCGCGACGGCCAGGTCTTCTACCTGCACAACAGAGTCGAATCGATCGATCGCGCCGCCACGCGGTTGCGCGAACTCGTCCCCGAGGCCCGTATCGCCGTCGCCCACGGCAAGATGGGCGAGGGACGGCTGGAGAAGATCATGCACGGCTTCTGGGAAGGCGAGTTCGATGTGCTCGTCTCGACGACGATCATCGAATCGGGCATCGACATCCCCAACGCCAACACCTTGATCGTCGAGCGGGCCGACATGCTGGGGCTGTCCCAGCTCCACCAGATCCGGGGACGGGTGGGGCGCAGCCGCGACCGTGCGTACGCCTACTTCCTCTACCCGAGCGAGCAGCCGCTGTCCGAGACCGCCCACGAGCGTCTGGCCACGATCGCCCAGCACTCCGAACTCGGGGCGGGCATGTACGTGGCGATGAAGGACCTGGAGATCCGCGGCGCGGGGAACCTCCTGGGCTCCGAGCAGTCGGGCCACATCGCCGACGTCGGATTCGACCTGTACCTGCGCATGGTCGGGGAGGCGGTGACGGCGTTCAAGGGCGGCGGTGAGGAGCCGCCCCCGCCGGTCAAGGTCGAGCTTCCCTTGGACGCCAACGTCCCGGTCGACTACATCGAGGTCGAGCGGCTGCGTCTGGAGATGTACCGCAAGATCTCCGAGGTTCACGACGAAGCCGGACTCGACGAGGTCCGCGAGGAGATGGAGGACCGCTACGGGCCCGCTCCGGAACAGGTTCAGCACCTGTTCCACCTGGCCCGTTTCCGGCTGCTGGCCCGCCACCATGGGCTGACGGACATCAGCTTGCAGGGCAGGAACCTCCGCTTCTCGACGGTGGACCTGCCCGATTCCAGGCAGATGCGTCTGCGTCGCCACTATCCGGAGGCGCACTACAAGCCGCAGGCGGGCCTGATCAGCGTTGCGCGGCCGACGACCTCCCGTATCGGGGGCAAACCGATCGAGGGCCTGGCACTCCTGCAATGGTGCGCCGACCTGATCACCGATATCGTCCCGGGCCCCGAGACGGTCAAGACCGCCTGAAGCCATGCCCGAGCGGCTTGTACCGCGTCTCGTTCGTTCACAGGCCGAGCGCGATGAGCAGCATGAGCGTGCCCAAGGCGAGCAGGTCGATCAGGAGCGCACGGATCGCGAGGTTCGCCCACCGGAACTTGCGGCCGGCGATCACCGAATTGGCGTGGATCTGCCGGCCGAGATGCCGGACCAGTTCATCGGGTGTCGACGTCAAGGCCCGAAGCGCTTCCAGGTAGCCGTGGGCGTCATGCCGGTGGAAGCGCTTGATGTCGCCGAAGAACATGAGATCGGCCTCGCCGTCGCGATCCGGGACTCGGATGCCGAGCACCGGATAGAGGCCGACCATGGCCGAGGCACCGGACAGGATGGCGGCGGCGCAGCAGATGATCGCTGCCGCACTGAAGTAGCCGCTGGTCTCCTGTCGGTTCTGGATGAGGCTGAACAGAACGCCGCCGCTGATGCCCGCAGCCGCCAGCGTGGCGGCGAGTTTGGTCTCGGCGTGCCGCACCCATTCATTGATCAGCTGGAGGATCTTCCATGCTTGTTCAGAGGCGGTGACCGGAGGCGTCGCCGGATCGGGGGCCGCGGTGTAGTCCTCGTTCATGAGATGCGCCGGTTCGCAACAGTATCCTCAAGGGATTCCAGCGGTCTGTGAAGGTCGGCGTCGAACATGTCTGCCTCCGTGCGTCGAGGGAATGAGAACGGGTCACGGGCCTTATACGGTGAGGGGCATGGACGGGCGTTGCACAGTGGCCGTGATCGCCTGAAAGCCGCGCGCGGCCGCTGCGGGGGCGGGGAGAAATGGTCGCCACTCGATCCTCATAGCGATTCGTGCGCCGGGGGACTGTCGGGATGGCGACACCGGAAGAGTGAACG
>JAJYSW010000214.1 GCA_021793335.1 Actinomycetes bacterium
CCGGCCACTACCTGGCGGCCGCCCTCGCTGCCGATGAGACGCGCGAGGGCGTCGGCCTCGACACCTCCAAGTACGCGCTGCGCCGCGCTGCGCGCAGCGCGGCTCGGGAGGGCGAGCGGGGACGGATCGCGGCGGTGCTCGCCGACGCTTGGGGCCGACTGCCGATCCGCGACGGTGCGGCCGCCGCGGTCCTCAACGTCTTCGCCCCGCGCAGTCCCGGCGAGATCGCCCGCATTCTCCACCCGGACGGACCGCTGGTGGTGCTGACCCCGAGGGCAGACCATCTGCGCGAACTCGTCGATGCGCTGGCGCTGCTGAGCGTCGACCCCGCGAAACCGCGGCGGACCGTCGACCAGCTCGGCGCGGCGTTCGCCGTCGAGCGGACCGAGGAGCTGCGATACGCGATGGAACTGGACCGCGGCGATGTGCTGCGTCTGGTCTCGATGGGCCCCAGCGCCAGGCACCAGGGACCCGAGGCCTTGGCCGCGGCCGTGGACCGGCTGCCCACGCCGGTCCGGGTCACGGTCTCGGCGACGGTCGCCCGGTGGCGCCGGCGCGAATAGCGGCACGTCCGGCGGAAACTCCGCCATATAACCAGAACATGCCTCTTGTCCTCCTTTATCGCAGCCAGTACGGTACTGGTGGACCTCACCTCGAACCCGCCCTGAGGCGCGACGCCGCTGCGGGGGCCGCACCGTCTCGGACGCTCCGGTGGACGGGCCGCCCAGGGTTCGATCGAAGCATCGGACCGTCTGGAGATGAACTCAGTGTTTGATCGGAGACCGGCCGCCGCGCTCTGCGGTGCCGCCGCCCTGGCCCTGCTCGCCGGATGCGGCGCCGGCAGCGCCGACGCCGAAGAGTCCCCGCACGAGGACTCCGGGGTGCAGCGGCTCGGCGTCGAGGTCGTCGACACCTTCGACCACGATGCCACCGCCTTCACACAGGGCCTTGAACTGCGCGACGGGGTCTTCTACGAGAGCACCGGCCTGTACGGCTCCTCGGAGGTGCGACTCGTCGATCCCGGCACCGGCGAGGTCCTCGAAGACCGTGGGCTCCCCGACGACCAGTTCGGCGAGGGGCTCACCCTCACCGAGGACGCGGTCTGGCAGATCACCTGGCAGGAGGGCGTGGCCTATCAGCGGGACCCGGCGACCCTCGACGTCGTCGCCACCGTGGAGTACGAGGGCGAGGGCTGGGGCCTCTGCTATGACGGCGAGCGGTTGATCATGAGCGACGGAACGTCCACGCTCACGTTCCGCGACCCGGAGACGTTCGCGGAGCAGGGCACCGTCGAGGTGGCCCTCGACGGCGAGGCGCTCCCGCGGATCAACGAGCTCGAATGCGTCGACGGCCGGGTGTGGGCCAACGTCTGGCAGACCGACGACATCGTCCGTATCGACCCGGACACCGGCGAGGTCGGCGCCGTCGTCGACGCCTCGGGGCTGCTCACCGATGACGAGGCAGTGGCCGCCGACGTTCTCAACGGCATCGCCGCGGCCGAAGAGGACGGTTTCTTCTACATCACCGGCAAGCTCTGGCCGCACATGTTCCTCGTCCGTTTCGTCTGATCGGTCGGTTTTACGGTCTGAACGTTCACCTGTTACAGGCCGTATTGCGCGTGAAAGCGGGATGCGCCATGATGACGTCATGGCCACCACACCCCTAGACCGATTGTTGGAATACAACATGCACCTGCTGAAGCATTCGGGGCACCCCCGCCATTTCGCGGATTGGCGGCAGGACCTCGTCACCGCCGCGGTCTCGGCCTGGTTCTTCGGTGGCCTCATCCTCGACGCGTGGGCTCGCGCGACCGATCGGCACGAGCCGTTCTTCACCTGGTGGCACCTGATCTTCTGCACCGGGTACCTCGCCGTCGCGGCATGGATCGTCCACCTGCTGGTGCGGGCCCACCGCGCCGACGGGCGCACCGGGCTGGCGGCCGTGCCGCACGGCTACGGCCCCGCCGTGGTCGGCATCCCCCTGTTCCTGTTCTCAGCGCTCGCGGACCTGGTCTGGCACGGCCTCTTCGGTACCGAGAGCGCGCTCGGCGTCCTGTTCAGCCCCCCGCACCTGGGCCTCGCCGCGAGCGGCGTGCTCATCGTCGCCGCGCCGTGGCTCTCGGCCTGGCGGCGCGACGCCCTCGGCGTGGAACCGGAGGCGGCCCACGAATCCCTCCGCTTCCTCGCGCCGGCGCTGTCCCTCGGCCACGTCGGCTCGGCGGTGGTGCTGCTCCTGTCCTACGGGATCGCATTCACCTGGAGCCCGGCCGAAGTCGTCACCGGTTTGAGCGAGCCGTACGGGCCCGTGGGCGCAGCGGTGGCCGCGGGCCTCATGCTCACGACGCTCGCCGTGCTCGGCCTCGTGGTGATCGCGACCGGCAGATTCCGGCTGCCGCCGGGCTGCTTCACCGTGGCCTTCCTCTTCCCGGCCCTGGCCGCCGGTGCGAACGCGGGCTTCGAGAACCTCGGGTTCGCGGTGCTGTTCCTCGCCTCGGGAGCGCTGGCGGACTTCCTGGCCTGGCTGGTGCGGCCGGATCTGCGGCGCAGAAAGGACCTGATCACGTTCGCGGCGGCCTGGTCGATCCCCACGTGGCTCGCCTACATGATCATGGCGAGCGCGGCCGAGGGCGCGTGGCCGAGCATCGCGATCGTCACGGGCGCGCCGCTCGCAGCGGCGCTGTTGGGCACGGTCTTCATGCTGGTCATCCAGCCCGATCACCGTGAAGCGCCGCCGGTGCGACCGGCCGAGCCGTCCCCGTTCGACGATGTCATCGCCCGAGCCAAGGCGATGACGGAGGGCCGCGGCGACCAGAGCTGACGCGACCCCTCAGCCGTGCAGCGCCGCCAGGCTCTCGGCCAGGAGCGGCTCGGTGATGAACTCCGAGTGGGTGCCCTCCTTGCGGCACGCGAAGGCGCCGGCGATGCGCCCTGCATCGATCGCGGCGCCGAGGCCCTCGCCGCGTCGCCGCGCCCACAGGAAACCGGAGACGAACGCGTCTCCCGCGCCGTTGGAGTCGACCGGCCGCCAGGCCGCCCACTCGGGAACGGCCCCGCTCAGCTCGGCCGCCGGGTCGAGCGCATCGTATGAGGCGAGCGCGCCGCCGCGTTCGAGGAGGAGACCGCCCCGCTCGCCGGCGGTGGCCACCACCAGTGCGGCCCGGCCGTGGTCCAGAATCCAGCGCATCGTCGGCTCCGCATCGTCACCGAGCCGCGCCGTCGAGAGGAACACGGTGTCGGCGCGCAGCGCGTAGGCCTTGTGATGCTCGGCCTTCCCGTCCCAGGCGTGCAGGTCGGTCGAGACGCTGAAGCGCCCGTCGAGGTCGTGCAGCATGCCGCCGGTGACGTTCGAGATCGAGAGGTGGACGTGCGCGGTCTCGGCCAGGTGGGGGCCGTAGAAGTCGGCGGGCAGGCGCAGGTCGGGAGCATGCCGGTAATCGTGGAAGGAGAAGCGGTTTCCCGCCTCGTCGACGAAGTTCACCGACCGCGACGTGCCCTGTGGGGAGACCAGGTGGCGGAAGTCCAGGCCGTGGCGCTCGTAGTGGCGCAGGACCATCTCACCTTGCGCGTCCTCCCCGATGAAGTCGAGGAGCCGCGTGGACAGTCCGAGAACGTGACAACCGAGGGCGACGCCGTTGCCGGTGTGGGCCACGTAGTCACGGATGGGTTCCACGCCGAGACCGTCGCCTTCGCCGAAGGCCATCTCGGGGACGCGGACGATCGTGTCGACGCCGACGCCGCCGGCCACCAGGATGTCGAGCATGCTCTCGCCCCCTGCATCGGGCTTTGGGGGTTTTGGGACTCCTTGCGCTGGGTAACCATAACGTCGAAGTACGCAGAAGGTGCAGAAGGTCGAGATTCACGTAACCGCAAGGAGCGCCGCCATGGTCAACTTGGCCGTCATCCACTATTCCCAGACCGGCAACGTCTATGCGATGGCGAAGACCGCCGCCGATGAGGGCGCCGCCGCCGGGGCCGACGTCCGGCTCAGGAAGGTCAGGGAGCTCGCCCCGCCCGAGGCCGTCCAGTCGAACCCCGACTGGGTCGCGCACGCCGAGGCCGTCGCAGACCTGGAGGAGGCCGAGCTCGACGACCTCGAATGGGCGGACGCGGTCATGTGGGGGACGCCGACGCGGTACGGCGTCCCGTGCGCCCAGATCCGGCAGTTCGTCGACCAGACCGGCGGGCTGTGGCAGCGGGGCGGCCTGATCAACAAGGTGATGTCGACGTTCGTGTCGACCGCGACCAGCCACGGCGGCCAGGAGTCGACGATTCTGGCGATGAACAACACCTTCTACCACTGGGGCTCGATCATCATCGGCACCGGGTACACCGACCCGATCCTGTTCGATCTCGAACTGGGCAACCCATACGGCGCGAGTCATATCGGTGGCGCCGGGCCGATGGGGGAGACGAACCGGCGCGGCGTGGTGATCCAGACCCGGCGGGTGCTGGAGGTCGCCGCGAAACTCAAAGGCGAGTGAAGGCCGGGCCCGAGGGGCGTCGGGCCCGGCCTTTTCCTGTTGCCGGTGATCAGGTCGCCGCGACGGCGGCCGTCCCGGCCGCGCTCTCGTCCGCCGCCATCGGCTCGTGCCGGGGCCGGTCGGCCCGGCGGCGAATCGCATAGGCCGCCGTCGCCACGGCCAGGGCCGGGCCCCAGATCGGGAAGGGGAACAGCAGGAGGAACTCCGGCGCGCCCTGCTGCGCCACCGTGAACGGGAACGAGACCCCCGCGAGCGTGAACAGGTAGGCCACGATCCCGGCCGGGATGATCGCCGCTCGCGGCGGCACCGCCCGGCCGCGCAGCCGCGGCACCCAGTACGGCCACCGCTCACCCCAGCGCCGGACGAGCCCCAGGCACAGCACGCCGCCGGTCAGGCACGCGAAACCCAGCAGCAGGCCCCACAGCCGCAGGTCGGGGTTCGCCGCCAGTTCCTCGGCGTCCACCAGGTAGGGCCACGGCGTCAGCCACGTGAGCCGCGTCAGTCCGTACGGCAGCGAGCAGGCGAACGCGAGGTACGCGGCGACCTCGCCCCACCGCTTCGCACGCTCCGGGGTGAAGCGGACCGTGTACGGGCGCTCGGTCCCGCGGCGGCGCAGCAGGCCGACGGTCACGGCCGCCCAGCAGGCCCCGCCGGCGGCCGACCACACCTCGGCCAGTGGGTAGACGCCGAGGTCCGCCAGGCCGCCGCCCAGGTCCGTGAGCAGGTCCGCGAGCGTCGCCGGGCTCAAGGAGCCCTGCACGGCCAGAGCGCCGATCGCGACGAGCACGAGCACGGCCGCCGTGGCTCGAAGGGCGCGGCCGCGCGCCAGCAGGACCGGGCCGGCAATGAGCGCCGCCGGCATCAGGAACGCCGCCAGGTACCCGGCTGCGGACAGCAGCATCATCGTCGGGACCAACAGGCCGAACACCACGGCGTAGGCGGCGGTCAGGG
>JAJYSW010000215.1 GCA_021793335.1 Actinomycetes bacterium
TTGGTGTCGCTGGCCTCGGCGAGCCACACCGAGCGATCCCATGAAGAGGGCGCCGACCCGCTGGAGATGCTGGCCGAGGCGCACATCGCCGCCCAGCAGGCCCGAGCCGAGGAATCGCTCATGCTCATCGCCCGCGGCGAGGACGGGGCGGCCGATGAACGCTACCGGGCGCAGATGGAGCTGCTCAACGGCGAGGGCGG
This sequence comes from Actinomycetes bacterium, assembly GCA_021793335.1. Taxonomy (GTDB): domain Bacteria; phylum Actinomycetota; class Actinomycetes; order Mycobacteriales; family Micromonosporaceae; genus Glycomyces. The sequence continues at coordinate 201 of JAJYSW010000215.1, forward strand.
GTTGCTCGATCGCCTCGGCGAGACGTACGGCGACGACCCGGCACTATCGGCGCCGCTGGTCGCGGCCGAGTCCTCGGCTGCGGAATGGAGCGCCGGGCACGACGAGGTCATCGCCCTCGCCAAAGGCGGTTCCTACGCCGAGGCCGTGGAGATGGCCGTCGGCGACTCGGACCAGAGTCTGGCGACGTCGTTCGACGCGCTCGACGAACAGCTCACCGAGGCGACTGAGATCAGCGCGGACCGGTTCGTCAGCGCGACCGGCGACGCGCGGCGCTCCCTGTCGGGCGCGGCGGCTGGCCTGACGGCGCTGTGCCTGTTGGCGCTGGTCAGCGCGGCGATCGGTATCCAGATGCGAGTGGCGGAGTATCACGCATGATCCTGCACAGGTCAACCGTTTCGCAGCCGTCGTCGAAGCGGCGACTCCGGTGGGCGATCGCCCTCGGCGCCTGTCTGCTCATGGCGGCCTGCTCGGGCCCGGCCACGGTGGGGCCCCCGGAGGTCGATGTGCCGACGCCGCTGCCGGAGGGCATCGACTTCGACCCCGATGTCGAGGCCGGTGAGGAGGACGAGGACTGCGAGCCGACCGCCTCGTACGCGCCCGGCTCGGTCACCGCCGAGCAGGCGCGGGCCACCTTGGGCGATGCGGAGCACGTCGCCGTCGGCATCAGCCAGTCGACGAATCTCATGGGTTACCGGGACCCGGTCGGCGGGGACCTGGCCGGCTTCGACATCGACATCGCCAAGGCGATCGTCGGCCACCTCATGGGAGATGAGACGAAGGTCACCTGGGTGCCGATGACCTCGGGCGAGCGCGAGGAAGAGGTGAACGCCGGGACCGTCGACATGGTGGTGCGCACCATGACCATGACATGTGAACGTTGGGAGGACGTGGAGTTCTCCAGCGAGTACTACCACGGTGGGCAGCGCCTGCTCGTGCCCGTCGACTCCGGGATCGCCGGACTGGCCGATCTGACCGCCGAGCACCGGGTGTGCACCGGCGCGAGCTCGACCTCGCCGAAGAACATCGCGGCCCTGTCCGAGGCGCAGCCGGTGACCGTCCCGGATTTCAACGACTGCCTGGTGCTGCTCCAGCAGGGCACCGTCGACGCGATCACCACCGATGACTGCATCCTCGCGGGCATGGCCATCCAGGACCCGACGCTCGAAGTCGTCGGCGAGGCGTTCTCCGAAGAGCCCTACGCCGTCGCCTTCGCCAAGGGGAACACCGACCTGGCCCGGTACGTCAACGGTGTCCTGGAGACCATGCGCGCCGACGGCACGTGGCAGGACCTCTACGACACGTGGCTCGCCGAGCATCTCGGCAGCGCCACCGCCCCGGCCCCGGTATACCAGGATTGAAGGTCAGAGCGATGAGCGACGAGCGGCCCGAGCACACCCGGCGCTACACCCCGAGCGTCCGCCAAGCCGAGCAGACCGGGGCCGAGGACGAGACCGACTCGGACACGCTGCGGGTGCGCAAACGCCTGAGCACGCCTCCGGCGGTGCCCGCCGCACCGGGATTCGCTCCGCCGCAGTCCTCGGGCCCGCCGCTCCCCCGGCTCCCCGTACAGGCGCCTTCGCCGCCGCCGGCGCCGCACCGGGCGCCCGCCTCGCCGCTGCCGCAGCCGATCACCGGCCCGGTCACCCGTTCCTCCACGTCCAGCTCCCGCCAGCGCGGCGGCCTGTCCGACATGCCGCCGGTGCCTCCGCGAGACCCGGCCGAAGCGGTCCTGGCCGATCCGAAGGTCCCCGAGACGAAACGCTTCTGCAGCGCCTGCGGGAAACCGGTCGGACGCCCGCAGGCGGGCCGCGGCGGCCGCGTCGAGGGCTTCTGCCCCTATTGCCGCGCCCGCTACTGGTTCACGCCCTCGCTGCAGCCCGGCGACGTCCTCGCCGAGCGCTACGAGATCCTCGGCGCGATCGCACACGGCGGCCTGGGCTGGATCTACCTGGCCAATGACAGGAACTTCGCCGATGACCTCACACAGCGGTGGGTCGTCATCAAGGGCTTGATCAACACCACCGACGAGGACGCCATCGAGGCGGCCATCAACGAGCGCCGCTTCCTGGTCGGTATCGACCATCCGAACGTGGTCGACATCCACGACTTCGTCGCCGCCGCCGATCCGCGCTCGGGGCAGCTCCAGTCGTATATCGTCATGGAGTACATCGCCGGGAAGTCGCTGCGCGACATCCGCGACGCGGTCGGCGAGGACGGGGACCGCGAGCCCCTGCCGCTGGAGCAGGTCCTCACCTATACCGCCGAGCTGCTGCCGGCGTTCTCCTATCTGCACGACCGGGGCCTGCTGTTCTGCGACTTCAAGCCCGATAACGTCATCCATGTCGAGACCTGGCTCAAGCTCATCGACCTCGGGGCGGTGCGCCGCATCGGCGACGAGGAGTCGGCGGTCTACGGCACGCCCGGCTACTCGGTGCCCAACGATGAGATCCTCTCGGTGGGCCCCTCGATCACCTCCGACCTGTACACCATCGGCCGGTCCATGGCCGTGCTCGCCCTGCGGTTCAAAGGCTTCACCGGCGAGTTCCGCGCCTCGTTCCCGCCGGCCGCAGAGACGCCCCTGTTCAGGGAGTTCGGTTCGTTCCACCGGCTGCTGCTGCGCTCGTGCCACACCGACCCGCGTTCGCGCTTCCAGGACGCCGACGAGATGCGCACCCAAGTGCGCGGTGTCCTCCACGAGGTCCAGTCGGTCCGGCTCGGCGAACCGAAGTTCGAGCCCTCGACGCTGTTCGGCCCTGAGCAGTCGGTATTCGGCGAACCGGACGTCGAACGCGATATCGCGGCGATCGGCGATCCCTTCGACGTCGCACACGCCCTGCCGCCCACCATGGTCGACCCGGCCGATCCGGCCGCGCCGTTCCTGGCGAGCCTGACCGCGACCGACGCGCGCGGCATCCTCGCCGAGCTGGCCGCCGCGCCCGTCCACAGCCCTGAAGTGCAACTGCGGCGCGTGCGCACGCTCATCGGCGCCGGGGAACTGCACATGGCCCACGCCGCCCTCGACCACTTCGTGTCCCAGGAGGGCAACACGTGGCAGGTGACGTGGATGCGGGGGGTCATCTCGCTGCTGGCCGCGGATTTCCACACCGCCGCGGCCCACTTCGACGCGGTCTACTCGCACCTGCCCGGTGAACTCGCGCCAAGGCTGGCGCTGGCCGCCTGCGCCGAGCTGGCCGGACGGCGGGACCTGGCCCTGCCGCACTACACGCGCATCTGGACGTGCGACCACCGGTTCGTCTCCGCCGCGTACGGCCGGGCGCGCCTGCTCGACCTCGAAGGCCAGTCCACCGAGGCGATCACCACGCTCCACCAGGTGCCGAAGACCTCCTCGCAATACGGGGTCGCGCAGACCGCGGCCATCCAGACGTCCCTGCACAGCCACACTGCGCCGCCGTCGCTGATGGACCTGCACCACATGGCCGTCCGCCTCGACGAGCTGCAACTCGAACCTCGGCTCCGCCACCTGGTGGCGACCAGGATTCTGCACCGCGCGGTCGACTTGGTCGCGCACATCGGTCCGGCCTCGGAACCGCAGGTCTTCGGTGCCGCGCCGGAGGAGCGGGAACTGCGGCTGGCACTCGAATCGGCCTACCGTAGGCTCGCCCACACCTGCACCGGTCGTGAAGAGCAGGTCCACTACTTCGATCAGGCCAATCTCCACCGCCCCCGCACGATGCTGTAGCGAAGGAGCACCGAATGTCGTCTTCACCGACAGCCCTGCAAGGCCCTGCGAAGCACTGCGCCGACTGCGGCCTGGTCGCCGACGTCGGCCGCTACTGCGAGGCCTGCGGCGGCGATCTGATCGAGCACGAGCGCCCCGCGGCGACGGCCGCATGGTTGTCCTCGGCCGCCACCGAGGACAATCCCGAGCGTTCGGGCGGCTCCGACGACCACGCCGCGTTCACGCTGCCGGGCATCGGGGCGGCCACCGACGTGGGTAAGCGACACCACTACAACCAGGATTCCCTGGCGATCGGCTGCGCCGAGGACGGCCGGAGGATCGCGGTCGTCTGCGACGGCGTTTCGGGCGCGTCCGACTCCGAGCTGGCCTCGCTGGCGGGCGTGGAGGCGGCGGTCACCGAGATTCGCGCCGCACTGGGCGAGGGTCTCAGCGCCGAGGACGCGTCGCGGCGCGGCGTGAGCGCGGCCCACTCGGCGGTGGCCGCGGTCGGCAAGCAGTACCCGAACTCGCCACCGTCCTCGACGTACGTCTCGGCGGTCGTGGAGGGGAACCAGGCCGTTCTGTGCTGGGTGGGCGATTCACGCGTGTACTGGGCGGGTGAGAAGGAGGCCAAGTGCCTCACCGTGGACGACACGATTCAAGCCCGGCTCGAATATCAGGGTGTGGACCCGTCGGACGACCGGTACAAGAACCCGTATGCGAAGGCACTGCTGGCCTGGTTGGGGGCCGATGCACCGACCTTGAATCCGAACCTCCTCCGAGTGGATCTCGGAGGCGGACATGTCGTAGTGTGCAGTGACGGTCTGTCACGCTACTTCAATGCCGATACGGACCTGTTGCCATTGCCGGAGGGCAGCGTTGGCGATAAGGCTGTAGCGTTGACACGACAGGCGCTCGCGCACGGCGGGCACGACAACATCAGTGTCGCGGTGGTGGAACTCGAATCCCCCGGTTCGGGCCAGGTCGACGAGCATGCGCAGGAACATGCCGACCTGGTTCCGGAGCAGGCGGGCGATTCCACCTCAATGCTCGGCGTCGCCAGTGAGGCCGAGTACACGGAACTGCTTGGAGGGGGACGACCTTGACCTACCAGCCGACCTACCCCGGCGGCGGGGCCCCACAGCCGGGCGGCTATCAGTGTGCCTGCGGGGCTTTCCCTCAAGCTCAGTTCTGCGAGCAGTGCGGCACGCCGAACCCGGCGTGGCAGCAGGGCCAGCCGCCGCAGTCGCCTGCCGCTTTCGGTCAGGGATACCCGCCGAACGACCCGTACGGGCAACCGCAGCAGGACCCCTACGGGCAGCCCCAACAGGACCCCTACGGGCAGCCCCAACAGGACGCCTACGGGCAACAACCCGGCTACGGCCAGCCCGACCCCTACGGGCAGCCACAGCAGCAAGACCCGTACGGCCAACCCCAACAGCAGGACCCGTACGGGCAGCAGCCGGGCTACAGCCAACCCGACCCCTACGGCCAACCACAGCAGCAAGACCCCTACGGGCAACAAC
>JAJYSW010000216.1 GCA_021793335.1 Actinomycetes bacterium
CTGCGACCACCTGGTAAAAGCTGTACGAGACGGAAGGTTTTCCCTCGTCGAAGCCGTCGATCGTCCGCGGCGAGACCATGTCCATATTGGTGCGTTCAATGGTCATGGCGGCGGCGTCGGCCTCGCGGCCGACCACGGCGATCAGCTCGTCGTCGTGGACGAGGGCTGCCTCGCCGATGGTGCCGGCGACCGTTCCCTCGTAGCGGTCGAGAAGATCCTCGTCGGGAACGCCTTCGAGCAGTTCGGCCAGTGCGGGCGAGACCCAGACCTCGCCGGGCGCGGGGAAGGCGTCCAGGCCCGGCGGGACCGGGGCGTCATCGCCGGTCCGCGCCAGGTCGATACGGGTGATCTCCTTGCTGCCGTAGTAGTCGACGGCGCTCGCGAAGACCACCGAGCCGTTCTCGGCGGCGACGGGGTCACGCCATTCGGTGCGTTCGGCGCGTTCGGCGAACGCGAAATTGGACGCGACGGCGAACTGGAGCAGGAGCGTGGCCACGACGACGGCCAGCGCGGTCAGGCCGGTCGAGAGCAGGGCGCTGCGTCCGCCCAAGCGGGTCAGGCGCCAGGCGAGTGCGGTCATCGGCTCGTCTCCGCCAGGTCGTCGGCCAATCGCAGGCGCCCGTCGCGGATCTCGACGGTGCGAGTGCAGCGCTCGGCGACGATCGGATCGTGGGTGACCACGACCAGGCCCGCGCCGAGTTCGGCGACGGTGTCGAGCAGGACGCCCATGACCTGGTCGCCGGTGGTGCGGTCGAGCGCGCCGGTGGGCTCGTCGGCGAAGACGACGGCCGGGGCGATGACGAGGGCGCGGGCGAGCGCGACACGCTGGGCCTCGCCGCCGGAGAGCTCGCCGGGGCGGCGGTGCTCCTTGCCGGCCAGGCCGAGCTGCCGCAGCCGGTCGCGGGCGGGGCCGAGGGCTTTACGGCGTGGTGTACCGCCGAGCATGAGCGGCAGCGCGACGTTCTCCTCTGCCGGCAGTTCGGGCAGCAGCTGTCCGAACTGGAACAGGAAGGCGAACCTGGTGCGCCTCAGGTGGCTGCGTTCGCGTTCGGAGAGGGTGTCGATGCGTTCGCCGAACAGGCGGACCTCACCCGCATCGGGCCGGATGACGCCTGCCAGGCAGTGCAGCAGAGTCGATTTGCCGGAGCCGGAGGGACCGGTCACGGCCACCGATTCGCCGCCGGAGACGGCGAAATCGACGCCGCCGAGGGCGATCGCGTCACCGTAATGCTTGCGGAGGCCGTCCGCGGTGAGCATGGCGTTGTTCATCGGTGGCTCTTCCGTTCGTGCGAGAGGAAGGGCAGGACCGCGCCGCTGAGCAGGAATACGGTGCCTATGGCGAGGCTGAGCACTGTGGCGATGTCGAGGAATCCGTTCATGTCACCTACTGTGGCCGCATCGGGGCGTCCCGGCCTCGGCTCGATGACCGGTTTCGGGCCGGGCGGGTCGGCCATTCGACGGAGGCCGCCGGTTTTCCGGCTAGGTTCGGGCACATGAGCGCGAAACCCAACTGGAGCACCCGGTTGAACCGGCTGATCATGCGCGTCCTCAAAATCGGGATCGTCTCGGTGTTGCTGCTGACCCTCCTGGCCGAGTCGTTGACATCGCTGCCGGGCGATCCGATCCCGATCTCACATCCGGTGGCGTCGCTCCAAGCGGCGTTCTCGCTGCTGGCGATCGGCGTGTACATCTTCTACCGGCCGGGTCGCAAACGGTGGATCGCCCTCACCGCCCTCGCGTCGCTGGCGATGACACTGCTGGGGGCCACGCTCATCCCCGGCAGGGGCATCGGCGGGGCCGAGAGCCTGGCACTGCTACTGCTGATGCTGTTCGCCGTCAGGCACTGGGACGCCGCACCGGGGCGGTGGGTCGCGATCGCGCTCGGCGCGGCGATCGCCTCGATCGGTCTGCGGTTCTTCACCGACAGCACGTCGATCTTCGCCGGGACGGTCATGCTCTCCATGGCCATGTCGACGGTGATCGGCTTCGGCGCCTACCTGCGCAGCCTGGACAAGCTGCGCCGCGAGACGCAGGAGGAGGTGCGGCGGGCCGAGCGCATGGAACTAGCGCGCGAGATGCACGACTTCGTGGCCCATCACGTCACCGGGATGGTGGTGCTGGCGCAGGCCGCGCAAGTCACGGACACCGACCCGCGCAAGGCCTTCGCGGACATCGAGGAGGCGGGCCTGGCCGCACTGTCGTCGATGCGGCGGATGGTGAAGATGCTCCGGGCCGAGGACGCCGGAGCGGGCGTGAACCCGCTGGGCGATCTCTCGCAGATCGAGGACCTCGTGGAGCGGTTCAGCCGAGAGGGCACCGACGCGACCTGCTTCATCTCTCCGGACCTGGCCGGGAAGGTGGAACCCGAGATCGCGGCGACGGCGCACCGGATCGTGCGCGAATCGCTGACGAACATCCGCAAGCACGCGAACGACGCCCGGCAGGTGCGGGTGGTCGTGGCCGCGGCCGGTTCGCAGGGCCTGGAAGTGTCGGTGCGCGACAACGGCCGGGCGGCACGGAAACGCCTGGTCGAAACCGGCGGTGGGATAGGTCTGCTGGGGCTCGGCGAGCGGGTGGAGGCCGTCGGCGGGCAGTTGCGGGCCGAGCCGCGGCCGGAGGGCGGCTGGGAGGTCGTGGCATGGCTGCCGCACGCGGGGCTGGAGGCGCACACTCCGGTACCGCATACGGATTCCTCCAGCTCCGCAGGCGGTTAGTTTCGGAGGCATGAACAGCCTCACCAGGATCGGCACCCTCGCCGCCCCCTTGCTCCTCTGCGCGCTCGCCGGATGCGGCGAGGGACCTCCCGATGACGGCGGTGAGGACGCTTCGGCTTCGCCCTCGGCCACTGAGGCGAGTGATGCGGGCGGTGACTTCTGTTCGACGATCACCGAAGTGAGCGGGTATTTCGGGTTGATCGAGGACGGCCTGGTCTCCGACTCGGTCGAGACCGCCGCCTCGGCCGCCGAGGCCCGCGGGCTCTTGGAGGCGGCCGAGCCGCCGGCCGAGCTCGCCGAGGACTGGGCGGACATCACCGCGTTCTACGCGGCCGTCGACGACGCGTTCGCCGAGTCCGATCCGGAGGCGGGCAAGTCGAGCTTCGAGGTGCTCGGCGACGCCGCGCTCACCGTTCCCGACACGGTCGCGCCGGCCGAGAACGGCATCGCGGCGGTCGAGGACTATGCCGAGACCGACTGCGGAGGCGGGACGGCCGAGGCCGAGGCAGCCGAGCCGGACGGCGCGTGCGGGATGCTCACCGATGCGGATCTGAGCGTGATGTTCGGTGACGACGTCCCCGAACCAGAGGACCGCTCGTGGGGCCCCGACGCCCAGGAGTGCGTGTGGGAGAACGCCGATGGGACGATCGTCAGCGTCATGTACCAGAGCCGGGAGGACTTCGCCTCGAACTTCCTGGAATCCTCGGGAGAGCCTCGCCTCACTTTGGACCACATCGAGAACGGCCAGGTCCATCCGGGAATCTACGGCCTGATGTCGTTCGACACGCGAGGCTCGTCGACCTACTTCACCGTCGGCGACCGGGGCGGTGTCGTGGGTGTCCGCCTCGGAGAGGAAGGCACGCCCGCCCATGACGACCCGATCTCGGTCGAACTCGCCGAGAAGGTCGTCGACCGGCTGTCCTGAGCCGTGGGCCGCCGGCACTGCCCCCGGCGGCCCATTCGCCATCCTCCGCCGATGCCCCGGCTGCGGTAACGTCTGACGTTGATGCCCTCCCCGAAGTTCGTCGGACGCTCCGCCCACACGCACCGGCTCCGGACCGCCCTCGCCCACGCCGCCGCCGGCGCCTCGCAGGTGCTGGTGCTGGGCGGTGTGGCCGGAGCGGGCAAGACCGCACTGCTCGACTTCACCGCCGCCTCGGCTCCCGAACACGCCCTGGTGCTGCGCGCCGCGGGCCACGAGGCCGAGACCGGTATCCCGTACGCGGGAGTCCACCAACTGTTGTGGCCCGTCCGCGACTCACTGGCCCGCCTACCCGGCGAGCACCGGAGGGACCTGTCGCGCGCGCTCGCCTTCGAGACCGGCGGAGCCCCCGACGCGCTCGCCGCCGCCGGAGCACTGCTCGCGCTCATCACGCGGCTGGCCGAGTCGCGCCCGGTCGTCATCACCGTCGACGACGCGCAGTGGCTCGACGAATCCAGCCGCCAAGCGCTGGTCTTCACCGCCAGGCGTCTCGACGCCGACGCCGTGTGCCTGGTGTTCGGCGTCCGCCCCGAAGGCGAGGCCGATGTCGTGGGCGTCGGCGCCTTCATCGAGGTCGGGCCGCTCGGCGACGGCGAGGCCCGTGCGATGCTCCGGGACCGGCACCGCGAGTTGAGCAGTTTCGTCGCCGACCGGATCGTCGAACGGTCCGCGGGTCTGCCGCTGCTGCTGTCCGAGATCCCGGCCGAGCTGACCGCAGGCCAGCGTTCGGGCGAGGAACCGCTGCCCTCGACGCTGCCCATCGGGCGTTCCATGGGCCGCCTCTACGGGCAGCGCCTGGCGCTCCTGGGTCCGGAGGCGCGCATGGCGCTGCTGCTGGCGAGCTTCGAGCCGCTCGGCCCTCGGCGGCTGCGCGAGGCGCTGTCGCGGTCGTCGCTGTCGATCGCGGCGTTCGAGCCCGCCGAACGCTCCGGTCTGGTGCGGCTGGCCGACGGCACTTGCGAGTTCACGCACCCGACGGTCCGGTTCGCGGTCCGCTCCGATGCCTCCGCCCGTGAACTGAACGAGGCCCACGCCGTGCTCGCCGCGATGTTCGCCGACGACCCGGCCCGGTACGCGTTCCACATCGGTCGCACCGGCTCGGCAGCTGACGGCGTCCTCGTCCCCGCGCTCGTCGCCGCGGCCGAGGAGGCGGCGAACCGGGGCGGCCCGGTCGAGGCCGCGAACGCCTGGGAGGCCGCTGCGAGGCACGCCGAGTCCGAGGAGGACCGGCGCCGTTTCCGGGTCGAAGCGGCCGAGGGATTCATGCGGGCCGGTGCCGGACCACAGGCCGCCGCGATCCTGCGCGGCCTCATCGCCGAAGCCCGCGACGAGAAGGAGGCGGCGCTTCGGCAACGGGACCTGATGACGGTCCGCATGTGGACCGAGTGCGCGCCGCCGGAGGACGGCGAACGGCTCGCCCGTCTGGGCGCGGGCCTGGCGGGAGCCCGGAACCGGGACGAGGCCGAGGCCGGCACGGACCTGCTCGTCGCGCTCGTCCACTGTCACCAGGCGAATGGCGACTACCGGGCGGCGAAGGCCGTCGCCGAGCTGATCCGCCGGCGGGTCCCGGTCTCTTCGCTGACGCTCGAACAGCGCCTGTGCTGCGACATGATCGACGTCATGACCGCAGGCGAGGGCGCCGGTGAGCTCCTGCGCTCGGACTGGATCGACCGGTTCGATGGAGCGGCGACTTCGACGCCTTG
>JAJYSW010000217.1 GCA_021793335.1 Actinomycetes bacterium
CTCACCGCTCCGGCGACGTCCGACCGGGAGCATGTTCGCATTCCCCGAAAGTCTGCCGGGCTCCTCGACGCGGTCGATGGCGACCCGGCCCATGGGTTTCGAGCCGGCGGCACCGGATGCGGCGCTCGGCCCTGAGACGGGGCGCTCGTCGGCCTCGGGGCGGCGGCCGACCGGGCCGCCCAAGGGAATATTGATCATCACGCCTCGGCGCCGAGGCGTCTCGGGCGCCTGCGGTCGGTCCTCGGGGACGGCCGCCCGGGACCCGAACACGGCGTGGAACAGGATCGTCTGCGAAGCCGGGCGGCGGCGGCGCAGCCATTCCTCCCAGCCCGGCCGCCGCTGCTGTCCGAGGTAGTGGAGCGCCGCGAAGGTGCGCAGATCGTCCTCGGCCGCCATGACCACCAGACCGTCGCGTTCGAAGTCGGCGACGGCTTTGGCGGCCCTGGTGCTCCTCCCCCAATTGCCCCACTGTTCGGGGGCGGCCGTCACCCACAGCACCCCGTGGCCGTCCAGGATGGGGTTGTCCCGCCCCAGGCCCGCACGGTCGTAGAGGCCTCTCACGCGGTGCCCCACGGCCCTGGGGTGGGTATTCGCGATGGCCAGGAATCTCCAGCACCGCTTGGGGTCGGCGCCGTTGTCGAACAGCGCCGCGTGAAACGGCTGCCGTTCCCCGACCGGCAGTTCGATCTGCATCTCCGCGGGTCCTCTGCCGGTCTCGACCATGAAGGCGCGCAATGCCGCGCTCAACAGCCACGGCATCCGCACGTCTTCGGTGCGAGGATCGATCGCCGTGTCGATCTCCGTGTGCGCCTTGTGGCCCTCGAAGACCGCATCGAGGTCCTCCGTCGCCACCGGAGCGGGGGGCAGGGTCCGCGCGAGCGGCTCGGGCGCTTCCAGCCGCTCCGGCTCGGTGATCCGCCCGGCGGCGACGCACCGGTTCACGTGCTCGGCGGCGTTCCGCAGCAGATGCCTGGGGCCGAAGACGCTCGCCTGCGCGAGCGCGCGCTCGGGGAACGGATACGACGGATAGGGCGGTTCGTATCCGGCCTCGCGGTAGACCGGCTTGAGGACGGCCGCGAGCAGATCGGCGGCGACCGCGGCGCTGGGCAGCGTGTCGTCCAGCCGGACGTGCGTCTCGAAGCGCTGGAGCACCGTGTCGGTGGTGTTGCGGCGGAACTCCTCCCAGGTTCCGTCGAGGCAGGAGAGCAGGACGGTGCTGCGCCGGGTGTAGTCGCGGAGGTCGACCAGGCCGATCCCGAGCATGTCGAGCAGTTCGCCCGCGCCGCTCGCGCCTTCCCCGGCGGTGCTGCGCCGGGAGGCACGGACGATGTCGTCGACCTGGTCGACGGCTATGACCGTCGCCCCGCACACCGCCATGAGGCGGGACAGGTCCCGGACCGTGGTCTGATGCGTCTGCGGGGCGGGGCGCGGGAAGCCTGGCAGGGCTTCGGCGTCGACGTCGCCGCCTTTGAGGAATGCGGCCCCGGCCGCGGCCCGGCGTTCCTCCACGGCGTTCAGGAGCAGCAGGGAGCGCAGCGTGTCGCGGGTGCCGCTCAGCGAAGGGTCGAGTTCGCGGACGGCTTCGAAGAACTGCGCCGTTCCCTCCGGGTCGGGCAGGCGGGAGGTCAGCAGCCGCTTCCGGAGGTCGGTGTGGACGTCGGCCTGTTCGGCGAGGCGTTCCAAAAGGACGGTCAGGCCGCTGCCGCCGAGTCGGTGCGGCATGTCCAGCGCGTACAGGAAGCTCGATGCGAGGCTGGACCAGAAGTCGTGGACGTCGACGATGTCGAGCCGCACGAAGAAGCCGCCGCGGTCCTGGACGAGTCTGCGCGCCTGGCCGAGCAGGTGGCTCTTGCCGCTGCCGCCGGGGCCGACGATCGGCAGTCCCAGCACGCTCGATCGTGGGCTGTGTTCGGCGGCGTCGACTTTTCGGCGCACGGCGTGAAGCGCCGCCTCGTTGATGCCGTGGACGTGCGGGCGGGCCCGGTCGTCCCAGATGTCGTCGGGCGTGACGGCGAAGTCCGTCGGCGCTCGGCGCAGCGCCTCCAGTGCGGTGTTCATCGCGCCTCGATGGCGATGAGATGCCGGTACTGACCCCCCAGCCAGATGGCCGCGTCCCGATCGGCCTCGGTGAGGGTCTTCTGGTTGGACTCGGGGATGAGCCGGATCGAGTGCGAGCCGAGCAGATCTTCGAGGGCCCGGTCGAGGGTCTCCCGGTCGAGGTCGTCGAGGTGTGCGCGCAGGCGCCGCAGCGGGAGCCAGTCGGTGTCCTCGCCGACGAGTTCGCGGTAGGCGCTGCGGACGGCGTCCCGCGGGTCGGGGGCGGCCGGCGGCGGGTAGAGGTCGGCGAGTTCGGCGCCGGTGCGGTCCATGTGGGCGGAGAAGTCGCCCATGACCGCCCACAGGATGCGGGCCGTGCGGGAGCTGATGCCCTTCGGGGCCGGTTCGGCGAGCAGCTTCCGGGCGGTCAGCCACCCGGCGTCGGTCAGCTCGTAGCCGTAGGGCCGGACGCTCTTGTCGACCACGAGGAGGCCCTGCCCGGTCAGGGCACGCCGGGCGGGGGCCTCGACCTTGTCGAAGCCGAAGGATTCCTTGAACTCGGTGGTGGTGCCGTACCCGCGCAAATGGACGAGCGCGAGCATGAGGTTGCATTCGGGGACGGAGAATGCGGGGTCGGGCATGGGGGTTCCGTTTCATGAGGACGATCGGAGGGATCGGACCGAACTATGGCACGATACCGCTTCGGCACGGTTCTGTCAGCCCTCACCGATACCGGACACCGGCGGGCAGATGGCCGACCAGGGCTTTCGCTCGTGGCCCTCCCCCGACCCGGTGATGTAACTCCCTTGAGGTCGGTGGACGCAGCAGCGGTGCTTGGAGGGCCGTGGCGGGGCCCGCTCGGTACAGGGCCGCCGGCTTGCCGCGGCCCGCAGTCCGCCGTGGCGGCCCTTCGGCCGGTGCGACGAAACCGGGGACGGCCAGGACCTTGCGGCGGAAGTTCGACTTATCGAGCCCGACCCTCCATACCGTCTCGTAGACCTGCTGGAGTTCTCCCAGGGTGAAGACCTCCGGGCAGAATGCCGTGGCGAGCGTGGTGTATTCGAGTTTGGCGCAGACGCGCTCATAGGCGTCGGCGAGCATCCGGTCATGGTCGAAGGCCAGAGCCGGCACCCGGTGACGGGCGAACCAGCGGGCCCGGGCCGCATCGCCGCCGCCGCGCGGCTCGGGCAGGTCCGGGAGCAGGGCGGCGTGTGCGATGGAGACGACGCGCATGCGCGGATCGCGTTCGGGTTCGCTGTAGGTGCGCAGTTGTTCGAGGTGGAGCCGGTCGGGGTCGTGCAGGCCGGTCTCTTCGGCCAGTTCGCGTCGGGCCGCGTCCTCGGCCGATTCCTCTGGGCGCACGAAGCCGCCCGGCAGGGCCCAGCGGCCCCGGTAGGGCGCTTCGCCGCGTTCGACGAGCAGGATCTGGAGTTCCTGGTCGATGATCGTGAACACCGCGAGGTCGACGGTGACCGCGAAGGGCTCGAAGGCGTGTTTGTCGTACCCCTCGGGCACCGCCTCGGTACTCATCGGCGCTCCGGCAGCGGATCGGCGAAGTGCCAGCCTCCTGATAGGAGTTCATCGACGGCGGCGACGGCCGCGGCCAGTCGCTCCTCACGGGTGCCGGTGATCTCGACGAAGCGGCGGCCGGTGCGCTCCAGTTCCTCGCGGAAGCGGGCGGTCATCCACGGGCGCAGGTGCTCGCCGTCCCGGAGGCCGTCGTCCTCGAAGGGCACGCCTCGGTGGTCGGTGAGCAGCCACAGGTCATGGCGGACCTCCTCGGCGATCTCGTCGAGCTTCGGGTTGCGGCTTCCCAGGTAGCGCTCGTGCCAGATCGCGGTGGCGAACGAGTCGGTGTCACAGAACAGGACCGGCGAGCCGATTCTGGCGGCTCGTTCCTCGGCCGTGTTCTGGCGTTCGGCGATGCGCGGGAAGTCCTCGGTGGACCAGGTCACGTCGGCCCAGGTGGCTTCGGCGTCAGTGGAGCGGAGGGCGGCGAGTTTCTCCTCGCTGTAGTCGCGGCCGTACTCGGGAACATACTGGGTGGAGGCCCAGGGGCCGCCGCGCGACCGGTAGGTCTCGGTGAGTTCGCGGGCGAGCGTGGTGGTGCCGGTGGACTCGGCGCCGAGGACCACGATGCGCCGGGCGAGCGCGGCGCGGACCGGGCCTTCGAGGTGGTGCCAATGGGCGACGGGGTCGGCCCGGACCGCTGTGCCGGAGACGGGGAATCGGGCGCGGCCTGGGTCGACGGGGCGGTGCTCGGCGTCGAAACGCCGCGCCAGTTCGGTGCCGTAGCCCTCGGAGGTGAAGACCGCGTCGATCCTCTCGGGCACGGCGGCGCGGAAGATCGCCATGTGGGCGTCCCAGATCGCCGGGTCCAGCAGGTCCATCTCGACATCGTCCACCGTTCCGACGATACGCACGGCGGGGTGGGCCTCGCGGAGCCACGCCACCCGGTCGGCGAGCGGCACGGATTCGACCGAGGCCGCGCAGACCAGGACGGTGAGGCGTTCGCATTGCGACTGGGCGACGCGGATCAGGTGGTGGTGGCCGGCGTGCGGCGGATAGAACTTGCCGAGCACGAGGCCGTGATTCGGTCTGGTCATGCGGCGGCCTTCGCTTTCTCGATGTCGGCGGCCATGCTGCGACGCCAGTTGGCCAGGCCCGCGACGCACAGCGCCATGAAACCGATGTAGAGGATCGAGGTGAGGTACAGGCCCTTATAGGCGTAGAGCGGGACGTAGACGATGTCGGCGGCGATCCACAGCCACCACGATTCGAGTCGTTTGCGGCACTGGCCGTAGGTGGCCAGGAGCGAGAGCACGGTGGTGAGCGCGTCCCAGAAGGGGACCTCGGAGTCGGTGGCGGTGACCAGGAGCCACGTGATCGCCGCCAGACCCGCTGCTCCGGCGATGGCCAGGCCGGTCCATTCGCCGCGCGTGGTGCGCCGCACCGGCAGTGTGTCGGCGGCCGCGCCGTCGCCGCGCACCCAGTTCCGCCAGCCGTAGAGGCCGAGGGCGATGAAGACGAATTGGAGGCCCGCGTCGGCGTAGAGGCCGGCTTGGGTGAACAGGAGGACGAACAGGAGGCAGTTCGCGATGCCGAGCGGCCAGTTGGCGATGTGCTGGCGGGCGACGAGCCAGACGCAGAGCGCTCCGCTGGCGAAGCCGAGCGCTTCGGTCCGGCTGACGGGAGCGCCGAAGAACGAGAACAAGGGTGTTTCGAGGAACTGCACGAAGTCGGTGAGGAGCACGGGAATCCCTTCAATGGTCACTATGACCATAATCCTTGGGTGCTCGCTCGACAAGCTTTTATGCGACCTGATGTGCCGGGCCTCGACCGCACCTCGATCACGATGCAG
>JAJYSW010000218.1 GCA_021793335.1 Actinomycetes bacterium
GTGGCTTCCGGCCGGGGAATGGTGCGCACAGGCAGCGGTGATCCCGACGCGATGGCTGGTGTGGCTCGCCGAGACCGGGGCCGCAGTGCCCGGCGGAAGGTTGCAATGGCCCACAGGTGTGTGGTGGGGGCTGCTGGCGGCACTGATCATCGCGGTCCTGATCGGGTTGTTGCAGGTGCGTCGGCTGCGCCGACCGTTGCTGGCCGCGGCCGCGGCGGCGCTGCTGGGCGCCGTCCCGGCCTGCCTGCTCACCGAGGGGCCGCCTTCGGGCTGGGTGGTGACGATGTGCGACGTCGGCCAAGGCGACGCGTTGGTCCTGCCGGCCGGGGACGCGGCAGTGGTGATCGATACCGGACCGGATGCGCTCGCCGTGGACGATTGTCTGAACGATCTGGGCGTCGATCGGGTGGCGCTGCTGGTGCTCACCCATTTCCACGTCGACCACACGGCGGGCATCGGTGGTGTGATGCGGGGCAGGACGGTGGACGCGATCCTGGCGCCCCCGCCCGGCGAAGCGCGGTACGGCTTCGACCTGGTGGCCGAACACACCGCCGGGGTACCGGTCGTGGAACCCTCGCCCGGCGCGGTGTTCGAGTTCGGGGCGACGAGACTGGAAGTGCTCTCGCCTCCCGAGCGTCTGATGTCGGGGACGCGTTCGGACCCGAACAACAACTCGGTGACGGTGCGCGCCGAGGTGGCGGGGACGAGCGTGCTGCTGACCGGTGACGTGGAACTGGAGGCCCAGCAGATGCTGCTGCGTGTCGGGCGGGGACTGAAGGCGGACGTGCTGAAGGTGCCGCACCACGGTTCGTCGTTCCAGGTGCCGGAGTTCCTGCGGGCGGCCGATCCCGCGGTCGCGCTCGTCGGCGTCGGGGCGGGCAACGAGTACGGGCACCCCGATCCGGGGCCCCTGGCCTTGCTGGAGGAATCGGGGAGCCTCGTGTTCCGGACGGACTTGTCGGGGTCGATCACCGTGGTACGAGAAGGCGCCGCTTTTCGAGTGACGACGGCCAGGTGAGCCGTCGAGTGGAACGATGAACGGGCCTCAGAAGACGGCGGCCCCAGGGGCGACTCGCCGCCATGCCGTGCTCGCGCGATCGCACTCGCTCGACGGAGGAAATGTCACCGTTGGAGTGATGACCCGTGCTCCGGGCCGGACCGTCCTGTCGCGGCCCCGCAGGGCAGCGACGCCCGGTGCGCGGCTTCGGCGAGACGGAGGCAGAGGCCGCATATCGGAACGTGGAAAGATGGGACCGTGGCTGCACTCCATCCAATCCGCCTGGTGCTGGGCGACGATGAATTCCTCGCCGAGCGGGCCGCCGCCGAGTATGTCGCGGCGGTGCGCGACGACCTGCCGTCCGCCGAACCTCCTCCGGTGGTCAACCGCGTCCCCGCCTCCGATCTCACCGCCGGTTCGCTCGCCGAGCTCACGAGCCCCACGTTGTTCGGCGGTGCCGTGATCACGATCATCGAGTCCGCGCAGGACGCCGACAAGGACACCATCGCCGCCGTGCTCGACTACGCCTCCCGTCCCGCACCCGGCATCTACATGGCGGTGTGCCACAACGGCGGGAACAAGGGGAAGGCGCTCTCCGAAGGACTCAAGAAACTCGACGTCGACGTGGTGCGGGCCTCCAAGATCAAACGGCAGCCCGACCGGGTCGCGTTCGTCCGTGGCGAGCTCCGCGCCGCCGGAGCCTCGCCGCGTTCGGCGTCGGCCGAGATCGCCGACACCATCATCCAAGCGGTCGGTTCTGATCTGCGTGAACTGGCCTCGGCCTGTGCTCAGCTCGTGTCCGACACCGAAGGCAACATCACCGTCGACGGTGTCGCCCGCTATTACTCGGGGCGAGCCGAGGTCACCGGTTTCAGCGTCGCCGACGCGGTCGTGGCCGGGAACGCCGCCGAGGCGCTCGGAGCGCTGCGCTGGGCCATGCAGATCGGTGTCGATCCGGTGCCGATCGCCGACGCCCTGGCGATGGCGGTGCGGAATCTCTCGCGCGTGGCCGCCGAGCGCGGTGGCGCGAACCAGCTCGCCGGGCAGCTCGGCATGGCGCCCTGGCAGATCGACAAGGCCAGACGTCAGGCCCGCAACTGGACCGCCGAGGGACTGGCCGAGGCGATGCGGGTATGCGCCAAACTCAACGGGGACGTCAAGGGTGGTGCCGACGACCGGGCGTGGGCGCTGGAGCACGCGATCCTGGCGATCACGAGCCTGAGCGGAGCCGGAAGCAGAGGGAGTGGCAGGCGTGTCTGAATACCGTCACGGCCGGGTGGCCCGGCTCCGGCCACCGTGGTACGCGCGGATGCTGCGGCTGCGGCACCTGACGCTGTCGCACGCGTGGTGCGTAGTGTTCTTCGAGGGGATGATCGCGCTCGGGGTGCTCATGGCGCTCACGGAACTCGTCTCGTGGTGGGCCGTACCGGTGCTGCCCTCGGCGGTGGCCGCGATGGTGAAGCTCAACGACGTGGTCGCCGGGGGCGCGGAGCGCGGCGGCCGCTGACGGCTGCGCCTGGACGACGGCGAATAGACGACGGCGAAGGCCCCGACGGAGTTTCACGGCCGTTCACGGAACGGTGAGCGTGAGTTCGTCGGGGCCTTCGCGCAACGCTTTGTGGCCGGGCGGAGGAGCCGGTGCTCAGGCGGCCTGGTCCAGTTTGTTGTAGGCCGCGGCCATCTTCGACTTGCGCTGGGCGGCCTGGTTCTTGTGGATGACACCTTTGGAGGAGGCCTTGTCCAGCGCACGGCTGGCGGCCTTCAGGTTGATGCCGGCGGCGGCGACGTCACCGGTGGCCGCCGACTCACGGAACTTCCGGATGGCGGTCTTCAGCGACGACTTCACAGCCTTGTTGCGCATCCGGCGCTTCTCGTTCTGCCGGTTGTGCTTTTCCTTGGACTTAATGTTCGCCACGCGTGAAGCCTCAGTCTCGTGATTACTTGTTCCTGACAAACTGCGTCGGGCGCAGGGCGCGCACCACGCGGCTGTCAACGTTACCAGGGGCCGAGAAGGGAACACGGCCTGGCACCCTGACCGCGAGCCAGGTTACACCAGCTCGGGTGTGTCCATGAGCCCGGCCCGCGTTCGTGTTCTGGGAGGGTGGCCGAACAGCGGGCACGGCTGCGGAACACGGCTCTTGCAGGGCGCTCGGCCAGGCAAGGTGACACGCGCTCTTCCGGTCCACTTTCGGCTCACGCTCGGGCCTCGGGTGGCGGGGGCGGCCTTCTTCGTCGGGTGTGCGGGCGGGCCCGGGTGCGTAAGGCAGAATTGGAGCGCCCGCCCCACATGAGCAGTGCCGATTTACGGCTTGCAAGTCTCGCCGAGAAGGAAGGCCAACGTGACGAACGCGCCAGGTTCGACCGCTCCGGAGTCGATCCGGAACTTCTGCATCATCGCGCACATCGACCACGGTAAGTCGACGCTGGCCGACCGCATGCTGCAGATCACCGAGGTCGTCGAGGATCGCAAGATGCGCGCGCAGTACCTCGACCGGATGGACATCGAGCGCGAACGCGGCATCACCGTCAAGTCCCAGGCCGTTCGGATGCCGTGGACGGCACGCTCAGGTGACACCGAAGGCTCCCAGTTCGTGCTCAACATGATCGACACGCCCGGGCACGTGGACTTCACCTACGAGGTCTCGCGGTCCCTGGCCGCGTGCGAGGGCGCGATCCTCCTGGTCGACGCCGCCCAGGGCATCGAGGCGCAGACCCTCGCGAACCTCTACCTGGCCATGAGCAACGACCTGACGATCATCCCGGTGCTCAACAAGATCGACCTGCCTTCGGCCGATCCGGACCGGTACGCCGCGGAGTTGGCGAATCTCATCGGCTGCGAGCCCGAAGACGTCTTCCGCGTCTCGGGCAAGACGGGGGAGGGTGTCGCCGAGCTGCTCGACGCGATCGTCGAACAGATCCCCGCCCCGACCGGTGACGCCGACGCGCCGCCTCGCGCGCTCATCTTCGACTCGGTCTATGACATCTACCGCGGTGTGATCACTTATATCCGGGTCATCGACGGCAGGCTCAAGTCCCGGGACCGGATCCGCATGATGTCGACCAGGGCCGACCATGAACTGCTGGAGCTCGGCGTCATCAGTCCCGAGCCGAGCGCCGGCGAGGCCCTCGGCGTCGGGGAGGTGGGCTACCTCATCACCGGGGTCAAGGACGTGCGCCAGTCCAAGGTGGGTGACACCGTCACCGACGAGCGTCGCCCCGCCGAGCGGGCACTGCCGGGTTACACCGTGGCCAAGCCGATGGTGTTCTCCGGCCTCTACCCGATCGACGGCTCCGACTACGGGAACCTACGGGAGGCGCTCGATAAGCTCCAGCTCAACGACGCCGCCCTCCAGTACGAGCCCGAGACGTCGGCGGCACTCGGCTTCGGGTTCCGTGTCGGTTTCCTCGGTCTGCTGCACTTGGAGATCATCCGCGAGCGCCTCGAACGCGAGTTCAACCTCGATTTGATCTCGACGGCCCCGAACGTGGTCTACCAGGTGACGATGGAGGACGGCGAGGAGATCGAGGTCACGAACCCCTCGGAGTTCCCCGAAGGGAAGACCGCGCAGATCACCGAGCCGGTCGTCAAGGCCACGGTCTTGACGCCCACCGAATACATCGGCCCGGTCATTGAGCTGTGCCAGTCGCGGCGCGGTGTCCAGGAGGGCATGGACTACCTGTCGACCGAGCGGGTCGAGATCCGGTACACGTTGCCGCTGGCCGAGATCGTGTTCGATTTCTTCGACCAGTTGAAGAGCCGCACGAAGGGCTACGCCTCGCTCGACTACGAGATCGAGGGCTCGCAGAGTGCCGACCTTGTGAAGGTGGACATCCTCCTCCAAGGCGAACGGGTGGACGCCTTCGCCGCGATCGTCCACCGGGATCAGGCATACGGTTACGGCGTCAAGCTCGCCGAGCGACTCAAGAAGCTCATCCCGCGTCAGCAGTTCGAGGTGCCCATCCAGGCTGCGATCGGTTCGCGCATCATCGCGCGCGAGAACATTCGCGCGTTGCGCAAGGACGTCCTCGCCAAGTGCTACGGCGGTGACATCTCCCGCAAGCGCAAGCTCTTGGAGAAGCAGAAGGAGGGCAAGAAGCGGATGAAGACCGTCGGGCGCGTCGATGTCCCGCAGGACGCCTTCATCACGGCGCTGCGGACCGACGAGAACTGAGGCTCCGAACGCCCGTGGGGCGGGTCGGATGCCGCGGCATCCGACCCGCCCCACGGTTCGCAGTCGAGGCTTACTGCTGGTATCCCTGTCCGCCGGGCTGCTGCGGGTAGCCGCCCTGCTGGGGATGGCCTGGCTGCCCACCGGGCTGCTGCGGGAAGCCACCCTGCTGCGGGTGGCCCTGCTGGCCGCCCTGCTGCGGGTGGCCCTGTGGCGCGGC
>JAJYSW010000219.1 GCA_021793335.1 Actinomycetes bacterium
GCGAAGCGAGCTGAACCGCACGGGGCCCGGGCACGACCGAGCCCGGGCCCCGTGCTCCGAAACGGCCGGGGACCGGGGCGTCCTGCGCTGTCCGCGACGGGAACGAAGACGAGGCCGAGGCGGCTTTTCCGTGTGATCGTCAGCGGTTCTCCATGTATTCACCGATGGTTGGTGGAGTCGCGCACGCGCGCGGCATAGCGTCCTGGGACGAGACGGTGCCTTCCGCCGCCGCACCGGCGACGCCATGACCGGTCACCGCCGTTTGGAGCCATCATGAGTGCACGACCGCCCGCCGCCGGACGCCGCCTGCCACTGCTGACCTCGTATCGAGGCGGGCGCTCGGCCATGACCTGCGAGCACCGCTGCGGCAACGCCTGCGGTCGCCCCGCGCCCAACACTTCCGACAACGCCTACCTCGGCGATCTGATCGCCGAGGCCGTCTCGCGCCGCTCCCTGTTCCGCACCGGCGCGGTCGCGGCGGCCGTCGGCGTCGCCGGATCGATCGCCGTACCCGCCGCCGGCTCCGCTGAGGACTCCTCCATGGCGCCCCGGGGCCTGCGATTCGAGCCCGTGGCCCCCAATACCGCCGATGCGGTCGTCGTCCCCGAGGGCTACCGTCAGCAGATCGTGATCCGCTGGGGCGACCCGATCCTGGAGGGCACTCCCGAATTCGACCCCGATGCCCCGACCGCCGAGGCCCAGGCCGGGCAGTTCGGTTATAACTGCGATCATCTGGCGCTGCTCGACCACCCCGGGGACCGAGGCGGCAAAGTCCTGATCGCCAACCACGAGTACACCGATGAACCGCTCATGTTCGCCGGTTACGACGGCGACGACCCCGCCCGCGAGCAGGTCGAGATCGCCTGGGCCGCGCATGGCCTCTCGATCGTCGCCCTCGAAGCCGACGGCCGCAGCGGCGAGCTCACCCCGCGCGTCGGCGAGGAGTTGAACCGCCGCATCACCGTCACCACCGAATTCGAGCTCACCGGCCCGGCCGCCGGCAGCGAACTGGTCAGGACCACCGCCGACCCGGACGGGAGGAAGGTGCTCGGTACCTTCAACAACTGCGGTGGCGGCATCACTCCATGGGGCACGGTCCTGAGCGCAGAGGAGAATTTCAACCAGTACTTCGCCAACGCCGACGAGGTCACCGATCCTCAGGCCCGGGAACGGCTGGCCCGCTACGGCATGCCGCGAGGCGCTTCGGGCCGCAAGTGGGAACGGTTCGATCCACGTTTCGATCTCGCCGCGGAGCCCAACGAGGCCAACCGGCACGGCTACATCGTCGAGATCGACCCCTTCGATCCCGACTCGACGCCGCGCAAGCACACTGCGCTGGGCCGGTTCAAACACGAGGCCGCCAACCTGCGCGTGGCCGGCGACGGCACCGTGGTGGCCTACATGGGCGACGACGAGCGATTCGATTACTTCTATAAGTTCGTCTCCAGCCGCAAGATGCGCGGGGGCGGGAGCCGCCGGGCCCGAGAGCACAACCTGAGGCTCTTGGAGGAAGGCGCCCTCTACGTCGCGGTATTCACCGGCGACAGTCCGGACGGGGAGATCGACGGCTCCGGTGATCTGCCCTCGGACGGCGAGTTCGGCGGCGTCGGCGAATGGGTGCTGTTGGCCGCCGGCGATGAGTCGTTCGTGGACGGCATGAGTGCCGAGGAGGTCTACGTCTGCACCCGCCTGGCCGCCGACGCGGTCGGTGCGACCAAGATGGACCGCCCCGAGGACGTCGAACCGCACCCGGCCACCGGCAAGGTCTACATCGCCTTGACCAACAACTCCGATCGCGGCGCAGCCGGACTGCCGGGGGCCGACGAGGTCAACCCGCGCAACGGGAACCGACACGGCCAGATCGTCGAGCTCACCGAACGGGACGGCGATCCGACCGGAACGGCCTTCAGCTGGAATCTCCTGCTGGTATGCGGCGACCCGGAGGACTCGGACACCTACTACGGCGGGTTCCCCAAAGAGCAGGTCAGCCCCATCTCCTGCCCTGACAATCTCGCTTTCGACCCTCACGGCAACCTGTGGGTCGCCACCGACGGCAACGCGCTGGGCTCCAACGACGGCCTGTTCGGCGTCGCCCTGAGCGGGGCGGGCCGCGGCCAGGTCAAGCAGTTCTTGACCGTGCCGCGCGGGGCCGAGACCTGCGGGCCGATCATCGAGGACCGACGTGTCCTGGTCGCGGTCCAGCACCCCGGCGAGATCGACGGCGCGACCTTCGAGAATCCGGCGTCGGCGTGGCCCGACGGCCCCGGGGGAATCCCGCGGCCCTCGGTGGTCAACGTGACCGAGAAGCGCTACGGACGCATCGGTCTTTGAGGCCCCGCAGATGCGGAGCGAGGTCCGGTGTGCCGTCCCTCGCTCCGCATCGGCGCATGACGACGATCTTCTGCTCCTGCTGTCCCCGCGGCACGGCTGCGTCGCCGTCCGCGCGCACCGGCGGTGACGTGCAGGCCCGACCGACGCGGAAGGATTGTGGCCACCGTGCGGCCGACCGGCCGCACGGCCCGGACTCAGGCCGTCGCCGGTCGCCCGGGGACGGGGCGCGAACGCCCCGATCCGCGGGCGTCCGGTCATTCGACTTCTTCGGCGTCGACGTCGAGGATCCACTCGGCGTTGTCCTGCCGCAGCCGCTCGCCGTCCCGCGCCTCGATGGCGCGCTGCACGGCGTCCTCTCGAACGGCGAACTGCTCGGCCTCCCGGGGCAGTTCGACGATGTCGCCCTCGGGGTCGACGTACATGCGCCGATCACCTCCGACCAGTACCGGTGCCCAGCTCATAGTGCCCTCCTGTGCTCGTTCCCCCACGGTCTGCGGTCCATTGTCGCCCGGGGCCGCGGACAGGTCGGCGAGAATGCGGTGTTCATCCCCGGCGCGGCATTGGGCAGGGCCGATCAGTCCATGTTGTGGCCGCCGTTGACGGTGATGCGCTGGCCGGTGACGAAGCCTGCGGCGTCGGAGGCGAGGTAGGAGACCGCGGCGGCCACGTCCGCCGGTTTCCCGATGCGGCCCATCGGCACTTCGGAGAGGTACCCGGCCAGGTCGGCATCGGTGAGATCGCCGTGGCGCTCGACCGGCACCCACCCCGGCGCCACCAGGTTCACGGTGATCCCGTCTGCGCCCAATTCCCGGGCCCACGTGCGGGTCAGCCCCAATTGGGCTCCCTTCGCGGCGTTGTACGCCGAGTGGCCCGGCAGTGCGCGTTCGAACATGTCCGAGCCGATCTGGACGACCCGTCCCCTGCCGGCCGCTCGCATGTCCGCCAGCACCGCCCGAAGCAGGAGCGTGGGGCTTTTGACGAAGAACTCCAGCTGGTCCAGGTGGTCGCGCCATTCGAGCCGGTCGACGGGGGTCTCGGGTTGCGGTCCGGTGGCGTTGGCCACCAGCACTCCGACCGGGCCCAAGGTCTCCTTGACCCGCGCGGCCAGGTCCTGCACAGCTGCCTCATCGGTGACGTCGGCGCCGAAGGCCTCGGCGGTCCCGCCGGAGGAGCGAATGTCCTCGACCACCTGCGCCGCCCGAGAGCGACTCGCGGTGTAGTTGACGGCCACGGCGAATCCGTCGGAGGCGAGCCTCCGGGCGATGACGGCTCCGAGGCCGCGGGAAGCTCCCGAGACGAGTGCGACGGTCATGAGGTTCCTCCAGAACGGTGACGGACGGGGCAGGCTGCACGAGTCGTCCTTGCGATCGGGCCCGCCCGGTGAGCCTATGCGAGGCGCGGCGGCGAACGGTGCGGGCACCGACAGAGCAGCGCATTTATATACTTGATTGCATAAACTAATGTTGCTACCATCACCGGGGGTGACTGCATCCGGTTGGGGATCGCGGCCGAGCGGGACCGGGGCGTCGCCGTTTCAGGCCTTTGATTTGGGAGCGCTCCCTTGTATTGCCGGCGAGGTGCCATCCGCGCCGGTCCACGAGATCAAAGGATGTCTTGACATGCGAACAAGCGGAACCCGTAGGCGGCTGGCGGTCACCGCCGTGGCGGCCGCGGCACTCGGCTCCGGCGCTCTGGCGGTGGTCTCCGCCGCCCAGGCGCAGGCCGAGGAGGGCTGCGAGGTCGACTACCGGATCGCCGGGGAGTGGAACGGCGGCTTCCAGGCGAACATCGCGATCACCGCGGGCGAGCCCATCGACGGCTGGGAGGTCGGCTGGGACTTCCCGGACGGCACGACGGTCGACAGCGCCTGGAACGTCGACTGGAGCCAGAACGGCACCACCTTCAGCGGCTCCGACGTGGGCTGGAACGCCGCCATCGATTCGGGTCAGACCCGCGAGATCTTCGGATTCATCGGCTCCGGCAGTGCCGCCGAGCCCGTGTCGATCTATCTCAACGGCGAGCGGTGCGAGGGGCAGAGCGAGCCGACCGAGACCCCGACCGACGAGCCGACCGAGACCCCGACCGACGAGCCGACCTCGGAACCGCCGGGAACACCGGTGTCGATCATGCCGCTGGGCGACTCGATCACCGGCAGTCCCGGCTGCTGGCGCGGCGATCTGTGGGACCTGCTCGTCGCGGCCGGCCATGACATCTCCTATGTCGGGTCGCTCTCGCAGGACTGCTGGCCGAGCGAGGCCGATCCGTACCACGAGGGCCACGGCGGCGTGCTCGTCACCCAGGCGGTGACGAGTGGCGACACGCGGATGTGGCTGGAGGCGAACACCCCTGATGTGCTGCTGATGCATTTCGGTACCAACGACGTCTGGTCGGCGGTGCCGCCGGAGCAGATCCTCGCGGCCTACACCTCGATCGTGGAGGACCTGCGCGAACTCAACCCGGATGCGGTCATCCTCGTCGCCCAGATCATCCCGCTCCACCCCGATGAGTCCTTCGGCTGCGTCGAGTGCCCGCAGCGGGCCATCGACCTCAACGTCGCGATCCCGGGATGGGCTGCGGATCTGACGACCGAGCGATCGCCGATCGTCGTGGTCGATCAGCACACCGGATTCGACCCTGAGACCGATACCTACGACGGCGTCCACCCGGACGAGGACGGCTACGTCAAGATCGCCGCGAACTGGTTCGCGGCACTCGACGGCGTGCTCGCGCAATCCTGACCGGAAGAGGCCGGCGTGGCCACCCACGCCGGCCCCCGGCCGGGCTTCCAGCGGCACACGCCTCTTTCGGAAAATTTTCGGAAATTCCCGGAAGGCGAAGGCCGGTCTCGGTGGCCGACGCAGAAGGTGATCATCTCTGGGGAAGTCGGCACGTCTTTACGCAGGCAAAACACCTGAATATGGCATTCAATGCGGTGATGCATATTCCGGAAATTTCTCGGAAATCATTGACAGTCATATGAAATCTGGACATACTGACCTCATCAATGGGCATCGATAAGTGTCGATTCTCATGGTCCGGCGCGG
>JAJYSW010000220.1 GCA_021793335.1 Actinomycetes bacterium
ACTGGCCGAGCTGATCGCCCTCGCCTCCGACCTGGGTGTCTGACCTCGGGCCCGGCTTTGGGCTTGACGCGGAAACCGCGCAGGGCTGAGCGCTGAGCGCCCGGTCCGCTCGGCTCAGCGCCGTGCGGCGCTGAGGAGGGCGGTGAAGTCGCCGGAGGTGAGATCGAAGACGGGGGAGTCGTGCCCGAGTTTGGAGTCCCGGACCTGGAAGTCGGGACCGGTGCTGCGGGCCTCGACGCAGTTGCTTTCGACGCCACCGCCGCTGCGGCTGCTCTTGCGCCAAGACTTGCGGCATTCGACGCAGTTGCTCTCACCGCCACCGCCGCTGCGGCTGCTCTTACGCCAGGAGCTGTATTCCACCACTGAAGGTCTCCTTGATCGGCTCGCCCATGTCCCAGATTTCGCTGCGGAGCTGATCATACCAACGGACTGT
This sequence comes from Actinomycetes bacterium, assembly GCA_021793335.1. Lineage (GTDB taxonomy): Bacteria > Actinomycetota > Actinomycetes > Mycobacteriales > Micromonosporaceae > Glycomyces. The sequence goes on from JAJYSW010000220.1 coordinate 434, forward strand.
GACGGCATCCTCAAGGTAACGGCTCTGATCGAGCGATTCGGTATAGACGAACGCCGGACCCGCTTCCGGTGAGTTGCCGGGCTTATAGAGGTCGAAGTTGCCTCTTGACGCGCGGTGCAAGCCGTCGATGACTCGGATCTCCCAGTTCGGCCGTTCAGAGGCCGCGAGAAGGACCTCAATCTGGCGCTCCCACTGCACCATGAAACGGAGATGACGTAGAGCGTTGTACCCGATCAACACTTGGATTTGCGGCAGATCCCGCCGTGATTCCAGGAGCCGCCCTCGTCGAAGCTTGCGTTTCAGCGCACTCGATATGAACTCGGAGTGCTGGCCTTCATCTGACAGGACTTCATTGTGATAGGAGGGCAACTGAAGTGGCCCAGGGATGAACTCCGGTTCGAATTTGAAAATGTCACCAGCGGTCCGCTCGCCTTGTTCGACCATCCGAACATTTCTGGTGTGCAGGTTCGCGACAAGGTCAGGTTTCTTGTAGTTATCCACGACGAACAGCAAGAACCTCTTCCGGCTCTCCTCGGCCCCGGCGACGTCGCAGATGTCCTTGACGACCGATCGCCTCGGTACGTTGACCCCGGTCTCCCAGTTCATGATCGATTGGGTTGTGTAGCCGAGGAGTTCGGCCAGTCCTCCCGGGGTGAGTTCGGCCATTCCGCGCAGCGCTTCGAGTTCGGCTCGGATGAACCACTTCGCGAGCCTTGAGTCCCCCATGAATCCTCCAGGGTGTTTCGGTGGGAATCTCATGGTAGGACAGCGATACGGTGCCGTGAAGCCTCAAAACCGCTCTCGGACAAAGTGTCCGGGCACAAGTTTTTCGGCCGATTTTCTTGGGAGAGTTCATCGCACCGGACGTCTTGCGCAGACCGAGTCGGCCCGCGGCGCGGGAGCGCCGCGGGCCCGCCTGCTCACTGTGCCGTGAAGCCGCCGTCGAGCGACAGCGCCGCGCCGGTGATGAACGACGCCTCATCGCTCAGCAGGTGGCACACCGTCGCCGCGATCTCCTCGGGCTTTGCGATGCGTCCCAGCGGGTGCAGGCCCCTGACCATCTCGCGGCCCTCGGCGGTCGCCCCGGTGGTCGACCCGAACAGGGGCGTGTCCACCCCGCCAGGCAGTACCGCGTTGATCCGCACGCCCCACCCGGCGGTCTCCAGCGCGGCGGCCTTCGTCAGGCCCACCGCGCCGTGCTTCGCGGCCACGTACGGCGCGACCGTGCCCATCCCGACCACGCCGAGATTCGAGGCGTTGTTGACGATCGCGCCTCCCCCCGAAGCCTCGATGGCCGGGATCTGGTGCTTGAGCCCGTAGAACACGCTGGTCAGTCCCAGGGCGATCTCGTTGTGCCAGGCGTCGGCATCGAGCTCGTGGACGGGCCCGAAGGCGCTCATGCCCCCTGCGTTGTTGAACGCGCCGTGGAGACCGCCGTGCTCTTCGACGACGACGGCCACGAGCCGCTCGATGTCGGCTTCGACGGTGACATCGGTCTTGACGTAGGCGGCCTTGCCGCCTTTGGCGGTGATGGAGGCGACGGCGGTCTCGCCGACGTCCTTGCGGCGAGAGGCGATGACCGCCGTGCCGCCCTCGGCCGCGACGCGCTCGGCGACGGCCAGCCCCATACCGGTCGCCCCTCCCGTGACGATGACCACTTTGGAATCGAATCGCTGTGACATGACTACTCCCTCATGGCTTTCCGAATGTTCGCAGCAAGCCTCGCCGGGGGCCGCGGCCGATGCTGGCAGGAAAACGACATGGCGTTCCGGCGGCCGGGAGGGGCCGCCGCGAACCCGGCGGCCCGGGGGAGCGGGGCCCGGTCTAGCAGTAGGTGTCCAGGTGGGACTGAAGCGCGCTCTTCTCCGAGGAGTCGACGCTCAGGTCGTAGAGGTGCTTGACGTGTATCCACGCCTTGACGTAGTCGCAGCGGACGGCGATGTTGGGAGGCATCCACTCCGCCGGGTCCTTGTCGCCTTTGGAGGAGTTCACCGAGGTGGTCGCGATCCACAGTTGCGGTGAGTCGACGTCGTTGGCGAAGGCCTCGCGCTGAGCGGTGCTCCAGTTCCTGGCCCCCGAGCCCCACGCCTCGGACAGTGCCACGACGTGGTCGATGGTGGCGTTCGAGACCGTCGAGGTCCACGTGTCGTCGAAGTCGGACTGCCATGAGCCCGAGTCGGGCTGGCAATCCGAACCGGTCTCGACGTTGGAGCCGTCGCGCAGCAGCACGTACTGGCGGGCGGTGCAGCCGCCGCCGACGCTCGACCAGTGCGGGAACAGGCTTCGGTCGTAGCCGCCGTTCTGCTCGGCGGCGACGGTGAGATCGTTCAGTTCGGACTGCGCGGTGGAGGCCGAGGGGATGCCCGGCGGGCGGACTGCGGCGGCCGGGGCGGTGTCGACGGCGATGACGCCGATGACGGTCAGTGAGGCCGCCGCCAGTGCCGCCGCGCCACGGTGTGCGAGGCGTTTTGCGATGTGCATCTGATGCTCCTGTGAATCGCTCGGGGGGGATCGAACGGCATTGCGCGAGCCGGGGGGACGGGATTCGGTCCATCGACTCACTTCGAGCAGAACATGGGATGATCGGCTGACGCAAGAGGTGAATAGCATTATTCATGATTTTTATGGGTATTTTTCACTTAAACGTGTGATGGCGACATTCCGGATGGACGGAAGTTCGTCCCTCGGCGGCTTCGCCGTGCCGTTAACGCATGGGCTTCTATCGCGCCGTGGCGCTGCTGTGCCGTCCCTCTGCCGCGCCGAGCGTGCACGACACCGCATGCCGCCGAGCGGGCTGTGCCGTGTGCTACTGAACCGTGCGGCGGGGGAGGAGCCGGTCCACAAGCCACACGTCGACGATGTCGTTCACGACCGCCATGACGGCCTCGTCGGCGTCGGCGAGCGGTTCGCCGTCGGCGCGGCCGATGACCACGTACATCAGGTAGTGCCCGTAGGTGTTGTAACCGACCATGGTCGGGGCCCGGCCGAGCTCCGAACCCGCCCCCTCGCTGCGCAGCACGGCGAACCCGCCCTCCAGGCCGCCCTCGATGGCCTCGCGCAGCCGTTCGGCCTCGTCGGCGTCCTCCAGATTGAGCACGCCGGCGGTGGCCGCGTGCTCGCCGTCGGGCCCGGCCAGCGTCGCCCGGACGGTCTGCGTGCAGCCCGAATCGGCCAGCAGCTCGGCGAGCTCGTCGAGGCCCGCGTCGGCGCAGTCGTCGAGCGCCTCGGTCATGAGGACTTCGTACGGCCCTGCCGCACCGGCCGGTGTGAAGGACTCCGAACCGAACAGCTCGGCGACCGAGATCGGCTCGGGATCGGTCGCGCGCCGCTCGATCGGGTCGACGACCTCGGGCGCCTTCGACGCGCCCTCGGCCGGCTCCGTCGCGGTCCCGCCCATCGGATCGGCCCCCACCGGGGCGTGCTCGCTCTCGTGCAGCACGATGAACGCCCCTGCGGTGCAAGCCGCCAGGACGGCGGCGCCGCTGACCACCGCGAGCGCGATCATCCACCAGCGGGTGCGCCGCCGGGCGCGCTGCGCGGCACGGCGAAGGGGCCGCGAAGCCTGGATGCGCTCCAGGTGATCGTGCATCTCCTCTTCCGGGGAGCGCTGTGAGGGCGCGGGCATCGGCGTCTGCTCGACGCCGAGCCGCGCCGAAGGCGCATCCCGGCGCGAGCGGCCGTGGTGATCATCCCGGTCGGCGTCCCTGAAGGCGCGCTCATGTCGCTGCGTTCGCCGCGGAACACCGAAGGGGGACGGGCCGTGTGCCATGAGAGGAGCATAGACCCGCGCCGCGCCCGAACCGGGGAACGTTCCCCCGGAGGAGTGCACCGCGAACCGCTCGCCGCCGGGCGTGGCCCGATTCACGGCCCGGTCCGCGTCGAGCGCGCCTTGGGGAACGGCGACAATGGGAGGGTGTCCGAGCAGCCAGAGCACTACTTCAGCGAGCAGCCCGCCGTCGACGACCGCGAGCGCGTCATCGTCTTCGAACTGGACGGCGTGCGCCACGAACTGACCACATCGACCGGCGTCTTCTCCGGCAACCGGCTCGACCCCGGCACGAACGTGCTCCTGAGCAAGGTCGTCCCGCCCGAGGAGGCCGGGACGTTCCTGGACCTGGGGTGTGGATACGGGCCGATCAGCGCGGTGCTGGCCCAGCGCGAGGACGCGGAGGTGTGGGCCGTCGACGTGAATCGACGCGCGCTCGAACTGGCGCGGCGCAATACCGAGCGCTCCCCCGGCACCGTGCGCGTCGCGACGCCCGAGGAGGTGCCCGATTCGGTGCGGTTCGACGAGATCTGGTCGAACCCGCCGATCAAAGTGGGCAAGGAGGCCCTGCACGGGCTGCTGGAGACGTGGCTGCCGCGATTGAAGCCGGGGGGCACGGCATGGCTGGTGGTCTCGAAGCACCTGGGCTCGGATTCGTTGGCGCGCTGGCTGAACGAACAGGGCTGGCATACGGGCAAGCACGCCAGCGCCAAAGGCTACCGCGTCCTGCGGGTGACGCAGGGCGACCAGACGGGGGACTAGTTCAGTCCAGGATGGATCGGCTTTGTCCGGTGTCCTCGTGCGCTGCTGGGGACGGCGAGGACGTGGCCGTCACCGGTCTCTGATCGAAACGGTGTCCACAGTCGCCGGAGGTCGCACCGAGACGCTTTCCGGGGCAGCGCTGTCGAGGCCCCGAGCCGGCACCACCCGAGCCGAGGCCCGACCGGACGGTGTCCGCATGGCGACACCGGGCTTGCCCGATCCGGTATTACGACGTACGGTCGTGTTCGTAAGCGAATAAACCCACGGGAGTCCGATGCATCGGGCTGAGAGGGGACTGCGCAGTCCCGACCGTCGAACCTGATCCGGATCATGCCGGCGCAGGGAGAAGGAGCCATGCACGCTATTCGTCGTAT
>JAJYSW010000007.1 GCA_021793335.1 Actinomycetes bacterium
GAGCGACTCTAACGCGTCACCGTGAGCGCCAGGATCCGCGAGCTCGTCAAGCCAGGCGCCGTTCACGCCGTCGTGGTAGTTCACGAGCTTCGCCGTGTATGCGACATCGCCGAAATCGGCGCTCACGCTCGCGAGCACCCCCACCGTCGTCACGCACACCTCGTAGACGCCCACGGGCGAGTCCACGCTGCCCTGCACCTTGACGCAGTCGGAGAGCTCTCCGGCCAGCGTCGTGTCGGAGAACTCCGCCGCGGCCGACGGGTCCTCCGCGCTCGCCGTCAGCCAGGAGGACACTTCCCGGCCTGTGGGCAGAACCGCGGCGAGTGCTCCGCCGAGCCAGTCCGAGAGTTCCTCGGGGCCCTGGCCGGCCCAGAGCTCCGGCCGGTCGTCGATCACCACCGCGCCGGTCCCGGCCTCGGGGTCCACTGCGACGACCACGAAGTCGCCGGTGTCCTCCACCAGGTACTCGGCGGTATAGGCGTGCTCGCCGGCTCTCGTCGCGCGTTCGCTGAGCTCCATCAGCGTCGCGTGGTCCTCAGCCACTTCCGCGGAACCCTCGCCGGTCCCGTTCGTGCAGCCCGCCAGCGCGGACACGGCCGCAGTTCCGAACACGACACAGCAGCGTATGGGCTTCCAAATGGGCATGGGGCTCCAATTCCCGGTGGTGCCGGCGTGCGGAGGGGGCCAGTGGCGCACTGACATCGCGGGGCTCGCCTAGCACAGGTGTCTGATCTGAGGTTCGACTACACCTTATAGCGTGCCGTCGAACCTCCAGGGCGTACGCTAAGGAGCTGTGGCCGACGCAGTGTCGGGTCGGTCGAAATCCTCACGACGCCGCCCGTGCGCGGGCTGAGACGTCAGATTCAGCTATTTCAGGAGTGACAGTGGCTGCAATTGAAGATATTCGGGCACGGGAGATCCTCGACTCCCGCGGCAATCCCACCGTCGAGGTGGAGGTCCTCCTCGACGACGACACGCTTCAGCGGGCCGCTGTGCCCTCGGGAGCCTCGACCGGCGCCTTCGAAGCCATCGAGCTGCGCGACGAGGACCCGAAGCGCTACCTCGGCAAGGGCGTGGAGAAGGCCGTCGACAACGTCAACGGGCCGATCCGCGACGCCCTGATCGGTCTCGAAGCCTCCGAGCAGCGGCTGGTCGACCAGGCCCTGCTCGACGCCGACGGCACCCCTGATAAGTCGGTCCTCGGCGCCAACGCGATCCTCGGTGCCTCCCTGGCCGTCGCCAAGGCCGCCGCGGACTCCTCGGAGCTGCCGCTCTACCGCTACGTCGGCGGTCCGAACGCGCACCTGCTGCCGGTGCCGATGATGAACATCCTCAACGGTGGCGCGCACGCCGACTCCAACGTCGACGTTCAGGAGTTCATGATCGCGCCGATCGGTGCTCCGACCTTCAAGGAGGCGCTGCGCTGGGGCACCGAGACCTACCACGCCCTCAAGGCGGTGCTCAAGGAGAAGGGCTTGAACACCGCGCTCGGCGACGAGGGCGGCTTCGCGCCGAACCTCGGCTCGAACCGCGAGGCGCTCGATCTGATCGCCGTCGCCATCGAGAAGGCCGGTTATAAGCTCGGTTCCGACATCGCCTTCGCGATGGACGTCGCCGCCACCGAGTTCCACTCCGAGGGCGCGTACGTCTTCGAGGGGCAGAAGCGAAGCGGTGAGGAGATGAGCGCCTACTACGAGGAGCTGCTCGACGCCTACCCGTTCGTGTCCATCGAGGACCCGCTTTCGGAGGACGACTGGGCCGCCTGGGCGACCCTGACCGGGAACGTCGGCGACAAGGTCCAGATCGTCGGCGACGACCTGTTCGTCACCAACCCCGAGCGGCTGCGTCGCGGCATCGAGGAGCATTCCGCCAACGGTCTGCTCGTCAAGGTCAACCAGATCGGTTCGCTCACCGAGACCTCCGATGCCGTCGAGATGGCGCACCGCGCCGGTTTCGGCTGCATGATGAGCCACCGATCCGGCGAGACCGAGGACACCACCATCGCCGACCTGGCCGTCGCCATGGGCACCGGCCAGATCAAGACCGGCGCCCCCGCCCGCTCGGACCGCGTCGCCAAGTACAACCAGCTGCTGCGCATCGAGGAGAGCCTCGGGGACGCGGCTCGCTACGCGGGCGCTTCGGCATTCCCGAAATTTACTGAGGGAAAGTGAGCTGGGTCGAAGTTCGCTGAGGGAAAGTGAGCTGGGCCGAAATTTTCTGAGGGAAAGTGAACCGGGCCGAAGTTCGCTGAGGAAAAGTGAACCGGGCCGAGGCTCGCCCGAGGGGAATGGGCTCGGCTGAATCCCGTTGAGGGCGCGCGCACTCGGTCGAAACGCCGGGCTGTCGGGCGCCGCAGTGCGAAGGTCCCCGCGCATGGGCGCGGGGACCTTATTCGACCCGGCATCGACTAGGCTGGGCGAGTGAGCGCCAGCCGACGACCCAGCCGCCCCGGAGGACGATCGACCGGGCCCGGCCGCACCCGCGCCGGTCGCAGGCCCGCTCCGGGCAGCATGACACGCCCGAAGGTCAAGCGAGTCCGCGTCCGCGCGCAGCGCAGCATCTCTCGGCGCGCCGCCGTCATCGCGCTCGTGCTGTCCGCGCTCGCCCTCGCCTACGCCTATCCGTTGCGGACCTATGTCGAGCAGCGCATCGAGATCAACCGGATCGAATCCGAGCAGGAAGAGCAACGCGACCGTATCGAAGAGCTTGAGGCCGAGCGCGTCAAGTGGGACGACCCCGAGTACGTCAAGGCTCAGATCCGCTCCAGTCTGCTGCTCGTGGAGCCGGGGGAGGACCTCGTCATCGTCCACGAGGACGACGACGCCGATCGAGGCGGCGAGGAGAACGCACCGGAGTCCGATCGGCCTTGGTACGAGGAGCTGGTCGCCACCTTCGAAGACGCCGACCAGCTCGAACAAGAGGAATCAGAGGATTGAGACCCGACTCCTGGCCCCAAGAGCCGCAACCGGTGACCGACGCCGATGCGGCGGCCGTCTCCGCTCAGCTCGGGCGACCGATCCGTGGTGCGCACGCCGTCGCCTGGCGTTGCCCGTGCGGACGCCCGGCCGTCGTCGAGACCGAGCCGCGTCTGCCCGACGGCACGCCTTTCCCGACCACGTACTACCTCACCTGCCCGAAGGCCGCCTCGGCCATCGGGCGGCTCGAAGGCGACGGGGTCATGAAGGAGATGAACGCGCGCCTGGCCGACGACGCCGAGCTCGCCGCGGCCCACCGCCGTTCGCACGAGGACTACCTGGAGCGGCGGGCGAGGCTCGGCGATGTGCCCGAGATCGACGGGGTCTCGGCCGGGGGGATGCCCGATCGCGTCAAATGCCTGCACGCTCTCGTGGGGCACGCGTTGGCGGTAGGCCCGGGGGTGGACCCGTTCGGGGATGAGGCGATCGAGCTGCTTCCCGAGTGGTGGCGGAACGGTTCCTGCGTGCCGGACGAGGAGCCGGGATCGTGAGGCGCGGGGCGGGGATCGACTGCGGTACGAACTCGATCCGTCTGCTCATCGCGGACGTCGACGAGGAGGGCCGGCTCCACGATGTGGTGCGTCGTATGGAGGTCGTGCGGCTCGGCGAGGGCGTGGACGAGACGGGGCGGCTCTCGAAGGCCGCGCTGGAGCGTACGCGGGCGGCGCTGGCGGATTACACCGCGCAGATCCGTGACCACGGTGTCGAGGCGGTGCGGATGGTCGCGACCTCGGCTTCGCGGGATGCTGCGAACGCCCGGGACTTCACGGCGATGGTCGAGTCGGTGCTCGGTGTGGCCCCGGAGGTTGTCTCCGGTGAGGAGGAGGCCCGCTTGTCGTTCACCGGCGCGGTGGCCACGCTGCCGGAGCCTGCCGGGCAGCGGCTGCTGGTCGACATCGGGGGCGGTTCGACCGAGTTCGTGCGCGGCGCGGGCACCGAGGTCTTGGCGGCGACGTCGGTCGATGTGGGTTGCGTGCGCATGACCGAGCGCCACCTGCGTTCCGATCCGCTCGTTCCGGCGGAGGTCGACGCGGCCGTGGCGGATATCCGCGCGGCCGTGGAGGGTGCGTTGGCGGTGGCCGACCCGGACCGCACGTCGGGGGAGCTGGTGGCGGTGGCCGGGACGGCGACGACGATCGCCGGGATCGCGCTGGAGCTGCCGGCCTATGACGCGGACGTCATCGACGGCACGAGGCTGAGCTATGAGCAGGTGGCGAAGGTCACCGATGGGCTGGTGCGGGCCGATCACGCCGCGCGGTTGGCGATCCCGGTGATGCATCCTGGCCGGGCCGATGTGATCGTCGGCGGCGCTCTGGTGCTGCGGACGATCATGGAGCGCTGCGGCGCGGACGCGGTGCTGGTCAGTGAGCACGATATCTTGGACGGCATCGCCCTGTCGGCCTGAGCCTCGGTGGGGCGGCGGGTGCTTCGCGTCAGGCTCTCGGGGTCTCGGGCCCGGTCCGGGCGGCGCGCCACAGTTCTCGGGCGATCCACAGTGCGCCGGCGGTGACCGCCGCGCCCCAGGCGATCCGGAGCGGGTGCGGCACGAAGAACTGCGGCAGGTACAGCGCCATCGCGACGGCCATCGGGACGGCGCTCCAACGGTGCATGGTCCCCGAGCGCCATACCGCGATCGCGGCGAGCGTCGCGGCCGCGGCGATGAGTGCGAGGCCGACGACGAAGATCGTCGCGGCGGTCGGGTCCATACGGAAGTCTTCGCCGATCGAGGTCAGGGACGCGTCGCCGACGGCCGCGGCGTGTTCGCCGATGGCTTTGAGCCCGTAGGTCTCGGCGCCGTAGTAGGAGATGGTCAGGCCCGAACCGGCATAGCCGAGCAGGGCGGCGAGGAAGGCGGTCCGCTCCGGTTTTCCGCCGCCGGCGGCGTCGAGGTGGTTCCGCAGGGCGCTCCAGGCCATGGGGATGAGGATGAGGCCGATGATCGCGGCGATGTGGGCGACGGCCCAGCCGGCCGATGCCCAGGATGCCGCGCCTTCGAGGGTGGTCTGGTCGACGCGTGGGGCGAGGGCCTCGTAGAGGACGAAGAGGACGCCGGCGAGTGCGATGGCGATGGCGCCGAGGCGGGTGCGGGACTGGTGGCGGTTCACGGTGGCTCCTGTGGGATCGGGACGCCCACCAAAAAAGTGAGCAGTGCTCTCGTTATGAAGCGATGATCGCATATCGTCCTCGCAGGCGCAAGAGCACTGCTCTGATTTATGTACACTGATCTCATGAATGCGCCGAGAACCGCCCGCCAACGCGCCCGCGCCGAGCTCACCCGGGAGATCCTGGACGCCGCGCGACGCCAGCTCGGCGAGGCGGGCCCCTCGGCCCTGTCGCTGCGGGCCGTCGCCCGCGAGCTGGGGATGGCCTCCTCGGCGATCTACCGTTACTTCAAGAGCCGGGACGAGCTGCTGACCGCGCTCATCATCGAGGGCTACGACGAGATCGGGGACGCCGCCGAGGCGGCCGACGATCCGGCGGCCGAGCCGGACGAGCGCTGGACGGCGATCTGGCGTGGCGTACGCGAATGGGCCCTCACCAACCGCCACGAGTTCGCGCTGCTCTTCGGCACGCCCGTGCCCGGATACGCGGCACCGCCACAGGCGGCGGTGGCGGCGGGACGAATGCCGTTGGCACTGGCCCGAGTGGTCGCCGACGCGAAGGCCGCCGGAGTCCTCGCGCCGCCGCCGGCCCCGACCTGCGATCCCGCGCTCATCGATGCCGGGACGGCCGAGCTGCTGCCGGGCGCGGGCTTCGACGCCGACGAGACCGCACGGGTCATCCTGGCGTGGAACCGCCTCGTCGGCATCGTCTCCTACGAACTGCACGGCCACCTGCACCGGGTGACCGCCGACGACGCCGGTTTCTTCGACTACACCGCGCGGGTCTCGGGCGCGTTCGCCGGACTGCGCTTCGCATGATCCGGCGAGGGGCCGTCGAGGCGCGTCGGCGTCAGTTCCGGAGCGCCAACCCCAAGGCGAGCGCCGCCGCCGCGAGCACCGCCGCGACCGCTGCCGCGATCCACGGCCACCGTTTGAGCTGCCTGTGCTCGCGGACGTCGCCGACCACGACCGTCACGTTGTCGGGTCCGCCGCCTTCGAGGGCCAGGCGCACCAGTTCGTCGGCCGCCGACTGCGGGTCGGCGAAGTCCCGCAGCGCCGCCTCGATCTCCGCCTCGTCGACCACGTCGCTCAGCCCATCCGAGCACAGCATGTACCGGTCGCCGAGCGCGGCGGGCCGCGTCTCGAAGTGCGCCGGCGCGGGATTCGCCTGCAGCACGCGCGTCACCACCGATTTGTACGGGTGGTCCTGGGCCTCGGCGGGCGTGATCGCGCCCTCGTCGACCAGGTGCTGGACATAGGAGTCGTCGACGGTCACCTGCACGAAGTCCTCGCCGCGAAGCTGATACGCCCGAGAGTCTCCGATATGGACTATGTCGATGGAGTCGTCGCTCAACCAGAGTGCGGTCAGCGTCGTCGCCATGCCCTCCGCTTCGGGGTTCTCGGTCACCGCGGCGCGGATCCGCTCGCGCGCGGCGTCGACGGCCTCGCCAAGCTCGCTCTCGGCCTCGACCGGCTGCTTACGCGCCAGCTTCGTCACCTCGGCGATGGTCACCCCGCTGGCGACCTCGCCCGCGGCGGCCCCTCCCACACCGTCGGCGACCGCGAGCAGACGCCGCGACGCGAGGTGGGAGTCCTCATTGAGATCGCGGACGCTGCCCACGTCGGTGGCGGCGCCATAGCGCCAACGTAGTTCGGTCACAGGCGATCACCACTGAGCTCGCACCGGGATTCGGCGTTCCGTATGAAGCATGGCCGTTCGAGGGACATGGGCGCAAGTGTAGTGGTTGGCCAATCACGAGAGGCGACCGTCGAGCGCCGCCGGGCCGCCGGGCCCGCCCGGACGCCGCCGCGCCTTTGCGGCCCGGCTCGGCCCGGGCGCTCACCGCACCTGTATCCCCGGATCGTGCCACCCTCCGACCTGGGCGCCGACCAGCCCCGACGCTCCCTCTACAGTTGGGTGGCCCAAGGCCCGCGACAGCACCGGGAGGAGACGCCATGAACACCGTTCTGGCAGACCGCTTCGTGCTTCACGCCGAGATCGCGCGCGGCGCGGTCGGCATCGTGTGGCGGGGGATCGACCAGATCACCGGTGCGGCCGTCGCCGTGAAGGTCATCCGCGAGGAGCTGCGCGAAGAACCCGAGATCGTCGAGAGCTTCTTCGCCGAAGCCGAGATCCTCAACGCCATCGAACACCCCGGTGTCATCGGCGTGCGCGACTTCATCGCCACCGATACGACCCTGGCCATCGTCCTCGAATTCGTCGAAGGCTCCGATCTGCGCGAGCACCTCCGCCGCCACGGGCCCCTCGGCGCGGCCGAGGCCGCCCGCCGCTGCGCCTTCGCCGCCGAGACCCTCGCCGCGGTCCACCGCGCCGGTTACCTCCACGGCGACGTCAAACCCGGCAACCTCATGCTCGTCGGCGATGACGCCGTCAAGTTCATCGACTTCGGCATCGCCCGCGCCGCCGAGTCCACCACGGTGCCCTCCCACGGCACCCCCGAGTACACCGCCCCGGAGGTCGCCGCCGGGGATTCGGCGTGCCCCGGCGTCGACAACTATGCGCTCGGACTGGTCCTATACGAGTCGCTCACCGGCCGCAGCGCCTACCGGGGCGGCTCGATCACGGACGTGCTCGACCGCCACCTGGCCAAGATCCCCGTCAAGCCCGCCGGAGTGGACACCGAGCTGTGGGCGGTCGTCGAGACGCTCCTCTCGCTCGACCCGAGTGGACGCGGCGACCTCGACGCGATCGCAGCCGAACTTCGGCGGCTCGCCCCAGGGCTGCCCGAGCGGGCGACCGCCCCGATCGAGCCGGAGCTGCGCGACCGCGGCGCTTCGGCCCCGGTCGTGTACGCGCCGGTCACACCGCCACTGACCGAGCCCGTGCCGCCGGTCGCGACGCCGGAGACCGGGCGCTCGAAGCGCCGCGGGCTGGCGTTCGTCGGACTCGGCGCCGCGGGCCTGCTCGCCGCCGCCGCGTTCATCCTCTTTACTCTCCAAGGCGTCGAAGGTGACGATGGCGCCGACGTGGCCGATCCGTCCCCAACGGTCGAATTCACCGAACCCGGCGAGCAGTCCGATCCCTCTGTGGAGCCCACCGAACCGTCTGAAGACGAGCCCGAGGTCGAGGGCGACGAGCCCGCAGCGGAGACCCCGACGCCGGGACCGCAAGGGACCGAGCCGGATAGCGACGCTCCCGGGGGCGAAACTAGCGACATGTCCGATTCGGAGGGCCTCCCGGATGGCGCAGATGGATCCAATGAGGGCGATTCGATGGACCAGTTCCCCGGGGCCGATATGATCGGCTCCCCTATGCCGGGCGCCTGAATGCGATGACGACAGTCGATAATGCTCCGTAGCTAGAGCGCGACACTGCGTTTCGCAATTCATTGAGGCGATCGGGATCACATGCTTGGGATTCTCCAAACGCGCGTTGTGCCGGACTATGCGATTTGGTTCGATTCATAAGCCGGGCAACGAGAACGTTGAACTACACGAAAGTATGCATTGGCAACGGTCAATCGACACATTGGAGCTGTCCACTTGTCAGAACAGCATCCACATGGCATCCTGACGGACATGGCAGGAAAAGAACTGAACGCAACCTCAGCGGCATTGCTGGGCTTGCTACATGAAGGTCCAATGACCGGTGGGCAACTCATGGCGGAGGCGACCCGTCGCCTTGGTCCGTACTGGACCATGACGCGCTCCCAGGTCTACCGCGAACTCCCGGCACTGGCCGAAGCGGGCCTCGTCCGCGTCGGCAAGCCGGGCCCGCGCGCTTCAGTGCCTTATACGATCAGTGCCAACGGCAAGCGCGCCTTCACCCGCTGGCTCAACGAGCCGGCCCGCATCGGCCAGCTGCGCGACCCCGTCGCGCTGCGCACGGCCTTCACCGACTACATGGCGGCCGACACCGTGGACGACATGTTCGCCGACGCCACCGAGCAGCACCAGGAGGCCCTCGCCGAGGCCCGGGCCGCGGCCCGGGAGTACGCCGGCGAAGACGCCGGAGCCGCGGCGGCCATGGAATTCGCGGTCGGCTACCACCGGTCCGCGCTCAACTGGCTCAAGAAGCGCACCGCTTAGCCTCAAGCACTCAGCGGCAGCGCATACCGTACAAGCATGTACCTCAAGCACGGAACGGGACGCGGGACCACATCCGGTCCAGCGTCCCGTTTCGTATGAGCACGAATACAGGCGTACCCTGATCTGTTGTGACCAGTGTCGATGTTTCCGCCGATCTGCGCGACTTGAAGACGACCCTAGCGAGCGTCGAGTCCGTCCTCGACCTGCCGTCGATGCGGCGAGAGAAGAGTGAGCTCGAAGCCGCCGCCGCCGACCCGGGACTGTGGGATGACGCCGAGCACGCCCAGAAGATCACCTCCCGCCTGTCCTACGTCCAAGCGGAGCTGAACAAGCTCGCGGGCCTGCACGAACGCATGGACGACGTCGAAGTGCTGTTCGAACTCGCCGACGCCGAAGGCGACGCGAGCGCGCACGCCGAGGCCCTCGCCGAGCTCGACGCGATCCGAGGGGCCGTCGACGAGCTGGAGGTGCGCACGCTGCTCTCCGGCGAGTACGACGAACGCAGCTGCGTCCTCTCGGTGCGCTCGGGCGCCGGCGGCGCCGACGCCTGCGACTTCGCCGAGCAGCTCATGCGCATGTACCTGCGCTGGGCCGAAGCCCACGACTTCGCCACCGAGGTCTACGACATCTCCTACGCCGAAGAGGCCGGCATCCGCTCGGCCACATTCGCCGTCAACGGCCCCTACGCCTACGGCACCCTCTCGGTCGAGCAGGGCACGCACCGGGTCGTCCGCATCAGCAAATACGACAACCAGGGCCGCCGCCAGACCGGTTTCGCCGCCGTCGAGGTCGTCCCCGCCTTCGAGCAGACCGACCAGATCGACATCCCCGACGATGAGATCCGCGTCGACGTCTACCGCTCCTCCGGGCCCGGAGGGCAGGGCGTCAACACCACCGACTCGGCCGTGCGGCTGACGCACCTGCCGACCGGCGTGGTCGTGGCCTGCCAGAACGAGCGCTCGCAGCTCCAGAACAAGGCCACCGCCATGAGCGTCCTCAAGGCCAAGCTCCTCCAACTCAAGCGCGAAGAGGAGAAGGCCAAGGTCGACGAGCTGCGCGGCTCGGCCACCGCCTCCTGGGGCGACCAGATGCGCTCCTACGTCCAGCACCCGTACCAGATGGTCAAGGACCTGCGCACCGGACACGAGACCTCCGACGTCCAAGGCGTGTACGACGGCAATATCGACCCGTTCCTGGAGGCCGGCATCCGCTGGCGCCGCAGCGCCGATAAAGCGGCCTAGGGCCTTGGTACGGGCGCTGTCCGGCTCGCTCGCCCGCTCACTGCGTTCTCGGGCCTCCCGGGCCCGGCGTCGGACCTGGGAGGCCCCTCGCCTTATGGGCGGGTAGACGGCCTGGAGCACCGCCCCGCCCCGTGTCCTCGGACATGCCCGAGGGCGATGCGCCCGTATGGCGCGGTGCCCGCCGCCGCGGCGCACGGGCCGAGGGACTATGAGACATCTCATGGGCCACGTGACCATAGTCGCTTCATCCGTTCGGGCGAAATCGTTTCGTCACCCGACCGCAGGCGGGACATATGAGCCGTAAGTGCCACGGTATGCCACGCATGTACTGGAGCCGCCCGAGCGGCGCACTGCTTCGGCGGCTAGACTCCGCCTCGTGATTCAGCTCGAGGGCGTAACCAAGCACTACCCCCGATCGAACCGCCCGTCGACCGAGGACATCAACGTCTTCATCGACAAGGGCGAGTTCGTCTTCTTCATCGGTCCGACCGGTGCGGGGAAGTCCACGATCATCAAGCTGCTGCTGCGCGAAGAGGTCCCCGACAAGGGCAAGATCACCGTCGGCGACATCGACGTGACCAAGCTGCGGCGATGGAAGGTGCCGGCCTACCGGCGCAGCATCGGCTGCGTGTTCCAGGACTTCCGGCTCCTGCCGAACCGCACCGCCGCCGAGAACGTCGCGTTCGCGCTCGAAGTGATCGGCAAGCCCCGGTCGGTGGCCCGGCGGGTCGTCCCCGAAGTCCTCGAATTGGTCGGACTCGGCGGCAAGGAACACCGCTACCCTCACGAGCTGTCCGGCGGCGAACAGCAGCGCGTGGCCGTGGCGCGCGCGTTCGTCAACCGCCCGCTGCTGCTCCTGGCCGATGAGCCCACCGGTAACCTCGACCCCGACACCTCGATCGAGATCATGCGGCTCCTCGACCGCATCAGCCGGACCGGCACCACCATCGTCATGGTCACCCACGACTCCAACATCGTGAACCAGATGCGCCGTCGCGTCATCGAGATCGAGAACGGCCAGATCGTCCGTGACCAGGCTCGCGGCGTCTACGGCTAAGCGGAAGGCAGAGAACAGAGCACATGCGCGCGAAGTACGTGATGTCCGAGGTCTTCCTCGGACTGTGGCGCAACATCTCCATGACCGTCGCGATGATCATCACCATGGCGGTGTCGTTGACGATGTTGGGAGCCGGCCTGCTGCTGTACAACCAGGTCGACGTCATCGAGGAGTACTACCAGACCAACCTCGAGGTGGTCATCTACCTGGAGCGCGACGTGAGCGAGGAGGTCACGGCGCAGATCGAGTCGGATCTCAAGTCGAGTGAATACGTCGCCCAGGTTGAGTACGAGTCGAAGGAAGACGCCTGGAAGCGGTTCCAGGAGACCTTCGAGAAATCTCCCGACCTGGTCGCCTCGGTGAGCGCGGAGGTCCTTCCGGCCGCGTTCCGCATCAAGATGAAGGACATCGACGACGCCGATGAACTCATCGCCCAATTCGCCGATCGCGAGGGCGTCTACCAGGCCACGAACCAGAAAGAGATCCTCCAGCAGGTCTTCGACATCCTCGGCGGCGCTCAGCGCCTGACGCTCATCGTGGCGCTCGTCCAGGGCATCGCGGCCCTGATGCTGGTGGCCAACACGATCCAGGTCGCCGCCTACTCGCGGCGTCGTGAAGTGGCGATCATGAAGCTGGTCGGCGCCCCGAACTGGTTCGTGCAGGCCCCGTTCGTCCTGGAGGCGGTCTTCGCCGGCGTCATCGGCGCCCTGTTCGCCTTCGGCACCTTGATCGCCGCGAAGATCTTCGTCATCGACGGCCAGTTCGCGGACCTGTTCAGTCTGATGCCGCCGGTCGAATGGCGCTCGGTGCTGCTCCTGCTGCCGATCCTGGCCGGGGTTTCCGCGGTGATCTCCGCGATCACTGCATGGATCACCCTCAGATTCAACATAAAGGTGTGATTTCACCCTAATGGGGTAGCTTGTCTTGAATTACCGAAGATCTGTCATTGGCGGATTACCTTCGTGCCCTATGAGCACAGCGTTCACACGAATTCGAATACGAAGCCGTGGGCGAGGTGACGGGTGGAAGGGACGAATCGGTTTGCTGCTCGTGGCCCTGCTCTTCGGAGCGGCCGCGAGCAGTCCTGTTTCAGGGCACGGTTCACAGGAAGAGCTCGACGACGTCGAACGGGAGAAGGCCATCATGGCCGCCCAGCTCGAAGGCGCCGCCGAGGAGGTACAAGAGGCCGGGCAGATCCTGGCCGAGGCCGAGGCCCTGCTGCCGGAGGCCGAGCGGGCCGTCGCCGAGGCCGAAGGGCGGGTGGCCGCGGCCGAGGCCATAGCCACCGAAGCGGCGCAGCGGGCCGAAGCGGCCCGCGAGGCACTCGAAGCGGCCGAGGCCGAGTTCGAGGCCGCGGCGGCCGCCGTCGAAGCGGCCCGGAACAATCGGATCGCAGTGCTCACCGCCACCTACCGCGGTGCCGAACTGCTCACCATCGACGCGATTCTCGCCTCTGAGGACACGTCTCAGGCCCTCGACCGGCTCACCTATCTGGAATTCATGATCGAAGGCAAGAACCGCACGGTCGAGGAGATCACGCTCCACCGCAGGGTCGCGGCCAACGCCGAAGGGGCCGCCTCGCTCGCCGAGGCCGAGGCCGCCGACGCCAGGACCGCGGCCGATGAGGCCCTGATCGCGGCCCAGGAGCGTTACCGGGAGGCCGAGGTCGCCCGGGAGACCGTCACGCAGCTCGTCGTCGATCGCACCGATGCGCTGGCCGTCGCCGAGGCCGCCGAGGCCGAGGCCCAGGCCGAGTACGAAGCGCTCGAAACCGAGTCCGAGCGACTCGCCGACGCCCTGCGCGCGATCAACGACGCCAGAGCGGCCGAGGGCGCCGACGAGGCCGAGACGGCGGGTGCGGTCGCCGATTCCGGCGAGGCGGCGTCCTCGTCGTCTTCCCCCGGCTCGTCCTCAGGGTTCGTGCAGCCGGTCAGCGGCTGGAAATCCTCGGACTTCGGGTGGCGACGCCACCCCATCTACGGCACCGACCGTTTCCACGGCGGCACCGACTTCGCCGCGGGAGAGGGGTCGACGGTCTACGCCGCCCAGTCTGGCACCGTGGTCTCCGCCGGCTGGAACGGCGGCTACGGGATGCTCACCTGCATCAGCCACGGCGACGGCCTGGACACCTGCTATGCACACCAGTCGAGCATCTGGGTGAGCGACGGCCAGCGGGTCGAGCGGGGCGAGGGGATCGGCGCGGTCGGCTCCACCGGCGCCTCGACCGGTCCGCACCTGCACTTCGAGGTCCGAGAGAACGGCGAACGGGTCGACCCGCTGGGGTATTTGCCGTCCTGTCTGTGCCGTTGACCGTCAGGGCCTGCGAATATAAGCGTCGACATACATTTGTTCGATCGTTAAGCTTGGCACGTGTCCAAGAAGAAGCAGCCGAAGGTCAAACATTCCGGCCCCGAACGCACCGTCGTGACCACGAATCGTAAAGCGCGGTACGATTACGACATCCTGGACACTTATGAGGCCGGGCTGGTCCTGTCCGGGACCGAGGTCAAGGCGCTGCGCCAGGGCAGAGGCAACATCGTCGACGCCTACGCCGAGATCTACAACGGCGAGGCGCGCGTGCACAACTTCCACATCCCCGAGTACGACCACGGGACCTGGACGAACCACCCGCCGCGGCGCATCCGCAAGCTCCTGCTGAACCGCGGTGAGATCGACAGGCTCAGGCCCAAGCTCGACGAGGCCGGTCTGACGCTGGTGCCGATGTCGGTGTACTTCCAGAACGGTTGGGCGAAGATGGAGCTCGGCCTGGCCCGGGGCCGCAAGACCTATGACAAGCGCCAGGCCATCGCCAAGCGCGAGGCCGACCGCGAGATCGAACGAGCCGCCGGCAGGGCCGCCAAGCGCGGCCAGTAGACCGGGAATATCCCGACCGCCCTCGCCGTTGGAAGAAGAGGCGGGCGCGATATCCAGTGGCTCCCGCCGAGGGAACTGAGCTAGCATTGCTGAGGTACAACTGAACAGGGGTATCTCACCTCAACCGGGGGCTGATCGGTTTCGACTCCGTAGGTTGATGTGAGGGAAGCGGGTCGAGGAAGCCAACGCCGTCTCGTAAACCAACGTTGGAAACCAACAAGTGCCAACGCAAAACGCACTGACTTCGCTCTCGCTGCTTAAGCGACGGTGAAGTTGCCGCTCCGGAGGCGTGTCCGCTCCGGAACAGCGGCATCATTGAGGACACTAGGTCGATGACTTGGTCGCTGGGTCATCGCACGACATTTTCAGCGGATAGAGCCCGTCTCACCGACTTGTCCGCGTGAGCGGTGGGGCTCGATAAAAGACACAGCGGACTGCACCCGGAGAAGTCTCACTGACGCAGCGGAGGACCAGGGTTCGATTCCCTGCAGCTCCACCATCGAGCATCGGGAACATGCTTCATGTTCCCGGTGCTTTTTGCTCTCCTCGCGGCCACGGCGGTGCGCCCGTCAACGTTCGGGAGCCGCCGCGAGGTGCCAGAAGTCGGCGTACCGGCCGCCGCCGTGCAGTAGCTCGTCATGGCGGCCCTCCTCGACGACTCGGCCGCCGTCCAGGAAGACGATGCCGTCGGCGTGCCGGACCGTCTGCAGCCGATGCGCGACCATGACCACGGTCCTGCCCGCCACCAGCCGTTCGACGCCTGCCTGGACGACCGCCTCGTTCACCGGGTCCAGTGCGGAGGTCACCTCGTCCAACAGAACGATCGGCGCGTCCTTGAGCAGCGCTCGCGCGATCGAGACGCGCTGGCGCTCGCCGCCGGACAGGAGCGCGCCGCCCTCGCCGACGTTCGACTCCCATCCGCCGGGCAGTCGCTCGATCACCTCGTCGAGCCCCGCCGCGGTCGCCGCGGCCCGCAGCGCCGCATCGTCGGCGTCCGGTCGGCCGAGGCGCACGTTCTCCTCGATCGTGCCGTCGAAGAGGTAGACGTCCTGGAAGACGATGGCGATCCGGGACATCAGATCCTCGGTGCCGATCGCGCGCACGTCGACGCCGCCGATGCGGACCGCGCCCGATTCCACATCGAAGAACCGCGCGAGCAGATGGAGCAGAGTGGTCTTACCCGACCCGGACGGGCCGACGACGGCGAGCCGCCGCCCCTGGGGCACGGACAGTGAGACCCGGTCGATCACGGTGCGGTCGCCGTGCCGGAAGGTCACTGACTCGAATTGGAGGTCATGGCGCTCGGGCCGGACCGGCTCGGCCGGTTCGAGCAGCGGATCGGTGCGCAGCAGGGCATCGATCTCGGTCAGGGCCGAACGCGCGCCACGGAGCTTCCCGCCGATCTCCGAGAGCGACAGCAGCGGGTCGGCGCAGCGGGCGGCGAGCACCAGGACCGTCAGGACCGTCGCCGTGCCGATGTCCCCGCCGACCGCGAGATAGGCGCCCAGCGCCAGCAGCCCGGTGAACACCGCTTGGACGGTGATCGTCGTCCCCAGGACGCCCGGCAGCGTCGACAGGGTCTGGCTGCGGGCCGAGCGCTGCAACCCGCGCAGCGCGTCGTCGAGCATGCCGAAGCGTTCGGCGGTCCGTCCGCCCGCCCGGAGTACCGGCTGGGCCTGAAGGTATTCGATGACGCGCCCGGTCGCCTCCTGCTCTCGTTCGGCGCGTTCGGTGTCGCCGGCGGCCGTCGACCGCGCGGTCCAGACCTGGACGGCGGCCACGACCGGGGCGGCGGCCAGGGCGGCCAGGCCCATCCGCCAGTCGAAGGCGAGCATGACGGCGACGATCGTCAGCGGTGTCACGGCGGCGGCGATGAACGGCGCGAGCATATGGGCGATCACGCTCATCGCCTGTAGGACACCCGGGCCGGCGGTGACGGCGATCTTCCCGACGCGTTCGGTGCCGTACCAGCCCAAGGGCAGCCGGGCGAGATGATCACCGAGACGGTGGTACACGCCTCGGAGCATCGTGGTCCCGACACGGAAACCGGACCGATCGCTGACGTAGCGCAACGCCGCGTAAGACGCGACCGCGATGCCGAAACCCACCAGCCAGGGCAGCGCATCGGCCGGTTCGCTCCCGAAGAGCGTCCGCAGCACCGGCGCCAGCAGCGCGTAGGTCAGGCCCTCGACCACTGCGGTCGCCGTCATCAGCGCCACGGTGCGGCGCACCGGGCGGGCGTACTCGTTTCCGAGCACGCGCAGCAGCAATCGGATCACGGGTGCTCCTCCTTCGCCGAGTGACTGTGGACCTGATCTCCGCCTGAGTCCGCCGAGCGGTGGGAGCGCCAGAACTCGGCGAACTTCCCGCCCCGTGCTCGCAGTTCGGCCGGTGCGCCGTATTCGACGATCACGCCGTCCTCCAGCACCGCGACGGCGTCGGCGTCGGCGATGGTCGCGAGCCGATGGGCGATGACGAGCATCGTCCGGTCCCCTTGCAGCGCCGCGAGCGCCCGGCGCACGGCCTGCTCGGTCTGCGGATCGGCGAAGGCGGTCGCCTCGTCGAACACCATGACGGGGGCGTCGGCCAGGATCGCGCGTGCGATCGCGAGGCGTTGGGCCTCGCCGCCGGAGAGCCCGGCCTCCTCGCCGATCACCGTCTCGTACCCGTGCGGCAGTTCGAGGATGCGCTCGTGGAGGTTCGCCATCCCGGCCGCGCGGACGACGTCCTCGCGGCCGGCGTGCGGCACGGCCAGCGCGATATTGTCCGCGACCGAGGCGCGCAGCAGGCGGACGTCCTGGAAGACGAACGAGACCCGCCGGCGGAGTTCGCGGCTGCTCATATCACGCAGGTCGACGCCTCCCAAGGAGACCGAGCCGCCGGTCGGATCGAAGAACCGCGGCAGCAGCTGCACCAGTGTGGACTTGCCGCTTCCCGAGGGACCGACGACGGCCGTGACCGTTCCCGGCGCGAGCACCAGGTCGATCCCGCGGAGTACCTCGCGGTCGGCCTCGTAGCCGAACCGGACGCCCCGCAGTTCGACCCGGTGCCCCCGAGGTGCGATCGGCCTCGCCGGTTCGGGGAGCGGCGGCTCGTCGAGCACGTCGCGGATGCGGCCGGTCGCGCGCCAGGCGGCCTGCATGTCGTCGAAGCCGTGGCCGAGAGCGGCCACCGGGGCGGTCAACCCCAGTCCGAGGAGGACGAACGGCAGCAGGTCCGCAGGGGCCAGGCCGCCGGAGGCGATGCGGGCCGTGCCGCCGATCAAGACGACCAGCAGCACGAACGGCGGCGAGAGCGCGAGCTGCATCCCGGCGGCGATGCCGGAGACGCCGCGCACCCACCGGCGGAAGGTGTCGACGAAATCGTCGGCGGCCGTCAGGAACTCGCGGTGGGCGCGTCCGGCGCCGCCGAAGGACTTGACCACCGCGATGCCCTGCATGAATTCCACGACCGCGTTCGAGATCCGTCCCATGCCCCGGTCGAAGTCCTGCTGCTCGCGCAGCCGGGCGGGCGTCATCATCAACGGCACCAGCGCCACCGCGAGGCCCACCGGGATGAGGGTGATGAGCGTGAGTCTCCAGTCGACGGCGAACAGGTAGATCAGCGAGGCCGTCGGGACGACGAACGCGGCGACGAGCTCGCCGGGGGCGTGGGCGATGAATGGATGCACCGCGCTCACGTCTTCGCCCACGACTTTCGCCAGTGCGCCGGTCCGCCGCCGGGAGAGCCAGCCGATCGGCACTCGCCCCAGGTGCTCGGCGAGTCGACGGCGGAACGACAACTGCACGCGGCCGTCGAGCAGGTGCCCGATGCCGGAGGATGCGGCCGTGAACACGAGACGGACGAGCAGGCCCGCCGCGCCCGCGATCACGACGGCTCGGACGTGGCCGCCGTCGACCGGGCCGGGCGCCAGCAGCGTGCGGCCCAGCTCCACGACCGCCAACAGCGGTACCAGGCCCGCGAGGGCGCCGATGACTTGGAATGCCATCACGGCGGCGAAGCTTCCCAGGTACGGCCGGAGCAGCCGTCCCGGACCGGGCTCCGCGGAGGGTTCGGTGGCCATGGACGGCCTGGACCGTGCCTCGGCGTCGATGCGGTCGGTGGTGGTCATGTCGTTCGCGTCGGTGCTTCCTCGATGTCGTGGGCGGTCAATCGGCGAGTCGGTCGCGGAGGAATTCGGTGATCCGGGCCCGCGCGGCCTTGGCCTCGGGGACCAGGCCGGGTGTGCTGATGAACGCATGGCCGGCTCGCGGGTGCTCGCTCACTCGGGCCGGCGTCCCGGCTTCGCGCAGCCGGTCGGCGTAGGCGCGTCCGTGGTCGGCCAGGGGGTCGAGCACCGGCACCACCACCAGGGCGGGCGGCAGCCCGCCGAGGTCGTCGGCGTGCAGCGGCGACAGCGCGCGGGCGTCGGCGCCCGGCGGGGCGGCGAGCCGAATGAAGTATTCGATCTGTTCCACGGTGAGGGTCGGGCTGTCGGCGAACTCGGTCATCGACCGGTGGTCGAAAGCCCGGGAGGTCAGATCGACGCACGGGTTGACCAGCACTTGCGAACGCAGCGGCAACCGCGATGCTCTGGCGCGGACGGTGAGCAGGGCGGCGATCAGCGCTCCGGCGCTCTCGCCGACGACGGCCGTCCGCGAGGGATCGATTCGCCTGCTCGCGGCGTTGTGCACCACGTGGCGCAGTGCGTCCCAGCCGTCGTCGACGGCCGCCGAGATCGGGACGTCCGGGGCGACGAGCCGGTGTTCGACCGATACGACCACTGCGGGCAGGCGTGCGGCGATGTGGCCGTTGAGCCAGTCGCACTGCACGGCCGTGCCCGTGGACCCTCCGCCGTGCACGTGGAGCACGAGCGGCAGGTCGGTCTCCGGGTCGCCCCGCCGGGGCGAGCGCCGGTAGACCCGGACCGGGAGGGAGCGGTCCGGCAGGTCGGTCCGCTGCCAGTCGATGGTGGCCGCGCGGTCGGGCAGGCCGGTGAGCAGTCGGGCCGGAGGGGAGGCGACCGCGCGGTTGCGTGCATCGCTGTACTCGGCCAGTTCCTCGGGCGACATCGCGGACCAGTCCGGTTCTCGTTGAAGCGCGGTGAACAGTCGGAGCCTGAGCGGCAGCCGCGATGAGCGGGTGGCGTGGGTCACGGGTGCTCCTCATGTCGTATTTCGCTACCGAAGGTATCGATACCAAAGGTAGCATAATTGCTATCGTGAAGGCATGGCCCGAACGAACACCGCCCCCAGAGGACCCGGACGCCCCCGCGCCAGCGTGGACGCCGCGGTCTTCGCCTCCACCCTGCGCACGGTGGACGAACTGGGCTACGCGGGCGCGACCATGGACCGCATCGCCGCGGCGGCCGGTGTCGCGAAGACCACCATCTACCGCCGGTGGCCGTCCAAGGGCGCGCTGATCGTGGACTGCCTCCTCGACGCCTTCGGCCCGGTACCGCTGAGCGGCGCCTCCCGAGAAGCGGTCTTGGAGACGGCCGTGCGATGGACGGCGGCGAAGATCGGCGAACCCGGAGTCGGCGCGGCGTTCGCGGGCGTGTTCACCGACGCCGTCAGCGATCCCGCGCTGCGCCGACTCCTCGCGACCCGCTTCCAAGCCCCCTACCTGGAAGCGCTGGAGAAGCGACTGGGCGAGCCGGAGCAGCGGATGCTGTTCGTCATCGACGTGGTCGTCGGCACCCTGCTCCACCGCATGGGCATGACCGGCGAACCGATGGGTGAGGAGGACGTCGACGCCCTGGTCGCCATGGTCGTCCGCGAACTCCTCTGAAGAGGGCCGAGTGCGGCTCCCGGCGGCCCTGGAGCCTAAAGCGACACCCGTTCTCCCACGAGCCGGGAGACGACGTCGCCGAGCATCGCCGCGCCCAACAGGCTCCCCTCCTCGTCGGTGACGAGTGCGACGTGGCTGGCCGCGGTCTGCATGACGGTCAGGGCGCGATCGACACGAGTGCCCTGCGCCAAACGCACGAGCGGGCGGATCTCCTCGGCGGACAGCCGTTCGTCCGGGGCGTGGTCGAGCAGGTCCTTGATGTGGACGTAGCCGACGATGCCGCCGCTCTCCTCGGTGATCGGGAAGCGGGAATGGCCCGTCACCACGCACAGCCGCTGCAGATCCCCGACGCTCGAACCGATGGAGGCCGACACCAGTTCGGCCGCCGGGACCATGATCGCCTCGACGGTATCGTCACCGATGGCCAGCGCGCCCGACAGCAGCATGTGCGCCTCCTCGTCGAGCAGTCCCTCGCGCTTCGACTCGGCGACGAATCCGGCGACCTCTTCGGCGGTGAACGCCGAGGCCACCTCGTCCTGCGGTTCGACCTTCATCAGCCGCAGCGTGTGGTTCGCGATCCAGTTCACGAGCACCAGCAGCGGCTTGAGGACCGTGACGATCACGTACAGGAGCGGCCCGAGGGCGAGCGCGGTGCGTTCGGGCGCGGCGATCGCGATGTTCTTGGGCACCATCTCGCCGACGGTCATATGGAAGGTGAGCACGGTCGTCAACGCGATGACCAACGCGATCGGGTGCAGCAGGCCGCCGGGGACGCCGAGCGCATCGAGCGGCCCCTCGATGGCGCGCGCGACGGCGGGCTCGGCGACGGCACCGAGCCCGAGCGAACACATGGTGATGCCCAGCTGCGCGCCGGCCATCATCAGCGAGACGTGCTCGATCGCGCGCAGCGTCATGCGGGCCGGACGGCTGCCCGCGGCGGCGCGCGGTTCGATCTGGGTGCGCCGCGCGGCGATCAACGCGAATTCGGCGCCGACGAAGAAGGCGTTGCCGATCAGCAGGACGATACCCGTGATCAGACCGGTCAGGTTCGTCACGGCCGGTCCTCCGCTTCCTCTTCGGCGGGAGGGGCCTCGGGTTCGGCGGTGAGCCGGACGCGGGTGATGTGGCGGCCGTCGACCGCCGTGACGGCCAGGATGGCCCTGACCGGGGTCGGCAGGCCGTCCTCATCGAGCCTGCCGCGGTCGAGCGCGGTGATGGTGATCGCCTCTCCGGTGCGCGCGAAGCGGCCGAGGCGCTCGGTGATGAGCCCGCCGACGGTGTCGGTGTGCTCGGCCTCGGGCACCTCGACGCCGGTGAGATCGTCGATCTCGTCGGGCCGGAGCGCCCCCGGCAGACTCCAGGAGCCGTCGGAGAGACGCCGAGGGCGTCCTGCGGGGCGGTCGTGCTCGTCATCGATCTCACCGAGGACCTCTTCGACGAGGTCTTCGAGGGTGACGATGCCGTCGGTGCCGCCGTACTCGTCGATCACGACGCCCAGCTGGAGCCCGCCGCGCAGTTCGGTGAGCACGTCGTCGAGCGCCATCGTCGCCGGCACCGCGCTGATCGATGCCATGATCGCCGCCGCGGGGACCTCCTCGCGCCGCTCCGGCGGGACGGCGAGCGCGGCCTTGAAATGGACGGCGCCGAGGATGTCGTCGACCGTCTCGCCCTGCACGGGGAAACGGGCGTGCCCGGTCGAGGCCACCAGGGCGAGCACATCGGCGGCGGTCGCGTCGGCTTCGATGAACCGCACTCGCGGGCGCGGGGTCATCACGTCGGCGGCGGTGAGCAGGTCGAACTCGGCGGCCTGGGCGACCCGATGGGCCACGCTCTGGTCGAGCAGCCCCTGCGCGGCGGACCGGGCCGCCAGTGCCCCGAGCTCCTGCGCGGAGCGGGCCGAGGCCAGCTCCTCGCGCGGCTCGACGCCGAGCGCGCGGATCATGACGTTCGACATCCCGTTGAGCACGCGGATCAACGGTTTGGAGAGCGCGGTGAACAGGCGCTGCGGTCCGGCGACGGCGCGGGCGATGCGCACCGGTTCGCTGATGGCCCAGTTCTTGGGAATCAGCTCGCCGAAGACCATCTGGGCGATCGTGACGAGCGCGAACGCCGCCGTGAGCGAGACGGCGAGGCCGGTCGCCTCGGGCAGACCCGCGGCCTCGACGGCCCCGGCCAGCAGCCTCGCGATCGACGGTTCGGCGATGAAACCGACGATCAGACTGGTGACGGTGATGCCCAGCTGCGCGCCGGAGAGCTGAGTGGAGAGGGAGGTCAGGGCCCTGCCCACGGAGACGGCGCGTTTATCGCCGCTCTCGGCGGCGCGGGCGATGGCGGGGCGGTCGACCGTGACGAACGCGAACTCGGCGGCGACGAACAGCGCGTTCAAAGCGATCAGCGCCAAGGCCAGGAGCGTCAGCAGCCATGCGGTCAGCACCGGGGCGACGCTTCCCGCTCGGGTGCGGCGGCGCCGAGTTCGTGTGCGTCTGCGTCCATGTCAACGAAAGATACCGGATCGCCGTCTCGCAGCACTCCATCAGAAGACCCGATGTCCATATATATCCGCATCTAGGGCGATCACGGCTTTCGGGATATTCGGCTCATGTGTGGTCGTACGATCACCACATGCACACATTGCTGGTGATCCTTCACGTGCTGAGCGTGGTGATCCTCGTCGGGCCCGCCATGGTCGCCCCTTGGCTCGGCGAGCGGGCGCTGCGCGTCCGCGACGGCGACGCCGTCCATGCGGCCGGACGGCGCGCCATGGCCTTCAATGCGCTGACGCTCCTCCCGGCACTCTTCGGGGCGCTCGCCATGTCCACGAGCGATGCGTACTCCTTCGCCGATCCGTGGCTCGTCATCGCCGCCACGTTGTACGTCATCGCCCTCGTCAACGGCGCCGCGGTCGTCCCCTCCGTCCTCGCCCGCATCGGCAAGGACCTCCAGGACTCCGAGGGCGTCCTCGACGGCGAGGCGATCGAACAGCACCGCGGCCGACTGCTGGCGCTCGCAGGGCTCAACTTCGTCTTCTACGGCGCCGTGGTCATCCTCATGGCCTGGCGCCCGTGACGGTTCAATTCATGCTGGGATCGGCCGGGTAGTGCGCCACCGCGGAGAGCAGGCCGCCCTGGCGTTTCCACACCATCGACCACAGGTCTTCCGGATTCGTCGAGAAGGGATCGGCGGGCAGGGCGTCGAACACCATCCACGCCCCCGCGTCGATCTCCGATTCCAACTGGCCCGGCATCCAGCCGGCGTACCCGGCGAACACCCGCATGCCGTCCAGCAGGTGCGAGACCTCGCCGGGATCTCGCGACAAGTCGAGTGTGCCCAAGCGGCCCATGACCGGCCGGAACGCCTCGGACTCGGGTGCGTCGGCCTTGCTCCAGCCCAGCGCGATGGCCGCCTCGGGTTGCACCGGGCCGCCCTCGAAGAGCACGGCCGGATCACCCGCCAGGCCGCCCCAGTCGCCGAGCACGTCCGCGACCGGCAGCTCGGTGGCCCGGTTGAGGACGACCCCGAGGACGCCGTCGGACTCGTGTCCGACGCCGATCACGACGGTCCGGTCGAAATTCGGATCCTGCAGCGTTGGCGTGGCGACGAGAAGACTGCCGACGAACGACGTCGTCCGCGCCGGTGAAGTCTCGCGGCTGACCATGGCTCCACCTCCGTTCTGCCGCCGTCGCCGTTACCCGCCCGTGGCCCTTCTCGGCGAAGCCTACGAGCCGTACATCGGCTCGGGCTTTCCTGGCACGGTATCCCGCAGCGACGCGCTTGCAACAACGTTCCCGCACTTTCCGAGGAATTACACCGTGGTGTCGGGAGACCGACAGTTCGTACCCCGCGGCGGGGGCCTCAGTGGGGACATTTCGGCATTATCGGTGTGGCGGGAGTGGCTCACCGTGGTGTCGGTGATGCAACGGGGGCGGTGGGGTCACAGCACTCCGGTGAAGAGATCGTCCTCCGGCAGCCGGGATTCGACGTGGGAGGTGACGAGTTCGTAATCCTCGGTGGGCCACGCCTTCTGCTGGATCTCGCGCGGGACCGCGAACCAGAACCCGTCGGGATCGACCTGCGTCGCGTGGGCCTTGAGCGCCTCGTCGCGGATCTGGAAGTAGTCGGCGCACTCGACGCGGGTGGTGACCCGGTCGCTCTTGTCGCGCGTCCAGTCCCGATCGCCGTTGACCCAGTCCTCATAGGGTGATTCGAGTCCGGCGTCGATCATGGCCCGGTGGAGCGCCTCGATCCGCGGCCTGCCGAAGGAGTGCCCGTAGTACAGCTTCAGCGGCTGCCATGCCTCGCCTCGGTCCGGGTACAGCGCCGGATCGCCGGCCGCGTCGAAGGCCGCCACGGAGATCTCGTGGGTCTTGACATGGTCGGGGTGCGGATAGCCGCCTTCCTCGTCGTAGGTGGTCACGACGTGCGGCCGGAAAGAACGCATGATCTCGACCAGGGGCGCGGCGGCCTTCTCGGTCGGCACCAGATAGAAGGCGTCCTCGGGCAGCGGGATGCCGGAGTCGGGGAGCCAGCCCTCGGGCAGGCCGGAGTCGGTGAAGCCGAGCCAGTGCTGTCGCACCCCGAGGATCTCGCGGGCCCGGTCCATCTCCTCGGTGCGGATCCGGGGAAGGTTCTCCTGGATCTCGGGCCGGTCCATCTTGGGGTTGAGCACGTCGCCGCGCTCACCGCCGGTGCAGGTCACCACCAGCACTTCGACGCCTTCGCGGGCATAGCGTGCCATCGTGGCGGCGCCTTTGCTCGATTCGTCGTCGGGGTGTGCGTGAACACACATCAGGCGCAGAGCGTTGGACGCGTTCGACACGGCGGTTGACCTCACTGGTGGGTGCCAAAAGTACAGCTGCTGGGGGCCGAGGAGCCGACTCGCACGCATGCGAAGGTTGTCGGCTCTGGCATTCTGTGCAACGATACTCGATAATCGATTCTTCCCAACCCGATGACGCCTGTGCTAGAGAGCGGCCAAATGAGTGAGACCAAGACCACGGATAGAGGCGTGCCCGAACCGGACGACGTCTCCTTCCCGGCTGGTCGCTACGGTCGCCGCCGCGAGCGTAGGCGTCGCCGCCCGATAACGACGGCGGTGCTGACCTTGGCGGTGATCGTCGCCGGGCTCGGCGTCGCGTGGAGTCTCCAGGACCAGTACGGCCACGGGAAATATACACCGAGGCTCTTGGCGTTCGATGATGCGGAGCCGGGTCGGGTGGAGATCACCTTCGAGGTGTACAAGCCGGCGGGCGAGGGCGCGATCTGCCGCGTCAGATCGCGCAATGTCGACGGCGCCGAGATCGGCTTCGCTGAGGTGCGAATTCCAGCGGACGAATCCACTCACGTCAAGG
This sequence comes from Actinomycetes bacterium, assembly GCA_021793335.1. Classification (GTDB taxonomy): domain Bacteria; phylum Actinomycetota; class Actinomycetes; order Mycobacteriales; family Micromonosporaceae; genus Glycomyces. The sequence continues at coordinate 25,417 of JAJYSW010000007.1, forward strand.
CGACCTACACGCTGGCGGTGACGGGAGAACCCAACACCGGTGAAGTCCAGCGGTGTTGGCAGGCAGACTTACCACTTGATCTTCGGCCCGCCGCACCGTGAACGGTCGGCGGGCATCTTGCTACTCGCACCCCGCTACGCAGCGGACCCGCGCAGAGCACAGACCGCAACATTCGGAGGATTTTGAACTATGGCTACTCACAATGACCAAGGCACGTGGCTGACCCAGCAGGCGTACGACCGCCTCAAGGGCGAACTGGACGAGCTCATCGCGAACCGACCCGTGATGGCCGCCGAGATCAACGCCCGCCGTGAGGAGGGCGATCTGCGCGAGAACGGCGGCTACCATGCCGCCAAGGAAGAGCAGGGCAAACAGGAGGGGCGCATCCGCCAGTTGGAGGACCTGCTGCGCAGCGCGAGGGTCGGCGAGGTCAAGGCCAGCGACGAGATCCAGATCGGCACGGTCGTGACGATCGCCTTCGACGGCGACCTCGACGACACCGAGAAGTTCCTGCTCGGCTCCCGCGAGATCGCCGCGACGACGGACGTGACCGTCTACAGCCCCGATTCCGCACTGGGTTCGGCGATCCTCGGCCACAAGGAAGGCGACACGGTCTCCTACGAGGCCCCCAACGGCTCGGAGCTGACGGTGAAGATCATCGGCACCGAGCTCTTCGAGAGCTGATGCGCGACGGGTCGCGGCGGCGGCCGGTCGACGACTGCGCAGAGCCAAAGCGCTTGAGAGGCCTCGTTCGGCCTCTCAAGCGCTTTCGGCGTTCATGGGCTTCCGGCCGGGCGGATCAGGCGCGCTGGCTCCAGCCGACGTCGATGCGCTTGCCGAATTTGTCGAAATAGTGCAACGCGTCCATGTGCACGGCCACGGTGATCGGCTGCCCGGCCGAGATCGGAATGTGCGGAGGCAGCCGGAACACCAGGTCGGCCGGTTTGCGGATGGGCCCGGTGTCCTCCTCGGGGCGCTGCTCGACGTGGCCGCCGCCGAAGCCCGCGAACAGGCCGGTCAGGCGCCTGCGAGGCTTGGACCCGTTGCGGGCGAGGTCGGGCTTGTCGCCGATCCCGTCGGGCACGATCGCGGTGGCGCCGACGTCGAGGAACACCAGGGTCTCGTGGCCGTGGTGCTCGTAGAAGCGGACGCGGCCCTGGAGCGACTGGCCGGGCTGGCCCTCGGCGACGGGCGCCAGGGCCTCGGCCCGCATGCCGACCACGATGTTCTCGCCGTGGTAGCGGGCGACGGCGCGTCCGCGCAGGTCGTGCCAGGGCAGGCGGAGTTCCTGGTCGCCGAATTCAAGGGCGACGTAGCGGTCGAGGTAGACGTTGACGCGGGCTTCGAGCAGGTTCATGCGGGGCGTGCCCAGGAAGGCCGCGACGTACATGGTCGCGGGCCGCTCATAGACCTCGTCGGGGGTGCCGACGTCCTGAAGGATGCCCTTGCGCAGGACGGCGACGCGGTCGGCCATGGTCAGCGCCTCGGTCTGGTCGTGCGTGACGTACAACGTGGTGGCGTTGTGGCGGCGCACCAGTGAGGAGATTTCGGTACGAAGCTCGGCCCTGAGTCCAATGTCGAGGTTCGAGAGGGGTTCGTCCATGAGGAACAGCTTGGGGCGGCGCACCAATGCGCGCCCCATTGCGACACGCTGCTGCTGACCGCCCGAGAGCTGCCCCGGCTTGCGCTCCAGCAGCTCACTGATGCCCAATGCCCCGGCCATGTCGCCGACCGCTTCGGGAACGCTTTGCGCATTGTTCTTCTTGCCGAGTTTCAAGGGGAAACCGATGTTCTCCTCGACCGACATGTGGGGATACAGCGCAAAGGTCTGGAAGATCATCGCGGCATTGCGTTCGCGAGGGGGCAGATCATTGGCGTATTCGCCGTCGAGCAGGATCTCGCCCTCGGTGGGTGCTTCGAGTCCGGCGACCATTCGAAGCACGGTGGACTTGCCGCAGCCTGAAGGGCCCAGGAGCACCAGGAATTCGCCGTGGTTGACTTCCATGTTCAAAGAGTCCACGGCCAAGGTTTCGCCGGGGAACACCTTCGAGACGTTCTTCAGCGTGACAGCAGTCACCGTTTACTCCAGGGGGTTCAAAAGGGGACCGGTAGTTACATGTTCGTCAGATGAAGCGGAATCGTCGACGTGGTTGACTGGATGTAGCTTAAGCCTTGCGGTCGAACCGAGTGTCGGGGGCCACCCTTCTTGCTGCCGGTAAACCCGGGGTCACAGAAGGTGTCTCCCTGCGCGCGGTGTGGACGTATCGATGGTTGTCGCTCGTGGGCGAGTGGGCGATGTTCTGAATATTGTAACCGGTTTCAAAAACACCTGTGGTCACGGTGAAACCGCCGGGGCTGCAATTCAGTGAATGATGCATTGGTGAATCGCTCCCACGGCGGGCGTCTGCTGCCAATGGACACGGCGATGCATTGGCGTGCAACCACAATCGTGCTTCATCCCAGCGGGGCGACTGCAACCGCCGCGCCGAAGGCGCTCGCAGCGGGCCGCACCGGTGGGCCCCCGACTACGATCAGGGCGTGACCGAGCTCGTTTCCCTCGCCGACGTCCGCGCGGCGGCCGTCGAACTCGAAGCGGTCGTGCGCCGCACGCCCCTCGAACCGGCCCGGGACCCCGCCCTCCCCGGCGTCTTCCTCAAATGCGAGAACCTCCAGCGAGCCGGATCGTTCAAGATCCGCGGCGCTTATATGCGCGTCGCGAAGCTCTCCTCCGAGCAGCGCGCCCGCGGGGTCGTCGCCGCCTCCGCCGGCAACCACGCCCAGGGCGTCGCCCTCGCCGCCGCGACCCTCGGCGCCCGAGCCACCGTCTTCATGCCCGCAGCGGCTCCGCTTCCCAAAGTCGCCGCCACCAGAGGCTACGGCGCTGAAGTGATCCTCGGCGGAGCCGCCGTCGACGACGCCCTCGAATCGGCCCACCGCTTCGCCGACGAGACCGGTGCGACCCTCATCCACCCCTTCGACCACCGCGACATCGTCACCGGCCAAGGGACGATCGCCCTGGAGATCCTCGA
>JAJYSW010000221.1 GCA_021793335.1 Actinomycetes bacterium
ACATGGGCTTCCCGGTCGCCGCCGGGGCGGCCGCTGCGGCGGCCTGCGGTTCGGGGGCGGGGGGCGGGTATTCGGCGGCGGTCGGCCGGGGCTCGCTCATCGGCGGTTGTGGCCGTCCGCCTCTGCCTGGTGCGAGGCGCAGGGTCGACGGCGTCTCGGGCACCTCGGGCGGCGCTTCGGTCTCGATGAGCGGCGGGGAGGTGTAGGCGGCGTAGGTGCCGACGCCTTGCGGCGCGGGCGAGATCGGTGCGCTCTGGGTCGGCGTGTCCCTCACGCGCGGGATGATGCCGGTGGACGCCTCGGGGATGCTCGCGAGGAATTCCCGGAACTCGACGGCGGTGGGGCGGCCCGCCGGGTTGTTGATGAGCGCGGTGCGCAGCATTTCCAGCAGCAGCGGCGATATACCGGGGATCGCCGGGATGGGCTGCTCGAACAGGGCCGCTACGTCGTTGATGTCGAGCACTCCGTCGGCCGGGAAGCGCGGCGGGCCGCCGTTGAGCATCGTGTACAGCGTCGCGGCGAGGGAGTAGACGTCGGCTTCGGGGCCGATCTCGCGCATTTGGAAGACTTCGAGCGGCGCGTACGCGGGCGTGGCCATGGTCGAGACCGGTTCGCCCGGTTGGGGTGCCGGCAGGAGGCCGGCCAGCCCGAAGTCGGCGAGGACCGCTTCGCCGCGGGCGTTGACGAGGATGTTCGCGGGTTTGATGTCGCGGTGGACTATCCCGGCCTCGTGTGCGGCGGCGAGCGCGTCGGCGATGCGGATGCCGATCTCCAGCGTGCGGTGCGGGGGGATCGTGGTGTGGCGGTCGAGCAGGTCGGCTATGGAGCCGCGGCACCGCTCCATGACCACGTACGGGTGCGCTTGGTGGGTGAGTCCGGCCGAGAGCATCTTGACGACGCAGGGGTGGTCGGAGAGGCGTCCGGCGGTCTGGACGTCGTGGCGGAAGCGGTGGCGTCCGGCTTCGTCGGTGAGCGGGCGCGATTCGATCTTGACGGCGACTTCGACGCCGTCGTCGAAGCGGGTGGCGCTGTAGACCGTGGAGTAGGCGCCGCGGTCGATCTCGGTGAAGCCGGTGAGCCTTTCGATGCCCGACAGGAGCGCCTCGGGGTCGAGTTCGGGGTGCTGGTCTCGCTTGATGTCACCGGTGGTCTCTCGTTGGAGCGGGACCGAGGGGAGGTCGTAGCCGACCGGTGGGGAGAACGGGGCGTTCGGGGTGGGGTGGGGACCGGTGGGAGCACCGTAGGACGAGATGGTGTCCACTAGTTACAGCCTCCATTCACGACGATGTTCATGAGCCGTGACTCGGGCGCTGCGTCGAACCTGGGTCATGGCGGAGTGCGAGTCGGTGTTCGTGCCCCCGCCCGGCCGACGTTGCATGTCTCGGGTCATCGGACCTTCGGCCGATAACGTTACGGCAACGTCTTGCAGAACCTGTATACGCCTGGACGAAGAGACACTCACAATTGGCCGAAAGTATGATATGTCGCTTCCGCTGTGATACGTGGCCGTAGCCCATAGTGAACATATCCCCCGTGCGGCGCTCGGATGGAGGGGCGGTCCGGTTCGGCCGTCCCTCCGTCCGAAGCGTCCCGCGCGGTGTCAGCCCGTCTCGTCCGCGCTCCGGGCGTCCATGCGTGCAGGCGTGTACTCCTCGGCCCAGGCCGTCGCGGCCGGAGCCTCACCGAAGGATTTCAGCGCGATCCCGGCCCAGTGCTCGGCGTCCCGCGTCCGGCCGTCCTCGTCGAGCAGTTGCGCGTAGCGCGCCACGATGGCCCGCCGCGGGTGCCCCAGGGACGGCTCGTCGTAGTGTTCGACCAGTGCGGCCAGCCGCCGCAGCGCCGCAGCACGGTTCCCTTGGGCCGCTTCGACGTCGGCGAGCAGTGCTTCGCTCGCCGCGCGGGCCGGTTCGAGCACGTCGTCGGTGCTGACCGCGAGCGCGCCCCGCCCGGCGGCCTCGGCCGCGTCGAGATCGCCGGCGGCCAGGGCGCAGCGTCCCATCGTGTTGCGGGCCAGGCTGATGAGCAGCGGGTGCCCGGTGCCGACGCCGTAGGATTCGGCGGTCGCGGCCAGTTCGGCGGCGTGGTCGAGCGCGCCTATCCGCAGCGCGGACGAAGCCCGCACGTACTCGGCGAAGCCCCTGCCCCAGTCGTCGTCGATGCGGTCGAAGTCCCGGAAGGACTTGCGGGCGGCCGAGTCGGCGCCGTCGGTGTGCCCGAGCGCGACGGACGCGGCCGCGCCGGTGGCGCGCAGGAGGCCGACGGCGAACACGTCGCCTGAGCGCTCCCCGATCGGCAGGAACACATCGGACAGACGCCTGGCCTCGGAGAAGCGACCGGCCATGAGCAGCGCGAACGCCGAGGCGCCTCGCACCCAGGCGCGGCCGACGAGGTCCATCTGGCGGGCGAAGGATTTGGCGGCCTCGCGCAGCACCTCGTCCGCGCCGTCGAAGTCGCCGCGGGAGACCAGCACCCATGCGCGGTGTTGCAGCGCCCAGGCGATGCGCTTATCGTCGCCCACGCCCATGGCGGTGTCGTAGGCGTCGAGGAACCGCCGTTCGGCCACCGTCAGATGCCCTGAGAGGTAGTCGAGCATGCCGATGCGGCACTGGGCATCGCAGCGGGGACCGGCGAGTCCTTCGCGTCTGGACAGGGCCAGCGCGGCCGTCCAGGCGGCGCGGGCGCTCTCCAGTTCGCCTTGGAACCGGTGCAGGCGTCCGCGCAGCAGCAGCAGTTGCGCGACCAGTTCGGACTCGGATTCGGGGAAGTCGTCGCCGAACAGCCGCCCCGAGGGGTGTTCATCGTGGTCGTCGCCGGGGACGGCCAGTCCGAGGTCGAGCGCGAGGCCCTCGATCTCGGCCTCGGCCGCGGCGGTGCGCCCGAGCCGGGTGAGGGCCCGGCCGCGCAGGAGCCGGTCGTGGCCCGAGAGCGGCGCGAAGCGCTCGACGCCGTTGAGCAGGGCGACGGCCCGCTCGGGTTCGGAGGCGTCCATGGCCCGCGCGGCCTGTTTGCGGACCGCTTCGAGGGCGAGCGGGAGGACGTTCCAGACTTCGTCGACCGCTTCGATCTCGACTTCGCGGGCGAGCGTGACGGCCCGTTCGGCGTGGTAGACGACGAGGTCGTCGGCGCTCTGGCCTTCGAGTTCGGTATCGGCGGCCCAGCGGGCGATCTCGGCGTGGGCGCGCGCGGCGTCGGCCTTGCCGATCGGCGCGTACGCGGCCTGGCGCAGCAGCGGGGTCACGAACCGGTAGCCGCCGTAGGAGCGGCGGCGCACCATGCGCCGGTCGAGCAGTTCTTGGATCGCCCGGTCGAACTCGCCGGGTACTTCTTTCTCCAGCAGCTGTGTCGCCTCGGGTGGGACGGCGTCCCCGAAGATCGAGGCGGCGCGCAGCAGCGCCCTGGCCGAGGGCGAGAGGGCGTCGATGCGCGCGCCGAGGACTTGGGCGAGGTCGCGGGAGAGGACCCTGCCGGTCAGGGAGCCGGCGGCCATGCGCCACCGGTCGCCCGACTGCGTCAGCAGGTCCTGTTCGCGCAGTAGCGTGACCAGTTCGGCCAGGTAGTACGGGTTGCCCTGTGCGAAGCCGAGGAGGCGTTCCTCATCGGCCTTGGGCAGGCGTCCGCCGTCGAGGAATGCCGAGAGGAGGCGGGCGGCGTCGGCGCCGGCCAGCGGCGGCAGCGGGTGGACCTCGGCTTCGGAGATGCGGGTGAGCACTCCCGAGGAGCGGGTGAGTTCGGGGCGGCCGTAGAGCAGCACCAGGACCGGGCCGGTGATCTTGGCCAGGGCGACGCCGAGCGCGTCGATGCCGTCGGCCGAGGCGGTGTGCAGGTCGTCGATGTTGAGCACGAGCGGGCGCTGTTCGGCCAGGTGCGTGATGAGTTCGGCGACGGCCAGGGGCACGGTGTGGGTGCTGGAGTGGCGGCCGGTGAACCCGTTGGGCCCGTCGGGGGCCGCGGCGCGGCCGTGGCCCAGGAGTCCGAGCAGCACTTCGACGTTGAGGCGGCATTCGCCATGGGCGCCATGGCCGTCGGTGATGCGCCGCAGCTTGGCCTCGGCGGTGGCGCGGTCGTCGTCGAAGCGGAGACCGGCGGCTTTGCGGACCAGGTCGGCGAGCGGGCCGAACCGGCGGCCTTCGCCGTAGGGCGCGGCGCGGACGGTGAGGACGCGGGCTCCGCGGTCGGTGGCGATGGTGCGGACTTCGCGGGCGAAGCGGGTCTTGCCCATGCCGGCTTCGGCGGTGTGGATGAGGATGAGCGGTTCGCCGCGGCCGATGACGGCGTCGAGGCGGCCGGTGACGCGGCCGATCTCGGTGTCGCGGCCGATGAACGGCGCGGTGTCGCCGAGGCTCGCGCGCACGCCGGGCTCGTCTTCGAGGCCGAGGAGCTGGAACACTTCGACCGGTTCCCGTTTGCCTTTGAGGCGCACGGGGGTGAGGCGTCGCCAGGCGGCCGCGTGCTTGGTGGCGGCCATGGTCTCTTCACCGGCCCAGATGGTGCCGACCGAGGCGGCGTCGCACAGGCGCGCGGCGGTGTTGACGGTGTCGCCGATGACGGTGTATTCGAGGTTGGCCTGCATGCCGGAGACGACCAGGCCCGAGCGCAGGCCGATGCGCAGGCCGATCGGGAGGCCGCCGCCGGATTCGGCCTTGAGCAGGCGGCGGACGCGTTTCTGCATGGCCTGGCCGGCGCGCACGGCCCGTTCGGCGTCGTCCTCGTGGGAGAGGGGCGCGCCGAATACGGCCATGAGGCCGTCGCCGGTGAGCTTGTCGACGTGGCCGCCGAATTCGTTGACGGCTCCGACGCATTCGGCGAGGAGCCGGTCGGTCACCGTGGAGACCCGTTCGGGGTCGAGGCTCTCGGACCAGGTGGTGAAGTCGGAGAGGTCGCCGAAGAGCACCGTCACGTAGCGGCGCTCGGTCTGGGGAGCGCTGGCCTCGGGGGACAGTGGCGCTCCGCAGTTGTGGCAGTAGCGTGCCCCCGGGACGGTGGGGGCAGAGCAGAATGGGCAGGTCACAGCAGCACCAACACCGGTATTGGGGTGTGTTGTTCCCCACTCCTTATGGGAGTGGGAAAGATTTTGGCGTTCACGTTCGCAAGGATACGTGTCCCAGCTGACAGATACCTGTGGGCGGGCGCACAATTTCCTGAAGGGCGCCCTGCTCAGCAGGTGCCGGGTAGTCGGAAATCGACAGGATCGCCAGGCCCGGCCCCCTTCGAGCGCGAAAGACCGTCATGCCTCGACTGTGAAAAACATGCGCCTCCCGCCCGTCCATGCGCTGGCGGCCATTTCGCCTTTTAACGCAATGTGGTCGAATCGGCACGGCCGTA
>JAJYSW010000222.1 GCA_021793335.1 Actinomycetes bacterium
ACGGGGGCCCGTGCCACCGTTCATTGGGGCAGTGACGACATCGATCCCGGAGGCAAATGCGAGACCGCGTCCGTCGGCACCTGGGCGTGGGAGGGCGTGATCCGGTCCCAGACCGGTGTCGGCAGCAAGACCACCGCAGCGGGGAACACCCCGTACTCCTCTTTGTATATGTGCTCGGTCAGCAGGTCCAGTGCGGCCAGCACCCGCGCCCAGTCCGGCGGTTCCCCGGACGGCCCCTCCAGCGCGGCCCCCAACCTGGTGTGCTCCTCACACAGCTGCTCGACGGTGACTCGGATGGACTCTTCAGCGCGCAGTTCGGCGAATAGGCCCTGCTCCTCGGCCTCCACGTGCGGCTTCAAGAGCGCAGTCAACGCCTCCAGCCGCCGTCGGGCCTCCTCATGGTCACCGTGGCCGATCGCGTGCCGCAGCAGGCCCGAAGCCTCCTGGATGCGCCGGTGCTGCTCGGTGAACTCGGCGATGAGCGGGAAGTCCTGGCATCCGCAGTGGTCGCACATCTGGTCCTCGCCTTCATCGTGCGCGTCGCGACAGCACCCGTCGCGACAATGCCCATCACGGCAGTGCCCATCGCGATAGTGCTCGTCATATCGGTGTCCGCCACTCCAGTGAACCCCGGCGGGCGGGGGCCCGCCAGGAGTCCGAGGTCCTGCCCGGAGGGGACCGTCGGCGGCCGCGGCCCCGCACACGCGGGACTCCCCCGTGCAGGGACCGTATCCGTATGCGCCGGACTCTCCGCTTTGGCGAGGCGGGGGCCGAGCCGTTAGCATCGTGGCATGGCCTCCTCGCCCGGGCAGGGACCCGATGGGCTCGACCCGTGTACACGCCGACACCCGATGGACGGCCCACTCACCGAGTTCGGCTCACGCGCCGACGAAGCCGTGATCGGCCGGGAACGGTGGCGCGCCCTGCTGGACGCCGTCATCGGCATCGGGTCGGGACTGGAACTGTCGGCCGTACTCGATCGGATCGTCGCCGCCGCCTGCACGCTCGTCGACGCCCGCTACGGGGCGCTCGGCGTCCTCGACGACTCCGGCGGCCTGGCCGACTTCCGCACCCACGGCCTGTCGGAAGAGGCGATCGCCGCACTCGGCGAACCGCCGCAGGGCCGCGGCATCCTCGGCCACATCATCGACCACCCCGAACCGCTGCGGCTGAAGAACCTGCAAGAACACCCCGACTCGGTGGGCTTCCCGCCCGGGCACCCGCCGATGCGGACGTTCCTGGGAGTGCCGATCCTCATCGGCGACAAAGCCTGGGGCAACCTGTACCTGACCGACAAGCACGACGGCGCGGAGTTCACCGACGACGACGTGGCCGTCATCGAGGCGCTCGCCATCGCCGCGGGCGTGGCGGTCGACAACGCCCGGCTCTACAGCGAACTGGCCGCCTCGCAGGCCGAACGGGAACGCCTGGTGGTCTTCCGCGACCGGGACCGGATCAGCCGCGACCTGCACGACATGGTCATCCAGCGGCTCTTCGCCACCGGGCTCCAGTTGCAGAGCGCCCTGCACCTGGTCGACCACCCCGACGCGGCCTCCCGGGTCAACTCCGCGGTCGACGAGATCGACGGGGCCATCGCAGACCTGCGCGCGGCGATCTTCAGCCTCCACACCGAGGCCGAGCAGGAGCTGTCGGCGACCGTGCGGGGCCTGGTCGGCGTGGTCCGCCACCAGCTCGGCTTCACTCCGAGCGTCCGCTTCGCCGGGCCGGTCGACAGCGCCGTGGACGAGCCGACCCGCATCGAGGCGCTCGCGGTGCTGCGCGAGGCGCTCAGCAACGTCGCGCGCCACGCGAACGCCAGGCACGCGACGATCGACGTGGCGGTCGAAGACGAGGTGTTCACCGTGTGCGTCGCCGACGACGGGCGCGGCATCCCCGATCACGCGCCGCGCCGCGGGCTGGCCAACCTCGCCGCGCGCGCCGGAGCGCTCGGCGGGTCGTTCAGAGTCGAACCGGCGACGCCCACCGGCACGAGGCTCTGGTGGGCCGTGCCTCTCGCGAAGGCTTAACCGAACAGACGGCTGGCCAGCACCGCCGCCTGCGTGCGTCGTTTGAGGTCGAGCTTGGCCAGCAGACGCGTGACGTAGTTCTTCACCGTCTTCTCGGCCAGGTGCATCCGCTCGGCGATCTCCCTGTTGGTCATTCCCTCGCCGATGAGCTCCAGGATCGTCCGCTCCCGCTCGGTGAGCACCTCCAGCTCGGGCGGCTTGGGCGGGCCGGTCCGCAGCCGCTCCAGGACTGCGCCGGTGACCTGCGGGTCGAGCAGTGAGGCCCCCGCGGCGACCTTGCGGACCGCGTCGACCAGATCGGTGCCGCGCACTTGCTTGAGCAGGAACGCCGAGGCTCCGGCGTCGATCGCGTCGAACAGGATCTCCTCGTCTTCGTACGAGGTCAGGACCAGGACTGCGGGCGGGTCCTCGGCTCGGCGGATCTCGCGGCACACGTCCACGCCGCTGCCGTCCGGCAGCCGGGCGTCGACCACGACCACGTCGGGTCGAGTCGCCGGGATGCGCCGCCGGGCCTCCTCGGCCAGCGCGGCCTCGCCGACCACGGTGATGTCGCCGTCCCGTTCGAGCATCTCGCACAGGCCCCGGCGGACGACCTCGTGGTCGTCCAAGAGGAACACGCGCGTCACAGATGAGTCCATGTCTCCAGTATCACCGTCCATCGGCACCGGGGCATCTCGCAGAGGTCCGCATCACGGAGGACTTTCGTCCCGTCCGCCGGCAAGGGGTGAGGTGGAGGGCCGCGGCCCTCCACCTCACGGCGTCACTTGAGCCAGCCGTACCGCTGGACCAGCGGGAAGCGTCCCCAGGCCCGGCCGAATCCGAGCGTGTCCTCGGCGCGGACCATCGCGAGGCCGACGAGCAGGCCCGCGTAGACCAGGTGGTCGTCCATGAACGGGTTGGTCTCGGGCCACAGCGCCGCCGACCACATGAGCACCATCATGAGCGCGCCGCCGCCTGCGGCGATGCGCATGCCGATCCCCAGCGTCAGTGCGAGGCCGATACCGGCCAGGCCGAGCATGAACAGCCAATCGACGAAGACGGAGCCCGCCAGATCCTGGTAGAGGTCGGCGAGCGGGCCCTTCGTGGCGAAGGACAGGTATCCGGTGGTGGGGCTGCCGCCTTCGATCCAGGCGGCCCCGCGCTCGGTGGCGAAGCCCAGACCGAAGGTCTTGTCCAAAAAGGCCCATAGAAAGACCCAGCCCAGGGCTATGCGCAGTAGCGCCCACACGTAGTCGACGGGGCGGCGCCTCGTCGGGTTCGGGGCCGGGGCGGTCTCGGTCGCGGGAGAGGTGGTCATTGCGGCTCCTATCGGTTCCCTGTCGGACACTTTGTCCGTTGACATCTTCATCAAACCGTAATTCCGCCTCCTCTCCAAGAGGCCCGAGGACGCATTTTGAAGGGAGGAAGGTCCCTTCCTCCCCGCAAGGCGGGATGAAGGCGGTGCCGCGGTCACGGCACCACATGCCGCGCAAAGGAACAGGCGGCCGCCCCACAAGGGACGACCGCCTGGTGCTCCGGCGGGAGGGTCACCGCTCGGCACGGCCCGCCAGGGCCTTCGACATGCCCCACAAACCCAATGAGAGCACTCCCCAGGGGAATCCCCGGTGGAGCGGCCGACCCGCCCGGAACTGCTGCGGCAGATAGGCCCCGAGCGTCCTCTTGCCCAGACGCCAGATCGGCGAGACGCCGACGAGATAGTCCTCGGGCGTCTCCTCCCGCACCCGGACCGACCCCTCGGGATCGTCGGTGAGCGTCATCGGCACCTGCGTGAACATGGCGCCGTCGAGCATCTCCATGACGTACAGACCCACCGGGTCGAAGGACCGTGGGGACGGCACGGCCTCCGGGTCGATCCGTGAGGCGATGTCGTCGGCGACCGCGTCCGCTTGGAGCACCGAGAGGAAACCCTGCTTGACCGGGAAGTCGCCGGCGTCCCCCGGCGCGTACACCGCGTCGGTGCCCTCGACGCGCCGCGTCTCCAGGTCGGTGCGCAGGAATCCGCGTTCATCGGTCGCCAGCCCTTCATAGTCGACCGCCGAGGCCTGGGGCACGGCGGACACGAGGAGATCGAAGGTGCGCGCAGTGCCGTCGGCGAAACGCACTCGGTGCGGCTCGACGCCGGTCGCCTCCGCCTGGCTGTACCCGATGATGCCGCGCTCGGCGAACTCCTCGGCCATCACCGGCCGCAGACCGGAGCCGAACGCCTCCAGGTATGTCTCCTCGCAGGTCGCGAACGTCAGGCATACGAGGTCGCGGACTCGGGAGCGGCGCAGCCAAGTCTCCAGCATGAACGCGAGCTCGTAGAGGGGACCGGGATACCGGTTCCCCGGCGGCACCAGGAACAGCACATGCTGCGGCGAGCCGTCGACGGCCGCGTCCCTGACGCGGCGCAGGGCCCGCCCGAGTTCACGCATCTGCTCCAGCGTCCACACCAGGTGGGCGTGCTCGGCCAGACCGGGGATCTCCTCGGGGCGCATCGCGGCGCCGGTGGCCAGGACGAGGTAGTCGTAGTCGACGGTGCAGCCGTCGTCGAGCACGACCCGCTGCGGCTCGGTCTCGACCCATGCGAGCTTCCCGTGCCGCACGTCGATGTCGCGCCGTTCCGCAGGCGAGGAGAGCGGAATCCGCACGTCGTCCTCGGCGCCGCCGAACGGCACGTAGATCATGTTCGGCCGGAACACGAACTCGGGCCGGTCCGCGACCAGGGTCAGTGCGACCCGGTCGCCCAGACGCTGCCGCAGGGCGAACAGGGTCTCCATTCCGGCGATCCCGCCGCCGACCACGACGACGCGGTTCGGAGTCTCCATGACGTCCTCCTAGAGCTGTCTCTTAGAGCTGTGTAGTCACACCTCCATGCCATCACTCCCGCCGCCGACCGGGAAGTGACGAAACGCCCGACCCGAAGTGACCACGGTCCCGGGCCCCGCCCCCACCTCGGGCCTTCAGCGGCCGGTCAGGACCACGCAGCCTCCCGCCGCGGCGAGGAGCGTCGCGAACACCGCGAGGGCCAGCGGCAGCCGTCCGCCGGGAGCCGGTGCGTGCTCGGCCGCCCCGGTCCGGAGCCACCGGTCGATGCGGGCGGACCGGGAGCCCGAGGCTGCGAAGAGGACCGCCCCGGCGGCCAGGGCCGCCAGGGGCAGCGCGATGCCGAACCAAGGATGCGAGGAGGAGAGGACGCGGGCCGCGACGGTCAGGCCGGCGGTGATGCCGAGCGCGGTCCGTCTCCAGGCGAGGTGGCTTCGTTCGGGTTGCAGGCCCGGGTCCCACAGATCGG
>JAJYSW010000008.1 GCA_021793335.1 Actinomycetes bacterium
AGGCGGTCAACGACGTTTACGGTTTCGTACGCGGCGACGAATTCATCAGAGGTCTGGCCGCATGCGTCTACGCCGCGGCGGGCGACGCGGGCGCCGCCCCGGTCTTCCTCGGCCACGTCGGCGGCGACGATTTCACGATCCTGTGCGCTCCCGAGCACGCCCGCCCCGTCACCGAGTTCCTCAACGAACGCTTCGCCGACCGCGTGCGTCAGCTGTGCGACCCGATCGACGTCGAGCGAGGCTACATCGAGCACTCCGACCGCTCGCGGCGCGTCACCCGCTCGCGCCTGCCCACCCTCTCGATCGGAGTCGCCCTGTCGACCCATCGGCGGTTCACCGACGCCCACGAGGCGGTCGCCGAGGCCACGGCCCTCAAGAGCATCGCGAAATCACACGCCGGTTCCTATACCGCCTTCCCCGAGGGCCGAATTCCGAGTGTCGGGCGCCGCCCCGTCTTCTGGTCCGAGGAGCGTTGAGACGCCGCTCGGACCACCGCGGGCGCGACGCGAATGAGACAACGCTCACGGAATAGCGACCACGCTCGGGGGCCGTGGCACAATTTGGGGTAACGAACGCGTGTCAGCGGGGTCGGTGAAATTCCGAACCGGCGGTGAGCGGCCATTGCCGCGAGTCCGCGACCCGTCCGCATCCAGCGGACGGTTGACCTGGTGAGAATCCAGGACCGACGGTCAAAGTCCGGATGGGAGCGGGCACGTCGCGGAGTCCGGGACCCGGGCCGCCGCGCGCTCTTCCCTCGACCCCGCCTGCGTGCATCACCACCAGCAGGTAGGGGGGTCCATCCGATGTTCACCGGTATCGTCGAGGAACTCGGCGAAGTCGTCGCGACGGGCGAGACGAGCCTGTCCGTCCGCGGTCCGCTCGTCACCGCCGACGTGTCCTACGGCGACTCGATCGCCGTCGACGGCGTCTGCCTCACCGTCGTCGCCGCCGAAGGCGACGTCTTCACCGCCGATGTGATGGCCGAGACCCGCCGCCGCACCGCCATCGGCGGACTCGTCGTCGGCGACCGGGTCAACCTCGAACGCGCCGCGACCCCCACCACCCGCCTCGGCGGCCACCTCGTGCAGGGCCACGTCGACGGCGTCGGCGAGATCATCGCCCGCAAGCCCGCCGACGAATGGGAGGAAGTCGTCTTCCGCCTGCCGGCCGCTCTGACCAGGTACGTCGTCGAGAAGGGCTCGATCGCCGTCGACGGTGTTTCGTTGACCGTCGCCGCGATCGACGGCGACGAGTTCACCGTCGGCCTCATCCCCGCCACCCTCGAAGCGACCACCTTGGGTCGCAAGCAAGTCGGCGACCAAGTCCACCTTGAGACCGATGTGATCGCCAAACACACCGAGAAACTCCTCCAAGCGGCCGGGTCAATCGACGGTCCGCACGTTCTCCGAGACGGGAGCCCCCGATGAACGACATTCGACTGGACGGCATCGAAGCGGCGCTCGCCGACATCGCGGCCGGCCGACCCGTCATCGTCGCAGACGACGCCGACCGCGAGAACGAAGGCGACATCGTCTTCGCCGCCGAGGACGCCACACCCGAACTGCTGGCCCTGACCATCCGGTACACCGGCGGCTACATCTGCGTGGCCATGCCCGGTGCGATCGCGGACCGGCTCGAACTGCCCCCGGCGCACCACACCAACCAGGACCACAAGGGCACCGCCTTCGCGGTCTCGGTCGACGCCCGCAACGGGGTCACCACCGGCATCTCGGCCGCCGACCGCGCCCGGACCATCCGGGTGCTCGGCGACCCCAAGGCCGCCGCGGGCGACCTCAACCGTCCCGGTCACGTCGTTCCGCTACGGGCCCGCGACGGCGGCGTGCTCGTCAGGCGCGGCCACACCGAGGCCGCCGTCGACCTCACTCGCCTCGCCGGGAAGTCCCCGGTCGGTGCGATCTCCGAGCTGATGAACGACGACGGCACCATGATGCGCTTGCCCGAGCTGCGTGCCTTCGCCGACGAACACGGTCTCAAACTCGTCACCGTCGCCGACCTCGCCGCCTGGCGACGGCGCACCGAGACCCACGTCAAGCGCCTCGCCGAGACCCGCCTGCCACTGGAGGCCGGGGAGTTCACCGCCGTCGGCTATCGCGCCGTCTACGGCGACGATGAGCACGTCGCCCTCGTCAAGGGCGATATCGGCGACGGTCTGGACGTCCTCGTCCGCGTCCACTCCGAGTGCCTCACCGGCGACGCCTTCGGATCGCTGCGCTGTGATTGCGGGCCGCAGTTCCAGGCCGCGCTGCGGGCCGTCGAGGCCGAGGGCCGCGGCGTCGTCCTCTACATGCGCGGCCACGAGGGCCGCGGCATCGGTCTGGTCCATAAGCTCCAGGCGTACCAGCTCCAGGACAAGGGCCGCGATACCGTCGACGCCAACCTCGAATTGGGACTGCCCGCCGACGCCCGCGATTGGGCGACCGGCGCGCAGATCCTCACCGACCTCGGCATCAAGTCGCTGCGCCTGCTGACCAACAACCCCGATAAGCGCGCGGGCATCGAAGGCCATGGCCTGGACGTTCTCGACCGGGTCGCCCTCCCGACCAGCACCACGCCGGACAACATCGCCTACCTGACGGCCAAGCGCGACCGCATGGGACACCTGTTGGAGGACCTGCCGCCGCTCGTGCCCGTCCAGACCGCCGAGGAGGCCGCCTGACCATGGCAGGACATGGAGCACCCGAGAACGCCGTCCCCGATGCCACGGGGTTGACTCTGGGCATCGCCGTCACAAGCTGGAACGCCGAACTGGTCGACCAGATGCTCGCCCGTGCCCGGGTCGCGGCCGCCGAGGCGAAGTGCGCCGAGCCGGTGGTGCTGCGCGTGGCGGGCGCGGTCGAGCTGCCGATCGCCGCCCAGGCCCTGGCCCGCCGTTTCGATGCGGTGGTCGCCCTCGGCGTCGTCGTCCGCGGCGGCACCGCCCACTTCGAATACGTGTGCAAATCCGTCACCGAGGGGCTCACCCGCGTGGCGCTTGACGAGTCGACGCCGGTGGCGCAGGGCGTTCTGACCGTCGACGACCTCGGCCAGGCCGTCGCCCGGGCGGGTTATCCCGACTCAGCCGAGGACAAGGGCTACGAGGCGGTGGTCGCGGCGCTCGGGGCGGCACTGGCCGTCCGCTCGCTGTCTTGACGCCGTTCGCCACCGCGAATGCCCGCCGCGAACTGCCGGGGTCGTGTTCCCCGGGGGTTCGCGGCGGGCATTCGCGGTGGGCTTCGCCGACGACGCCCCGCACCGCCGGTGAAGCGAGGTCGTTTGGGCGGTTAACGACCCTTTTCGAGCTGTTACTCCCACTTGGGGTCGATGTTGGCCGCTGTGGCGGGACATCCTTGATAGCGCTGATCAAAGCCAAGAAAAAGGTGTGATCTACGTCGCAGCGTGGTGGAGTTGGCCCGAAACATGTGGCGGAATCATCACTCTGTGTGCAGAGCCGCCGGCCGGGCCGGCGCGAGCCCATCACGGCGATGGGCCGAGCGGATATTCCACTCAGGAGCGGCCTGGCGGCGGAGACGACTCAGAGGTGGGAGGAAGCTGTGTTCACAGGCATTCGCGAGCTGACGGCCGACGAGGATACACGAGAGGTGCGCGGCGCAAACGACCACGTCACGGGAGACATCGACAAGCGGCCGCTGCGGGTGGCGATGGTGGTGCCGCCGTACTTCTCGATTCCGCCCGGAGGCTACGGCGGCGTCGAATCCGTCGTGGCCGATCTGACCGACGCCCTGGTCGAACGTGGACACCACGTGACGCTGATCGGCGTCGGCGAGAACGGCACGAAGGCCGAACTCACCTCGGTCTGGCCCCGCCCCATCCCCGAACGACTGGGCGAGCCGATGCCCGAGATCCTCCAGGCGGCGCTGGCCCGCAATGCCATCCGCGACCTCGCCGCCGGTCCCGGCCTGGACGTCGTCCACGAGCACACCGGCGCGGGGCCGCTCAACGCGGTCGCCTACGCCGAATTGGGACTGCCCACCGTGGTCACCATGCACGGGCCCGTCGACGAGGACCTGCACACGTTCTACAAGGCCGTGGGCAAAGAGATCGAGCTCGTCGCCATCAGCGAACGCCAGCGTGAACTCGCACCGAGCCTCAACTGGGCCGGGATGGTGCACAACGCGATCGGCACCGACACCTTCCCGTTCCAACGCGACAAGGGACGGTACGCCCTGTTCCTGGGCCGTTTCCACCCGAATAAGGCCCCGCACCTGGCCCTGGAGGCGGCGCACGCCGCCGGGATGCCGCTGGTGCTCGCCGGCAAGTGCGCCGAAGCGATTGAGAAGGACTACTTCGAACGCGAAGTCAAGCCGCGCTTGACCTCCGAAGACGTGGTCTTCGGCGAGGCCGACTCCCAGGACAAGCGGCGGCTGTTCGCCGAGGCGCGCTGCCTCCTGTTCCCCGTGCAGTGGGAAGAACCGTTCGGCATGGTTATGATCGAAGCCATGGCATGCGGTACACCGGTGGTCGCACTCCGTGGCGGAGCCGTCCCCGAGGTCGTCGTCGACGGCCGCACGGGCTACATCTGCGACGATCCGTCCGAACTCGCCGGTGCGCTGCGCCGACTCGACCGCATCGATCCCGAACAGTGCCGCCGACGCGTCGCCGAGCACTTCGACATCTCCGGTCTGGGCGCCGCCTACGAGGACGTCTACCGACGTGTCCTGCGCGGCAAACGGGCCGGTGTCGAATCGCAGAGCCGTCCGCGTCGCGGATACATCGACCTGGACGTCGGTCTCGACCGGCGCCACGGCCGCGAACGCCAGCCGGCGGCTCGCGGTTCCCGGGCGCCGCTGAGCAACCGCGTCGCCGACCGTCCTCGCTCAGCAGGAGCCGCATGACCGCGAACAGCGATTCCGGGTCGGCCCGGCCTCAGGCGTTCAACACGACTGAGCCGGTGCCGACCCAGGGCAATACCGAGGTGGTCACCCTCGTCGAGGGGGCCACCTTCTGCCTGTCCGACCGTAACGGCGATGTCACGCCGGGAGCCGCGCAGGGCCTGTTCGTGCGCGACGCCCGGGTGCTGTCGCGCTGGCAGCTGCACCTCGACGGGCGCCGCCTCCAACCATTGACCGTGCTCGGCATGGACGCCTTCGCCGGGAAGTTCGTGCTGCGCCGCCCGCCCCAGCCGGGGAAGGCCGACAGCACGCTCCTGGTGATCCGAGAACGCCTCGTCGGCGACGGGCTGCGCGAGACGATCACCATCCAGAACCTCGGCCGCGAGGCCACCTCCTGCACGCTCACGCTCCTGATCGACGCCGACTTCGCCGATCTGTTCGCCGTCAAAGAGGGCCGTGTGTCCACAGGCGGATCCGACGGTGCCGCGAACGGCTCCGAACTGTGGCTGACGGCCCACTCGGACGTCGGACGCCAACTGCGCATCAGCGCCACGGCCGATCCCGACGCCACACCGGGCGCCCTGCGCTGGGAGGTCCTGGTCGGCCCGCGCGAACGGTGGACTTCGGAGATCGTGGCCGAACCGGTCGTCGCCGGCCGCAAGCTCACGCCGGGCTTCGAACGCGGCGAGCAGGTCGGCAGCAGCGCCGCGGCCCGCAAGATGCGCGCCTGGCGCCAGGGCAGCACGCCCATCGAGGTCGACGACCTGCCCTCGGCGGCGGTGCTGGCCCAGACCGAGACCGACCTGGGTGCGCTCCAGATCGCCGACGAGCGCACCGGAACGCCGTTCGTGGCCGCGGGCGCGCCGTGGTTCATGACCCTGTTCGGTCGCGACAGCCTTCTGACGGCATGGATGGCGCTGCCGCTCGACACCTCTTTGGCGATGGGCACGCTCGAAATCCTGGCCGCCACACAGGGCCGGAGGGTGAACGCCTGCACCGAGGAGGAGCCCGGCCGGATTCTGCACGAGCTTCGGCTCGGCCCCGAGAGCAAGCACGCGCTCGGAGGCAACCACTATTACGGCAGTGTCGACGCCACGCCGCTGTTCGTGATGCTCCTGGTCGAGGCGTGGCGGTGGGGGGCCGACACCGAGGACATTCGGCGGCTGCTGCCGGCCGCCGATGCGGCGCTGGAATGGATCGAGCAGTACGGCGACCGCGACGGCGACGGATTCGTCGAATACCAGCGGGCCACCGATCACGGCCTGGCCAACCAGGGCTGGAAGGACAGTTTCGACGCCATCAGTTTCGCCGACGGCACTCCCGGCATCACCCCCTTGGCGCTGTGCGAGGTCCAGGGGTATGTGTACGCGGCCTTGCAGGCGCGCGCCGAACTGGCCGAAGCGTTCGACGAACCGGAGACCGCGCAGCGCTGCCGGAATCGGGCGCGGCGGTTGCGCAGTGCTTTCGCCGAACAGTTCTGGCTGCCGGAACAGGGTTGGTACGCCTTGGCGCTGGACGGCGCCAAGCGGCCGGTGGATTCGCTCACCAGCAACACGGCGCACGCGCTGTGGACCGGTATCGCTGACGACCGGCACGCCGAGGAGCTGATCGCACGCCTTTCCACTGAGGATATGGATTCCGGTTACGGACTTCGGACCATGTCCAAGGCGATGGCGGCCTACAACCCGATGAGCTACCACAACGGGTCGGTCTGGCCGCACGACACCGCGATCGCCACCGCGGGGCTCCTGCGCTACGCCCACTTGCCGGGAGCGGTCGATCTCGCGCACCGGCTGCTGGGCGGCCTGCTCGATGCCGCGACCGCGTTCGGCGACCGGTTGCCGGAACTGTTCTGCGGTTTCGACCGGGGGCAGTTCTCGCCGCCGCTGCCGTATCCGTCGTCGTGCTCGCCGCAGGCGTGGGCCGCCGCCACGCCACTGCTGCTGGTGCGATCGACCCTCGGCCTGGAGCCGCACGTGCCGCGGCGCACGCTGCGGATATCGCCGCACCTGCCCGAGCGGTGGGGCCGGCTCTCCATGCCGGAGTTGCGGCTTGGAACGGCCAAAGTCCAGATCACCGCCGAAGGCTCCCAGGCCGACGTCCACGGGCTGCCGTCGGACTGGACGCTGGACCACCTTCGCTGAGGGGCCGCGATCGGCCACTCACGTGCTCTCGGGCTCCCGGCACTCGACTGCCGGGAGCCCTTCGCGTGCAGTGGCCCCGGACACCGCACTCCGGGATTGGGCCAAGGACCCCGGGCGGGCGCCGTCGGGCCCGTTCGCTGTGTTCGCGGGGCTTCCCGATCCGGCACCGGCTCTGGGAGGCCCTCGGTCTTGCGTGCGGGCAGAGGGGCTCGGATACCACCTCGCTCCGAACCCTTGGACAGGCCTAATCGGCGGGGGGATCTTCCCGCCGTTGATCGCGCGTCCATGCCTGATCGTCCGTCGCCACGGCGTGCGTCAGCGCGGCCACGGTCCGCTCCAGGCCGTCTTGGACCTCTCCGCCTTCGGCCTCTCGCACGCTGTGCAGACTGACCGTTATGCGGCTGCGGCCCGGGCTCAACTCGTCCACTTGCAGTTCACCGTGGTAGTCATCGGGGCCCTCGGCGCCCCACTCCAGTCGGCGTTCGGAAGTGTTCGGGCGAACCCATGCCTCGCCCTCGACGTGCTTGCCGTGCACGTTCGCCTCGACGTGGACGCTCTCCCCGCCCTCGGGCTCGGCGGCCGTCATCTCCGGGAAATAGCGCGGCAGGTTCCGCGGTTCGGCGAGGAATTCGAACAGCGTGTCGGCGGCGATGTCGGCGTCCGCGGTGTGCGTGTACGTGGTCATCGGTGCTTCACCCTTCTTCTTCGGACCGGCCCGTCGGGCGGCTCTTCCCGGCGGCGGTGTACGTCCTCGCCTCGGGGGTACCCGCGCGAGGAGGGGCAATGCACGTTCCGCTACGGGAAGGAGGAGGTGCGTTGAGCAGTATCACCGAATCGGTCGACGTCCAGGTGCCCGTCTCCACGGCTTATAACCAGTGGACGCAGTTCGAGACGTTCCCCGCTTTCATGGAGGGCGTCGTGGAGGTCCGCCAGATCGACGACACGCATATGCACTGGGTGACGAGGGTCGGCGGCGCCACTCGCGAGTTCGATGCCACCGTCACCGAGCAGCACCCGGATGAGCGGGTGGCGTGGAAGTCCGACAGCGGGCCCACGCACGCGGGGGTCGTCACCTTCCACCGGCTCGACGACGATACGACGCGGGTCACCGCTCAGATGGACATCGACCCCGAGGGGTTCGCCGAACAGGTCGGTGACAAGCTCGGCGTTCTGCATCGCCGCGTCAAAGGGGACATGCGGCGTTTCAAAGGGTTCATCGAGGAGCGGGGGCGGGAGACCGGGGCGTGGCGCGGTGACGTCCCTCCGCCCGGCTCCGGGACTTGAGTGCGG
This sequence comes from Actinomycetes bacterium, assembly GCA_021793335.1. GTDB lineage: Bacteria > Actinomycetota > Actinomycetes > Mycobacteriales > Micromonosporaceae > Glycomyces. The sequence continues at coordinate 8,285 of JAJYSW010000008.1, forward strand.
CGCGGGGAGCAGTCTTCGAGGGCGGGCGAGGGCCGCGTCGCTCACCGTGAGGCCGTGGGCGGCGCGGCCCGGCGCTCGAAGGAGCCGGGAGGAGCGCCGTCAGGCCCGTTCACCGGCTCGCCGTGTTGTGGGGCCTCCTCGATCCGGCACCGGCTCCGGGAGGCCCTCCGCCTTGTTGGCGAGTAAACGGGTTCGGAGACCGCCTCGCCCCGAGTCCTTGAACAGGCTCTAGACCCACAGCGCGTAGTCGTTGACGCGGAAGTCGCGTCCGCCGGCCGAAGAGGTGATCTCCCAGCCGAATTGGATCTGGTCGATGCGCACCTCGGGCATGTGCCCGTTGCCGACCAGCCACTGGCACATGGCGGTGATGTCCACCCACGAGTCGGTGGTGTGCGTGTGCGCCAGGAAGCTGTAGACCGGATTGCCGCCGTTGTGGCCCTGGTGGTAATCCCAGTTGCGACCGCCCAGATTGACGCTGGTGACATGGCCGCCCAGCGGGCCCACCGGCCCGTGCCACTGGGTCCAGATCATGATCTCGTGGTCGTGCCCGTCGCCCCACACGTCGTAGGCGGTGTTGTAGGCCAGGCCCGAGCCGCTCGGGACGGTGACGTTGTGAGCGCTGGAGACCTCGCCCATGTCCCAGACGCCGCGTCCGAGCGTGTAGGACACGTTCGGGTAGGACTTGATGCCGCCGGTGTTCGGGTGGTCGGCGTTCACGCCCCAGTCGCTGTGGGAGTTCGCCCAGATCCGTTGGTGTCCCCAGCCCTCGCCCCACAGGTTGTTGTAGAGCGTGAAGTCGCCGTCCTGCCACAGGCCCCACTGTTCCTCCGACTCCCAGATCTGGGTCGCGCCGGTCTCCTCGGGGCCGTCGCCGGTCCGCGCCCATGCCGGGAGGGTGCCGATCGCCGCCGTGCCGGCGGTTGCGGCCGCGGCGGCGGTGAAGAGCGATCTGCGTCGCATGGTGTCCTGCCCTCCTGTTCTCGCGGCGGTGCCACGGCGCTCGCCGCGGCGGCACCGCCGCCGTTCTCGTCGCGGCCCTCGGGCCGCCTGTCGGCTTGGCGTCCAACAAAAGTGATAAATCGGACGACTAGTTGCGCGACCCATCGTATATCTCGATACTTAAGATCGTCAATATATTGTCGTGTCCCGTCTGACGGTCCCGACGCGTATCGGCGTCGCGACCGACTGAGGGGGCACGTAGAATTCTTTGCCGTGAAGACCTTCGAGCAGCTCTACGCCGAACTCGCCGAGAAAGCACTCACCCGCCCCGAGGGCTCGGGAACCGTCGCGGCCCTCGACGCGGGCGTCCATGCCATCGGCAAGAAGATCGTGGAAGAGGCCGCTGAGGTCTGGATGGCCGCCGAATACGAATCGGACGAGGCCGCCGCAGAGGAGATCTCCCAGCTGCTCTACCACCTCCAGGTCATGATGATCGCCCGCGGCATCAGCCTCGACGACGTCTACAAGCACCTCTAGCGGTCCGTTTCCGAAAGGCCCACCACATGCTCCGCATCGCCGTGCCCAACAAGGGCTCGCTGTCCCAAGGCTCCATCGACATATTCACCGAGGCGGGCTACCGCCAGCGCCGCTCCACCCGTGACCTCCAGGCCCTCGACGCCGACAACGAGGTCGAATTCTTCTACCTGCGACCCGGCGACATCGCCACCTACGTCGCCTCCGGAGACCTCGACCTCGGCATCACCGGCCGCGACCTGGCCGTCAACTCCGGCGCCGAGGTCGAAGAAGTCCTCGTACTCGGCTTCGGCCACTCCACGTTCCGCTACGCCGCACCGCCCGGCGCCGTCGACTCGGCCGCCGCTCTCGCCGGTCGCCGTATCGCCACCTCCTATCCCGGAGTGGTCCGCCGCGACCTCGCCTCGCGCGGGATCGAGGCCGAGATCATCAAGCTCGCCGGCGCCGTCGAGAACGCCATCGCGCTGGGCGTGGCCGACGCGATCGCCGACGTCGTCGAGACCGGCACGACCTTGAAACAGGCGGGACTGGCCGTCTTCGGCGAACCGATCATGCACTCCGAAGCCGTCCTGGTCCGCAAGAGCGGCAACGGCGAGGCCGCCGCCGTCGAACAACTGCTGCGCCGCCTGCGCGGCGTGCTGGTGGCCCGCTCCTACGTCATGCTCGCCTACGACGTCCGCGCCGAGCTGCTGGAGCAGGCCGTCGAGCTGACCCCCGGCATCGAATCGCCGACCGTCTCGCCGCTGCATCGGGAAGGCTGGGTGGCCGTCCAGTCCATGACCGACCGCAGCGGCCTGCACCGGGTCATGGACGCGCTCTACGAACTGGGCGCGCGTGGCATCCTGGCCACCGACATCGACGCCTGCCGCCTCTGAGCCGAGCCCTCAGCTCAGCCTCGGCTCCTCCGCCGAGGCCGCCGCGTCGGCCCGCTCGCGCAGCGCGGCGGCCATCGCGACCGCCTCGGCCGCGTCCCGATGGGCCGCCACCGCGTCGAAGGACGCCGATCCGGCGATCCGGGCCCGGACCGTCGCCAAGCGCTGCACGCGCTGGAGCGGCCCCTGCGTGACCTCCACCTGCTGGATGCGCGCGTACGGCACGACCATGGTCGTGGTCCTGAGCAGCCCGAACCGGATCGCGAAGACCCTTTCGCCGAGCCCGGCCCCGCGGATTCGCCAGGTGAAGGGCATGCGCCAGCGCGCCCGCTTCGGCGGACGGACCGGCAGCGCCGCGGCCGCCTCCCACTCGATGTCCGGCAGGGCCGTGGCCGCGACCCGCCCGGCCTCGGCGACGGTGCCCACCGGCAGCAGGACGTCGCTGCCCGCGAGCTGCTCGGACGCCTGAGCGAGCGAGGCGGTCGAGACCTGGACGGCTCGCCAGTCCTTCAGACGCCACAGGGCCGGCACCGCCACACTGACGGCGGTGACCCGCCACAGCGGGACGATGTTGCTGCGTTTCTCGGCCAGGCCGCGCTCGACGCGCAGCCGCCCGTCCGACCGAGTGAGCGTGAAGTTCCAATTGCGCAGGAACGAGGCGCCGGTCTGGAGCAGCGAGGTCACCAGGCCGAACACGAACGGCAGGCTCAGCACCTGCCAGACCTCCGGTTCGGTGCCGCTGAGCTCCAAGAGCACGTGAAACCCGGCTCCGAGCGCGAAGAAGAAACCGAAGATCAACAGCGTCACCGGCAGTGTCTCCAGCACCGTCCCGGCGATCAGGCGGCGTACCGATACCCGGACGATCGGCTCGGCGGGGTCGATCTCGGCCTCGCCCGCCGTATCGGCGGCCACTGCGGCGACGCCGCCCCCGCCGGACAATGCCAGCAGCTGCTCGCGCAGCCCGCGCGCCTCATCGAGCCGAAGATACGACAGGGGCGCCTCGGTCTCGGTGGCCCCGGCGACCTCGATGCGCAGCTGTGCGAGGCCGAAGACTCGGGCCCGCAGTGGTTGGGCGACCTCGATGCCCTGGAGCCGCTCCAACGGCAGGGTACGGCTCTTGCGGACCAGGACGCCCTCGGTGATCTGGAGTTCGCCGCCGATGATGCGATAACCGGTGAACAGCCACGACAGCAGCCCGCTGCCCGCGCCGAAGACGCCGGCGATGATCGCGATGACGACGCCGATCCGGAAGTTCTCCTGAACGTACACCTGCCACGACGAGGCCACGACGACGGCGATGAGCAGCCGGAAGCTCTCCAGCAGCGGCGTGAGCGGGTGCAGGCGCCGTTTCGGGATCTCCACGGGAGCCACCGAGGCCAGGCCCGGCCCGATCGGCACCGATGCGATCGTCGGCGCCGGCCACTGCTCGGGTGCCGCTTCGCCGGGCTCACCGGAGCCCTGCGCCCGCGCAGAGCCGCTCACAGGCCCTCCCGCACTTCGGCGGCGCGCGCCGACAATCGGTCGCGCAGTCCGGCGGCGACCTCGGGGTGGAGCCCCGGGATCTCGGTGACCGCGCCGAGCGCGGCGGTGCGGATCTGCACCGTCGTCAAGCTGAACGCCCGCTCGATCGGACCGGCCTTGAGGTCCACCAGCTGAATCCGCCCGTACGGGACGATGCTGAGCTCACGGAACAACAGGCCGTGTTTGACCAGGAGATCCCGCTCGCGCTCGGCGAAGCCCCAGGCGCGCACGGCGCGGACGATGATCCACGAGCGCAGCGCCGCGATCGCCGCGGCGATCCCGAGCGCGCACAGGAACCCGACCGGCCCCAGCCAGACCGCGAGCGGGAGGGCCAGCACCGCTGCGAGGATCAACAGCCGGACGCTCATCCCCAGGAGCCGGACCGTGCGCAGGTCGGAGGCCATCGGCTGCCAGTCGAGGTCGGTCGGCCAGTGGTCCCAGACCGGATGTTCGCGTCGGCTCATGGCTCGATCATCCAGCCTCGTCGTCCGGTCCGTCGTGCAGGCTCACCGTCTCGCACGGGAATCCGCGCGAAGTGAGGAAGGTCCTGAGGGTCTCCAAGTGCTCATCGCACGCGGCCCATCGCTTGACGCGGTCGGCGCTGTGCAGGCGCGGGTTGCGCCACTGCAACATCCAGGCGGCAGTGCGGCGGCAGCCCCGCGAGGAGCATACGGGCGTTTCGGCATTCTCGCTCACACCATGATTCTGCTGCAACGGGAGTCTAGCCGTGACGCGGCCATACCGCCGTGTCGATGAACGTCTCAACCGCCTCGACGACCTCGGCCAGCGCATGCGCCGATTCGACCAGCGGGCGGCCGCGCAGGAACATGCCGGTGTCGGCGCCGGCGATCTCGCAGACCTGACCGGGCAGCTCGCGCGCGAGCGAACGGTTCCACGACGGGTCGTCGGTGCCGCCGACCATGAGGTACGGGGCGGTGGCCCTGCGCAGGGCCTGCACGATCGAGTAATCCTGGAGCAGGGGAGTGAACCAGATGGCCGGGAGCCCGTGGTGGGCGGCCAGAACGGCGGCGGCCGTGCCCAGCGATTTGCCGACCAGCAGGGGCGGATCGTCATTGTGGATGCGGTCGAGCATGCCCTCGATCTGCTCGCACACGCCGTCGACCATGCTCCGCTCGTCGGCGGTGAGCTTGTCCGGGTCCTTCCACTCCACCGGATACGTGTGCGCGCCGCGGGACTGGAGGGCGACGTGGGCGAACATCAGCAGCGGCCCCTGCACTCCGTAGTTGCGCCCGGGGAGGAGGAGGGCCTGTCGACGACGAGGCATGGGAGGAATTCTAGTCTCGTGAAGCGAGGATGAGGACCGCCTGCCGGCGGTGCGGCGGGCCCCGGAAACCTGCGACCGGGACGGGAGAAAGACCCGCGCGGCCACGGGGGAAGCCGCGCGGGTTATGCACAGCATAGCGCTCCGACATATTGCAGCAACGGATTGAATCGGCACGGTGTGTCACTCTCGGGGGCAAAACGTGTGCCCATTCGCGACGATTCGAACGCAAACGCCTTAGGGCCGTTCATATTTCTGAAGCGCTTCCGCCCCGCCGTAGCAAAGTGTCGGATAACCGACTCAGTATGGGCGGGCGTGTCGCACCGAGGCGTCCCGCGGCGTCACCCCCGGTGATCCTCCGCCGCACTCACGATGCTCGTACGGGCGAATTAGTATCGACGGCACCAGTTCGAACCAGCAGGGAGCAGGAACCGACATGGGATCACCCGAGGCCGATCGATCGACCCCGGCGGAGAACGCCGCCTTGCTCGAAAAGGCGCTGTTCGAGATCAAGAAGGTGATCGTCGGCCAGGACGCGCTGGTCGAGCGGATGTTCGCCGCGCTCCTGGCCCGCGGCCACTGCCTCATCGAAGGTGTCCCGGGAGTGGCCAAGACCCTCGCCGTCGAGACCATGGCCAAGGTCGTCGGCGCCGAGTTCCAGCGCATCCAGTTCACCCCCGACCTCGTGCCGGCCGACATCATCGGCACCCGCATCTACCGCCAGTCATCGGAGACCTTCGACGTCGAACTCGGCCCCGTCTACACCAACTTCGTGCTCGCCGACGAGATCAACCGCGCTCCCGCCAAAGTCCAGTCGGCCATGCTCGAAGTGATGGCCGAGCAGCACATCTCCATCGGCGGCGAGACCCACCATCTCCCCAGGCCGTTCCTGGTCATGGCCACCCAGAACCCCATCGAGCAGGAGGGCGTCTACCCGCTGCCCGAAGCCCAGCGGGACCGATTCCTGTTCAAGATCAACGTCGGTTACCCCACCGACGCCGAAGAACGCGAGATCGTCTTCCGCATGGGTATCGACACCCCCGCCCCCGATCGGGTCCTGGACTCCGACGACATCCTCCGCCTCCAGCACTCCGCCGACAGCGTGTTCATCCACAATGCGCTCGTCGATTACGCGGTGCGCATCGTCATGACCACCCGCAACCCCGCCGGCGCGGGCCTCGGCGACCTGGCCCGGCACATCCAGTACGGCGCCAGCCCCCGCGCCTCGCTCGGCCTCATCCGCGCCACCCGCGCCATCGCGCTGCTGCGCGGCCGCGACTATGCGCTGCCGCAAGACCTCGACGACATCGCGCCCGAAGTCCTGCGGCACCGTCTCGTGCTCTCCTACGACGCCATGGCCGACGGCATCGTCGCCGATCAGATCGTCGGCAGGCTCCTGGCCGCCGTTCCCGCCCCCACCGTCACGCCCCGCCAGGATGCGGTCCCGCGCAGCACGCCCAGCCCGCAGCGGCCGGGCGCCTGGTAGAGCGGTGCTCCTGTGAATACGGCGGATCTGCGCACGCTCGACCGGCTGCAACTGCTCGTCACGCGCCGTCTCGACGGGCTGCTCCACGGCGATTACCTGGGCCTGTTGCCCGGGCCCGGCTCCGAACCCGGAGACGCGCGCAAGTACCGGCCCGGTGATGACGTGCGGCACATGGACTGGCCGGTCACCGCTCGCACGACCCTTCCGCATGTGCGGACCACCGTCGCCGACCGCGAACTCGAAGCCTGGCTCGCCGTGGACCTCTCGCCCAGTCTCGACTTCGGCACCGTCAACATGCTCAAACGCGACCTGGCCGTGGGCGCCGTCGCCGCCTTCTCCTACCTCGCCGGCCGCGGCGGCAACCGCGTCGGCGCCGTCGTCACCGAAGGCGGCCCGTCCAAGGCGATCCCGCCCCGCCCGGGCCGAGCCGGTTCACGATCCCTCCTGCGAGCGGTCACTCGGCTCCCCAAAGGCCAAGGCCCGGGCAACCTCGCCGAACTGATCGACAAGACCCGCCGCCACACGCGGCGGCGCGGCCTGGCCGTGGTGATTTCGGACTTCTTGGAGGCCGGAGGCCGGAAAGAAGCTGGGCGCAGTTTGGAGGCCGGAGGCCGGAAAGAAGCTGGGCGCAGTTTGGAGGCCGGAGGCCGGAAAGGGACCGAGCCCGTTTCGGCGGTCGGTGGCCGTATCGGCGTGGACGACTGGACCCGCGAGCTGCGCCGTCTGACCGTACGCCAGCAGGTCCTGTGCGTCGAGATCGTCGATCCCGCCGAGCTGCGTCTTCCCGATGTCGGCGTCCTCGACCTCATCGACCCCGAGACCGGCGAACACGTCGAGGTCCAGACCGGCAATGCCCGTTTCCGCGCCCGCTACGAGGCCGCCGCCGCCGAGCAGCGCGCCCGCATCGCCGCCGGCATCCGCAGCGCCGGCGCGTCGCACTTGCGCCTGTCCACCGATGCCGACTGGCTGCGCGATATCGCCGCGTTCGTCGCCGAGCGCCGTCACCTCGCCGCCTACCGCTAGACCTCTGAAGGAGACCCGTTGATCCGCCTGCTCGAACCGGCATGGCTTTTGGCCCTGGTCCCGGTGGCCGCACTCGCCGGCGTCTATGTCTGGGCGCAGCGCGCGCGTCGACGGACCGCCGTGCGATTCGCGAATACCGCGCTGCTGGCCGAACTCGTCCCGCGGCTCCCCGGGTGGCGGCGCCATCTCCCCGCCGGGATCATGGTCATCGCATTGGCGGTCCTGGTCGGTGGCATGGCCCGTCCCGCCGTCGATGTCGAAGAGCCGCAGGAACGGGCCACGGTCGTCCTCGCCATCGACGTATCGCTGTCCATGATGGCCGACGATGTGGCGCCGACACGGATCGACGCGGCCAAGACCGCCGCCATCGACTTCGTCGAGGAACTGCCCGAGCAGTACAACGTCGGCCTGGTCTCCTTCGCAGGCTACGCCTCGGTCGTAGTGCCGCCGACCAAGGACCGCGCCCAGCTCACCTCCGCCATCCGCGGCCTCAACCTGGCCGAGGCCACCGCCACCGGCGACGCCGTCTTCGCCTCCCTCCAGGCCGTCCAGCAGGTCCTCAACGATGGTTCGGGCGAGCTCGCACCCTCCCGGATCCTGCTGCTCTCCGACGGCTACCGCACGGCCGGCCGCAGCATCGGCGAGGCGGCCGAGGCCGCCGCCGCAGCCGAAGTGCCGGTCTCCACGGTCGCTTTCGGCACCGATGAGGGCCTCATCGAGATCGACGAGCAGCTCGTCGCCGTGCCCGTCGACCGGGAGGCCCTCGCCGGTCTCGCCGAGGAGACCGGCGGCGGCTACTACGAGGCCGCCTCGGTCGAGGAACTGCGCGAGGTCTACGAGGACATGGGTTCCTCGCTGGGATACCGCACCATCGCCGAAGACATCTCGCAGTGGTTCATCGGCATCGCGCTCGTCATGCTGTTCATCGCCGCCGGACTCAGCTTGGCGTGGGCTTCCCGCGTGCCTTGACCGGCTCGGGTCGCGGCGGCGCGCCGACTACCATCCGGGCTCGTGCCAAGCGGCACACGGTGCGTGAAGGCCGCCTCGCCGCCGGTCGACGCCGTCGCTACGATCGTCCGTGGCTTCATCCAAAGATCATGAGGGAGTTCGAACCATGGGGCGTACCGTCCTCGTCACCGGAGGCAATCGCGGGATCGGCCTCGCCATCGCCCAGGCGTTCGCAGCGCGCGGCGACAACGTCGCCGTCACCCACCGGGGCAGCGGTGCGCCCGAGGGACTGTTCGGTGTCCGATGCGACATCACCGACGCCGCCTCGGTCGATGCCGCTTTCACCGAGGTCGAGAACGAGTTCGGGCCCGTCGAGATCCTCGTCGCCAACGCGGGCGTCACCGACGACACCCTCATCCTGCGCATGAGCGAAGAGCAGTTCGGCCGTGTCGTCGACACGAACCTCGCCGGTTCTTGGCGTGTCGCCAAGCGCGCCTCCTCCAAGATGCTCCGCGCCAAGTTCGGCCGCATGATCTTCATCTCCTCGGTCACCGGCCTCTACGGCAACGCCGGTCAGACCAACTACGCCGCCTCCAAGGCCGGCCTGGTCGGCCTCGCCCGTTCCATCACTCGTGAACTGGGCAGCCGAGGCATCACCGCGAACGTCGTCGCCCCCGGTTTCGTCGAGACCGATATGACCGCGAAACTGGCCGACGACCAGCGGAAGGCCTATCTCGACGCCATCCCCGCGCGGCGCTTCGCCTCGCCCGAGGAGGTCGCCGGCACGGTCGCCTGGCTCGCCGGTGATGACGCCGGTTACATCAACGGCGCGGTCATCCCCGTCGACGGCGGCCTGGGCATGGGGCACTAGGCGCAGGCCAGTAGATCCCGGCCACACCGGCGCCTTGACGTCTCGCCCCACACTGGAATAAGTGCAATAGTCTTTCACGGAGGAACTTGATGTCTGGAATCTTGGACGGCAAACGTCTGCTCGTCACCGGTGTCATCACCGAGCAGTCCCTCGGGTTCGGGGTGGCCCAATACGCTCAGGAACAGGGCGCCGAAGTCGTCCTCACCGGCTTCGGCCGCATGTCCCTGGTCGAGCGGATCGCCGGCAGGCTGCCCAAGCCGGCGCCCGTCATCGAACTCGACGTGACCGACCCCGAACAGCTCGACGCCCTCGCCGGGAAGGTCCGCGAGCACGTCGACGGCATCGACGGCGTCCTCCACTCCATCGCCTACGCGCCGCCTGCGGCGCTCGGCGGGAACTTCCTCAACACCCAGTGGGAGGACGTCGCCACCGCCGTGCAGGTCTCGGCCTTCTCCTATAAGTCCCTGGCCGTCGCCTGCCTGCCGTTGATGGGAGAGGGCGGCGCTGTCGTCGGCCTCACCTTCGACGCGAGCCAGGCATGGCCGGTCTACGACTGGATGGGAGTCGCGAAGGCCGGGTTGGAGTCCGCGAACCGCTACCTCGCCCGTGACCTGGGACCCAAGGGCATCCGCGTCAACCTCGTCTCAGCGGGACCGCAGCGCACCATGGCCGCCAAGTCCATACCCGGATTCGAGGCGTTCGAGGAGGCGTGGACCAAACGCTCCCCGCTCGGTTGGTCCCTGACGGACTCCGAGCCGGTCGCCAAGGCATGCGCGGCTCTGCTCTCCGACCTGTTCCCCGCGACGTCGGGCGAGATCGTCCACGTCGACGGCGGCTTCCACGCCGTCGGAGTCGAGCGCGGCGAGAACTGACAGGGCGATCCGATCATGTCTGAATACGATGCAGTCATCCTGGTCTCCTTCGGCGGGCCCGAGGGGCCTGCCGACGTCCTGCCGTTCCTTCGCAACGTCACCCGCGGACGCGGTATCCCGGAGGAACGACTCGAAGAGGTCGCCGAGCACTACCACCACTTCGGCGGTGTCTCGCCGATCAACCAGTGGTGCCGCGAGGTGATCGACGCCATGCGCGCCGAATTCCGCTCCGCCGGCATCGACCTGCCCATCTACTGGGGCAACCGGAACTGGCCGCCGATGCTGGTCGACGCCGTCACCCAGATGACCACCGACGGCGTCCGCCGTGCGCTGGCCGTCTGCACCAGTGCCTACGGCTCGTACTCCTCATGCCGCCAGTACGTCGAGGACATCAACGCCGCTCGCGCCGCCGTCGGCGACGCGGCCCCGGCCATCGACAAGGTCCGCCACTTCTTCGACCACCCCGGCTTCGTCGGCGGGTTCGCCAAGCAGCTGCGCGCCAGCCTCGACCAGATCGAGGACCAGTCTCGTACCCGTGTGGTCTTCACCGCCCACTCGATCCCCACCACCATGGAGGAGAGCTCCGGTCCCGACGGGGCCCGCTACTCCGACCAGGTCGAGGAGGCCGCCGCGCTCGTCGCCGAACACGCCGAGTGGACCGGCCCGTTCGACGTGGTGTGGCAGTCCCGCTCGGGTCCGCCCGCGATGCCGTGGCTCGAACCCGACGTCAACGACCACCTCAAGGTCCTCGCCGCCGAAGGCGTCGACACCGTCGTGGTCAGCCCCATCGGGTTCGTCTCGGACCACATCGAGGTGCTGTGGGACCTCGACAACGAGGCCGCCGAGACCGCCGCCGACCTGGGGCTGCGCTATCTGCGGGCCGGGACGCCGGAGATCCGCGCCGACCTCGCGGTCATGTTCCGCGAACTGGTCGCCGAGCGGGTCTCGGGGGCTCCCGTGCGCCGTCTGGGCAAACTGCCGGTGTGGGACCCCATGGTCGAGGGCTGCTGCCCCGCCCGTCGCCCCTCGGCGCCCGAGAAACACCGAGGACGCTGAGCGACGCCCGGACGGCCGCCTCGGTCCCGTCCGGGCTCCGCGTCCATTTCGACGCGCCACCAGGTCGCCACCGAACAGTGATGCATGACATCCTTGTATCGTGGAACCCGCATTCATCTGGATCGCCGTCGCAGTGATCCTTGGAGTGGCCGAACTGTTCACCGGCACACTCGTCCTCGCCATGGTCGCCGCCGGCGCTGCGCTCGCCGCCGTCGGCGCCGGCTTCGGCGCCCCCCTCTGGATCCAGGCCATCCTCTTCGGGGCCGGTTCCGCCGCCTCGATCTGGGGACTGCGTCCCTTCCTCAAGCAGGCCCTCGACTCCTCCGGCCGCGACCACCCCATGGGCACCCGAGCCCTCGAAGGCAAAGAAGCCCTCGTTCTCGAACAGGTTGATGCGAACGGCGGCCTGGTCGAGATCTCCGGCGACAACTGGACCGCCTACCCGCTGGAGCCCGCCCAGGTGCTGGAACCCGGTGAATATGTGACAGTGGTAGAAATCAAAGGAGCCACCGTCATCGTCTGGCGACGGACGTGAAAGAAGCCCGAACTCATAACCAGTGACCACTGGAAGGCAGAACACCATCATGGATTCGCTCGGCATATTGCTGCTCATAGTGGCGGTATTCCTGGTCATCGTGCTCGCACGATCGATCAAGATCGTCCCCCAGCAATGGAACTACATCATCGAGCGCCTCGGCCGCTACCGCCGGACGCTCGAACCGGGGCCGCGACTGCTCGTGCCCTTCGTCGACTCGGTCCGCGCCAAGGTCGACCTGCGTGAGCGCGTGGTCAACTTTCCTCCGCAGCCGGTCATCACCGAAGACAACCTGATGGTGGAGATCGACACCGTTCTCTACTACCTCATCACCCAGCCCACTGCCGCGGTCTACAACATCGACGACTACCTCGCCGGTGTCGAGCAGCTGTCCACCACGACGCTGCGCAACGTCGTCGGCGCGATGGACTTGGAACGGACCCTCACCAGCCGTGAGGAGATCAACTCCCGTCTGGCCGCCGAGCTCGACAAGGCCACCGATAAGTGGGGTCTCAAGGTCACCCGGGTCGAGCTGCGCTCCATCGAACCGCCGCCGAGCATCCGCGACGCCATGGAGAAGCAGATGCGCGCCGAGCGCGACCGCCGCGCGGCCATTCTCAATGCCGAGGGCGTCAAGCGCTCCGAGATCCTCCAGGCCGAAGGCGAGCAGCAGTCCGCCGTCCTGCGTGCCAAAGGCGAGCGCGACGCCGAGGTGCTCCGCGCCGACGGCCAGGCCAAGGCCATCCAGACCGTCTTCGCGGCCATCCACAACGCCAAGCCCACCGATCGGCTGCTGGCCTACCAGTACCTCCAGACCCTGCCGCAGATCGCCTCCGGCGACGCCAACAAGGTGTGGGTCATCCCCGCTGAGCTCACCAAGACGCTCGGCACGCTCGGCAACGCCTTCGGCGGCGGCGACACGCCCAGCGACGAAGACGAGGACATCGAGGTGGACACCAGCGCCCTCGAACTCGACGACGCCGCGGCCAAGGCCCTGGAGGCCGCCCAACAGGCCGCCAGCGAAGTCAAGGACATCGCCCAGTCCAAGAAGAATCCGGGCGAACTGCCGCCCTCCGTGTGACGACGCCCCGAGGCGCCCCGGACCGCCGGTCCGGGGCGCTCGCCGTCTCCCCCCGAGAACGCTGCGGTCCGCGCCGTGCACGGGCCCCGCTTCGCGGCGTGGACCGCGAACCGCGGCCGCGGTTCGGACTCGGGCACAATCGACGAGTGCTCGACCACATGATCCCGATCGACGACCCCGACGATGAACGGCTCGGCGACTACCGCGCCCTGACCGATCTCGCCCTGCGCACCCGTTTCGAGCAGCCTCACGGGCTGTTCATCGCCGAAGGCAGGCAAGTGGTCGCTCGGGCGCTGCGCGCCGGATACCCGATGCGTTCCATGCTCATCGACACCAAACGGGCCGAGCAGCTCGCCGGACTGGCCGCAGGCGTCCCGTGCTACACCGCCGGGCCCGAGGTCCTGGAGGCGGTCACCGGCTTCCACGTTCACCGAGGCGCGCTCGCGTCCTTCCACCGGAAGCCCCTGCCCGATCCGGCCCTGATCCTGGAGCGCTCCGAGCGCCTCGTCTTGCTCGAAGGGATCAATAACCACACCAACATCGGCGCGATATTCCGCGTCGCGGCCGGGCTCGGCTTCGACGGCGTCCTGCTGGCCCCCGACTGCGCCGATCCGCTGTACCGGCGCAGCGTGCGCGTGAGCATGGGGGAGGTCTTCGCGGTCCCCTACACCTACCTCGACCCGTGGCCCGGCGGTCTCGAACGGATCAGGGATGCCGGTTTCACGCTCATCGGGCTCAGCCCTTCCTCGGGCGCGATCGACCTGCGCCGGGTGGACGCCGCCGACCGGCGACGCCCGGCCCTGATGTTCGGGGCCGAAGGGCCCGGCCTGACGGCCGCGGCCTTGGAGGCGTGCGACCGGACCGTCGTCATCCCGATGCACGCGGGCGTGGACTCGCTCAACGTCGCCGCGGCGGCCTCGGTGGCCTGTTGGGAGCTTTCACAGGCCGCGCCTAGAGACTGACGGTGGTGAACTCGGATTCGCAGGGCGGTCCCCACGTGTAGCTGAAGCGGCGGGCGTCGAGCTCCAAGTGGGCCGCCAGAGCGGTGTGCGTCCGAAGCTCCGCCGGGTCCGTCTCGACCGGGTGGCGGCAGATCGCGAGCGCCCCACCGTCGTGGTCGCGCATGGCCGCACGCAACCGTTCGGCCGGCACCGGCGAGCCGGCCTCCTGCAACAGCGTCTCCATGCGATCGCACCGGCGGTACGTGGAGACTCGGCCGGTCTCCAACCAGCTCTGGTGCACACCGAGCGATTCGGGGGAGCGGAAGTGGTTGGCGTGCACCAGCGGCGCGGTCCCGTCCTGGTAGATCACACGTGAACCGAGCGGCGAGGTCTCGACCGTGGCGACCCCGTCGGTGGCGCTCCCGACGAAGAAGTTCGCCGAGCACGCCGGTCGCGGCGCGACGGCATGGCCGAGGGCCTGCCCGAAACTCGTCGACTGGAGCACCCGCCACGTCCTGAGATGGAACGGCACCGAATCGATCGTCCAATCGTCGGCGCTCGCGCCCAGGCCGTTGACGCACAGACCCACTCCCGCGCTGTTCAGCCCGATCTTCGCGCCGGCGACCCCGGCCTCGGTGAATCCGAGCACCGTCGTCTCTCCGTGCTTCCATTGCAGCAGCGCGCCCTCGACGCCGGTGAACCAGTCCCAGTTCTGCCCGAGCTGGACTCCGCCGCCTTCGAACGAATCCCGCCCGCCGAAGGAGGTGCACTCGCTTCGCAGGCTCGCCGCCGTCGGTTTCCCGAACTGGCTCCACGCGCTATAGAGCAGCTCGTATCTGGCGTTGAGCAGTGTGATGTCCAGCAGCGACTGCCCCGATCCCTCCGCGATGCCGTCCATGATCGCGCGGTAGGAGGCGTCCTCCCCGGTGAACTGCCCGAGGTAGTGCCGTGAGCGCTCGGTGAGATCCCTCTCGCCGAGCCCCGAGGCGAGCATTCGGGAGCGGTAGACCTCGATATTGTTCGCGATCCGGTCCTTCAAGCGCCGACCGTGCTGCACGCCTTGCCGATAAGGGCTGCCCTGGAGGTGGAGCAGGGGAAGTTCGCTCATGACGGCAATTGTGGCAGAAGTGACATCGCGTGTCACTTTCGTGGAAGCCTCAGCGGCCCATGAGCGCCTGCTCGACCTGTGAGTAGTGGACGGTCCACCATTTGACCAGGCCAGTTTGGCCGGGCAGCAGGTGGTCGCAGGCGGAATTATGGCGCACATAATGCCACTCGATGACCCAGTTATCGGTCAGTCGATCCCACCACAGTTGGTGCGTGGCGAGCCCGATCTCGGGCTCGCCCACATCGAACACCGAACGGTAGCCGCCGGCGAAGGCCCGGATGCGGTCGCAGTCCAGGCCACGCTCGTCCCCGTACGTGAAATAGAACACCGCGGCCCTGGCCATCTCCCTCGCATAGGAGGCGACGGTGAGCCGGTCCCAGTCCAGGATCGCCGAGACGACGTCGCCCGGTCCGTGCAGCACGTTGTGCGGATGGAGATCTCCGTGCGTGTAGCCGACGTACTGCTGGGCGATATCGGGTGGTCTGCGATCGCCCAGCCGGACCAGCAGTCCTCGTTTCAACCGGAGCGTCTGTTCGGCGGTCGCCTCGAACCCGGTCTTGTCCCCGCGTCCCGCCGCCACCAGTTCCAGCAGCCGGTCGACCTTCTGCAACGCGGCCTGCGTCGTCGGCGGCGTCTCGAATTTGGGAGGCCGGTCGGCGGGGACGGCGGTGTGCAGCGTCCGGTGCAGCCGCCCGATGACGGACCCGAG
Organism: Actinomycetes bacterium; assembly: GCA_021793335.1. Taxonomy (GTDB): domain Bacteria; phylum Actinomycetota; class Actinomycetes; order Mycobacteriales; family Micromonosporaceae; genus Glycomyces. The sequence goes on from JAJYSW010000008.1 coordinate 24,063, forward strand.
CGCTCGGCACGAGTCCTTGGACATCGACAGCCCGGATCGGTGCCGGCCGGCCACCCACGGGAAGACGCCGAACTCCTCGCCTTCGAGCAGGATGGTCGAGGTCCCGGCCCGACTCGGCGTCGGCAGCACCACCGGCACTCCCGAGAGTCCCAGCGTCTGCAGCACATGGAACTGGAATTGCAGCTCGGCTCCGGTGACGTCCCGGAACAGCTTCAGCAGGTACGACCCCGATGAGGCGTCGACGCGCCAGCTGCGGTTCATCAGGCCGGTCTGGACTCGCTGCATCTGGTAGATCCGGCCGAGATCCCAATGTGCCAACGCCGCGTCGGGGAGTCGAGGCGCGGTCACGGTCATGGCCTAAGCGTAGCCGCCCCCGGACCGGCCGGGGGAGCGCGAACCCCCCTGCGGCAACGCTTCAGAGGTCGTGTACAGTTTCATCTCGTGCGCCGGAGAGGCCGAGACGCCTTACTGGCAGGCAAAACAAACTCCATATACAATTTTTGTGTGCCCGCGCGAGTGGCGGAATGGCAGACGCGCTAGCTTGAGGTGCTAGTGTCCTATTAACGGACGTGGGGGTTCAAGTCCCCCCTCGCGCACACAGCGAAGGCCCTGGTCACAGGGCCTTTTTCGTGTCTTATGGCGAGGGCCCGGGGCCTTTCGTGGGGCTGCCGCGAGGGCCTTGGGGAGCCAATAGGGGAGCCATTGGTCGCTGGTTTTGGAGCCGTTTCCGAAACCGCCCTTCGGATCGGGTCATCCTGGGGCATGGTGGGGCGTTGCGGGGCCGTCGTGGTCCCAGGGCGTTGGGGGAAGCGTTCGAGTAGCTCCTCTGTACGGGTGGAGACTTGGCGGGCGGTATGCATGAGTGAGACCCCCAGCGGTGGCTTGCCGGGGGCCTCACGTGTGTTCTTTGATCTTAGGGTTCCTGCTGTTTGTTCCGGTCGGTGTCGGTGTGCGGGTCGTCTTCCGGTTCTGCCAGGAGTCCGTTGGTGAAGGCGGCGTCGAGAAGGTCGGCGCCTTTGGTCATGACCGGTCGCAGTTGGTGGCGGTAGACCGTGGCGGTCGTGGTGGTGTTGGCGTGGCCGACCAGGTCGGCGATGAGTTCGAGCGTGGCCCCGTTGTCGGACATGAGCGAGACGAACGAGTGGCGCAGCTCCCGAGGCGTCCACGACCCGGGGATCTTGGCTTTGGTCACGACGGCGCGGAACTGGTCGCGGATGACTTGGGCCTGTTGGACGGTGTCGTATCGGGTGCCGAAGACATAGACGATGCCTTCGGCTTTCCACTTGTGCGCGGCGCGCCATGTCTGCTGTTGCTCGCGGTGGGCCGCGAGCAAGGTGACGATGAAGCCGGGCAGGGCGATGGTCCGCCGACTCTTCAGTGTTTTCGTGTCGCCGCCCTCGCGGACCGAGCGCCACACTTCGACGTGCGGGGGCAGGTCCTCGGTGTGCTTGCTCCCGCAGGAGCAGATCTGATCCTTGCGCGGGTTGAGGTGCGTGTGGGCCCACTGGAGGGGTCGTGCCTCTTCGGTGCGGACGCCGGTGAACATCGACAGGGCGATGTAGGCGTGGATCGGTCGGCCCCGACTGGCATGCAGGAGCGCCTTGCCCTGATCAAGGGTGAGCGCTTTGCTCGGCCGTCCTTCTTTGCCCTTGGGGGCTTTGACGAGTGCGGCGACGTTACGCCGGACCCGGTTGCGGCCTTCGGCGAACTTGATGATGCGCCGCAGTGTGAACAGGCGCCGTCGCACCGAGGATGTGGCGAGGACCTCGGCCATGGTGTCGAGCCAGACGTCGACATCGTCGGCTTTGAGCTGTTTGAGCTTGGCCTGGCCCAGGTGCGGGATGATCCATTTCTCGGCGTGGATGCGCAGTTCGTTGACCGTGGCCGGGACCAGTCCGCGCACGCCGTGCTGGAGGAAGTCGCGGCAGGCTTGTTCGACCGTGTACTTACTGCTGAGGTCGATGCCGTCGTCGAAGTCCTCCTTCAATTCCTTGAGCTTGGCGCGGACTTCGCGCTGGGTAGTACCGCTGACTTTCGGTCGGTGGCGGGTGCCGTCGGGCTTGAGCCCGAGCGAGATCGAGCCGAAGTAGCACTGCTTCGACTCGTCCCAGTAGATCGACCCGTCGCCCTTGCGGGCCTGCTTGCGCGCCTTCGGCTTCTTCGGCTCAGTCATCGCCGGCCTCCGCGCTGCGCTGTGCGACCCAGGTTCGGACGCGGGCTGGGTCGTAGCGCAGGTGTTTGCCGATGCGTGCGGCCGGAGGCCCGGTCCGGTGTTTGCGCCAGGTGCGCAGGGTCTGGACTGGGATCTTGAGGTATGCCGCGACCTGGTCGATCGACCACAGCGACTCCGCTGGAGTGCTCGCGCCGGTGGTTTGGTGGCTGGTGCATGCGGTGTCTCCTTGCATGTGGCACGGGCACCGGAGTGGGCCGTGGTCGGCCGCGGCGTCTGGGCCCGTGCGGTCGGTCCAGGAGGCGCCTTTGTCTCCTGGTCGGACGGAGCATGAAAATAGCTCCACTTCAGAGCTCTGGAGAGTCGCCGCAGAGTCCACTGCATCGCCCGTTGCGCTGGCCGTGCGCTGCCTCGTGGATTCGGCCCGAGTGGAGTGCCCGTCGTATCGGCCCGTGCTCATGCGGGCCTCCGGAACACCAGGACGTCCTCGTGCGTGCGCAGCACTCGAAAGGCGCCGCGGGCTCGGAGCGTGCGGGTGTTGGCCAGGTGGAAGAACGTCGCATGCGGGTGCAGGCGCTGCCCATCCCAACGCGACAGCAGCGCAACGCACCGTTCATGCAGTACGAACCCGGCCGCGAGCCCAGCCCGAATCACCAGGCCGGGGAAGTCGACCAGCTTGCGCTGCTCGGTGAACGGCCGACTGGTCATCACCATGAACCCACCCGGCTTGAGTGCCGCGTGGCAGCCGGTAAACACCCGTTCCAGCCCGGCGGTCAAGCGGGGGAGCGACGAGGTCGCCAGCGACTGCTTCAAGGACTGCTTGTGGTAGCGGTGGTGGCGGTTGCGGATCGCCCCGCCGGTCACCCGCGCCGTATCGGGCTGGCCATGCGTGACCGCACCGTACGGCGGCGACGTGAGCACCAGGCCCGCTTGCTCAAGCAACTGCCACTGCTCAAGCAGTCCGGTCAGGTCGGTTGCGTCGCCTTGAGTCACATCTGCCCACATGCTCGAGCTGGAATTTTCGTTCAGCGCGGCGTCGACGTTGGATCGGGCGTGTGCGACCCACTGGGTTTCCAGGTCCACACCGAAAGCAGACCGCCCGGTAAGGACCGCCTCGACCAGGCTCGTCCCCACCCCACACATCGGATCGAGTACAAGTTCCCCGGGACGCGAGTAGCGCTCGATCGCGGTCCGGGCGATCGCGGGCCACATCTTGGCGGGATGACGCCCACCGGCGACATAGGCGGCACCGCGTTGGCGGGCGGGCGCGGTCTGCCCAGTCGCCCAGATACTCGGCCAGCGGCGCTGGCGTTTCGAGTCAGCCACGGGCACCTGCCTGCGGTTCACGCTTGCACCAGACACCGGCGACCCAGTGCCGCGCTGCTGTCGCCGTTTCGCTGTTGGCGGCGCGCACGGCCGCGTCGAGGACCGTCGTGCCGGCCGCGACGAGGTAGGCGGCGAAGTCGAGCGTCGCGGTCACTTTGGGACTTGCGAAGGTATCGACCAGGGTGGCGATGTCGACCGCGTCCTGCTCGGTGCGCCCGATGACGATCAGCGAACCGCCCGGCCGCAATGCGTCGGCTGCGGCGTCGAGTCCGCCAGGGCAGTGCAGCAGCCATGACGAGGCGGCCACCATTCCCAGGCGCTGCTGCGCGGTGAGTTTGGCCGCGAGCGTGGCCCGCGTGGCGTGATGGGCCGTGGTGCGCCGCTGTGCGGCATGGGGCAGTGTGGCGAGCGCAGTGTGAGTGACGCGGGTGCGCCAGAACAGGCGTGTGGCTCGGCCGGCGAGCGGGAGCGCGGTCCAGCCGGGCAGGTCGATGGCCGCGACCGGATCGGTCGGGGCGAGCTCGATCAAGAGGCCGTCGACCAGATCGTGGGGGCCCTCGACGGTCCACACCGAGAGCGGCACGTCGAGACTGCCGTAGCGGTTGACCGCCAAAGTAGTGCTGTCCGGGTTTCACTGGAAGTAGTGAACTTGTTACGTTGTGGTGCGCCATGGTTCACAGAGTGGTGCGTGAGTTGCCTGGTGGGGACAGCGAAACGCGGTCGCTCATCATCTGATGTGT
>JAJYSW010000009.1 GCA_021793335.1 Actinomycetes bacterium
GGCCACGAACTGTACTGCTACGGGCACCTGATCCAGGCCGGGGTGGCGCGGCTGCGGACCTGCGGCGAGGACGACTTCACCAGGATGGTCCGACGCGCCGCCGACCACGTCTGCGAGGTCTTCGGTCCCGGCGGCATCGAGCGGATCTGCGGGCACGCGGAGATTGAGGTCGCCTTGGCCGAACTCGGCCGCGCCACCGGTGAGCGGCGCTACCTGGACCAGGCGAAGCTGTTCGTCGACCGGCACGGCGAGCATACGCTCGCCGACGGCGGGTTCGGACGCGCTTACTTCCAGGACGACGTGCCGGTGCGCGAAGCCGAAGTACTGCGCGGACACGCGGTCAGGGCGCTGTATCTCGCCGCGGGCGCGATCGACGTCGCGGTCGAGACCGATGACGAGGAACTGCTGGAGGCCGTTCGGGACCAGTGGGACCGCACACTCGCCAGGCGCACCTATCTGACCGGCGGCATGGGCTCACAGTACGCGGACGAGGCATTCGGCGAGGACTTCGCGCTGCCACCGGACCGGGCCTACTCCGAGTCGTGCGCCGGCGTGGCGGCGGTGATGACGGCGTGGCGGCTGCTCCTGGCCACCGGCGAGGTCTCCTATGGCGACATGATCGAGCGGATCGCCTGGAACGTCCTGGCCGGTGCCGTCGCCCCCGACGGGAAGTCGTTCTTCTACGCCAACCCGCTGCACCAGCGGACCGCCGACGAGGACCCGGTGGCCGGGGAGCTGTCGCACCGCGCGGCGGGAGGGCGCCGTGCGCCCTGGTTCGACGTCTCGTGCTGCCCGACGAACCTGGCCCGCACCTTCGCGTCCCTCTCGGCGTACATCGCGACCGTCGATGAGACGGGCCTCCAGCTCCACCAGTACATGCCCGCCTCCGTCGCCACGGAGCTGGCGGGCGGCCCGGTCGCGGTCACCGTCGAATCCGATTACCCCGATGGCGGCGCGATCACCGTCCGCGTCGACCGCAACGAGGCCGGGGAGTGGACGCTCGGTCTGCGAGTGCCGGCCTGGGCCGAGGGCGCGGTGCTGACCGAGCCGTCGGGGGAGCGACGGCCCGTCGCTCCCGGCCCGGTGCGCCTCACGCGCGATTTCGCCGCCGGGGAGGAAGTGCGTCTGGAACTACCGGTCGAGCCGCGGTGGACCCGGCCGGACCCGCGCATCGACGCGGTGCGCGGGTGCGTCGCCGTCGAGCGGGGGCCGATCGTGATGTGCGTCGAATCGATCGATCTGCCCGGCGGGGCGGACGTCGCCGATCTGACCGTGGACGCGGGCCGGGCTCCGGTCGGGGACGGCGGTGCGGTGGCCGTCGCCGGGCACGTCCACCGCAGTGCCGACGCCTGGCCGTACGGCCCCGGTCCGGGTTCGGAGAGCAGTCGCGAGGCCGCCGAGGTCGGTCTCATCCCCTTCCACCTGCGAGCCACGCGGGAGCCGGCTGCGATGCGGGTCTGGCTTCCCGCCGAGTGAACGAGAGGGCGGCGCGGCCTCGCGCCGCCCCGCCCCGCCCGCTTCGGGCCGCCGATGTGCTCGGCGGGACTTCCGTCAGGCGGCGTGGAGGCGGTCGTACTCGCGGCGGGCCTCGATGATGTCGGGTTGGTGCCGTTCGGCCCATTCGAGCAGGCCGTTGAGGTGCTCGTACAACTCCCGCGCGCCATCGGTGGCACTGTACTCCACTTTAGGCGGAACGGTGGGGTGGACGGTCCTGGTGAGCAGACCGTCGCGTTCGAGGTTGCGCAGCGTCAAGGTGAGCATCCGGCGGCTGATGCCGGTGATGCCGCATTCGCGTTCATGTACTTCACCGTCCTCTGCCTTCAGCGGGTCTCCGGTTTCCCGCCGCCGTCGGCCGAGCGGGCGTGCCCGCCGGATGGTTGCAGAGCCCTCCCGCTTACGCCGGTCAGGCTTCCGAGGGACTTCGCCGTATTCGTCCCTTTCGCGCCGATGCGGGCGGGCGGCTCCTACACGATCGACGTGCTGCCGGGCGTGCTGACGGTCCCGCTCGGGTTCGGGCTGGCCATGCCCGCGCTGATGAGTCTGGGCATGTCCGACTCGCGGCCCGAGGACGCGGGCGTCACCTCCGGACTGTTCAACACCGCCCAGCAGGCGGGCGGCGCGGTCGGACTGGCGGTGCTCAGCGCCGCGGTCGCCTCCCGAACCGACGGCCTGCTGGACCGAGGGCACTCGACCGCCGAAGCCCTGACCGGAGGTTACCGGGTCGGGTACGCGATCGCCGCCGGCTTCATCGCCCTCGCCTTCGTCCTCGCCGTCCTCACCCTCAAGGCCCGTGTTCGACGGCAAGACGAGCCCGAGCTCGAACACGTGGCCTGACCGTCGTATCCGACCGGATGAGGCCCCGTCCGCTCGGACACGACCGCACGCCGCCTGCGCCCCGATCGACTCCCGCGAGCCGTCCCTCGCCGGTCCTCACCGCGGTGGGTGAGAATGGGCGCTGTGAAACAGCTTTCCGAATACCTGGCGGTCGCAGAGCGCGCCGTGGACCTCGCCGTCGAACTCATCGAGTCCGGTCTCAGCGAAAGACGGACGCTCCAGCACAAAGGCGATCGGGACTTCGCCTCCGACCTCGACCTCGCGGTCGAGGACCTGCTTCGCGCGCACTTGGCCGAGGCCACACCGGAGGTCGCGTTCCTGGGGGAGGAGCGGGGCGTCAGCGGTGACGCGGACTCGCCCTACGCATGGGTGCTCGACCCGATCGACGGCACCGTGAACCTCGTGCACGGTCTACCGGTGTTCTGCGTCTCGCTCGGGCTGACCTATGAGGGCGACCCGGTGGCCGGCGTCGTCCACTCGCCGCCGCTCGGGGAACGTTTCAGCGCGGCGAAGGGAAGCGGCGCGACCTTGGGCGGGAAGACGATCGCCTGCTCCGACACCGCCGACCTCGCCGAGGCCCTGGTCGCGTTCCCCGACTTCGCGCTGGCCGACCGCCCCGCCGACATCAACGCCGAACGGCTGCGGCTCATCACCGATCTCGTGCCGCGCGTCCAGCGCATCCGCATGATGGGCTCGGCGGCCCTGGACCTGTGCTGGGTCGCCGCCGGCCGCTTCGACGCCACCGTGCTCCCTCAATCCAATTTGTGGGACGTGGCCGCCGGAGTGGCGATCGCCCGTGAGGCCGGAGCGGTGGTGCTCGACCGCCACGGCGCGCCGTTCGGAGCGGGCTCGACTTCGGTGGTGGCGGCGGCGAGCGGGCTCGCGCCCCAACTGTGCGAACGGATCGCCGCGGTGTCCTGAGGCGCCCGCGCTCTCGCAGCACGGCCCTCGCTCAGGTCCGCACCCCGGTCTCCAGGACGCGGGCCTTGAGATCGGCGTGCGCCGTGTCCAGCGCGCCGATCGCGACCGCATCGCCTCGCACCGACGAGGCGGCGACCCGACCGCCGAAGCGCCCCGCCCGGTCGCTCACCCGGGAGAGCAGGGCCTCGCCGCCCGCACGTGCGATCTCCCCGGCCAGCACGATCCGCGGCGGATCGAGCAGGCACCCGAGGAGCCGGAGCGTCGTGGCGATTCTGGAGGCGTAGTCGTCCAGCATGCCGAACGCGCCTCGTTCGACGGCGGCGGCGATGACGGCCGGAGCGTCCGCGCCGCCGATCCCGTGGGCTCGGCCGAGTTCGGCGACGGCGGGCGGCCCGAGCCAGTCCTGGAACGTCGGGTCGCCCGGCCCGGTGCGATCGGGGAACGCGGGAATGTACCCAAGTTCCCCGGCCGCGCCGTGCCGGCCGGTCAACATGCCCTGGCGGAGGCCGACGCCGACGCCGATGCCCTCGCGTCCCAACCACAGCACGGTCAGGGCCTCGGTGTTCTCGGTGCCGCGCCGTTCGGCCATGGTGGCGGCGTTGACGTCGTTGTGGATCTCGACCGCGGCGCTCAGCTCGGCTTCGAGGGAAGAACGCATGCGCAGGTCGGTCAGGCCGGGGATGTCGGCGTGGCCGATGGTGTCGGTCTCGGCGTCGTAGGCTCCGGGGACGGCGATGTGGAGCACCGCGATCCGGTCCAGCCTGATCCCGGTGTCTTCGGCGGTCCTGGTCAGCAGGCGCAGCACCGCCCGGTCGGGAGGGACGGCGGCGAAGTCGACGCGCATGTTCGAAGAGGACTGTTCGCGGCCCTTGAGGTCCGCGATGGACACGGTGACGCCGTCGGGCTCGCGCAGGGTCGCGGCGGCGGCGTAGGCGTAGGCGGCGTTGACGGCGTAGACCTCGGCCTTGGGGCCCGCCTGCCTGACGGTGCTGCGCCCTACGGTGACCGCCAGCCCGGCCTCAAGGAGCCGGGACATGACCTGGGAGGCGGTGGGCTTGGCCAGGCCGGTGAGTCGGCACAGTTCCATCCGGGTCAGGGTCTCGTGATGCATCAGGTGGTGGAGCGCGGCGCGCTCATTGATGGTGCGCAGCAGGTGCGAGGAGCCGGAGGGAACCGGCGAGGCCGGTGAACCGATGGGTCGCATGGACGTCCTTCTTCCGTCGCGCCTGCACGGCCGCCCGGTCGGCGCAGTCTCGTCGCGGCGGCGGCGCTCACGATCGGCCATCGTAGTCGAACGCTCGTCACCCGGTTCGGTTCCCGTAGCGCGCGTCCGTCTCCGCCGTAGGCGGTTTTGAACGGCGACCGCCTTACATTGATGTAGGTGAATCTATTGACTTCGAGGGGTGGTCTCCGTATCGTCACAATAGATAGTAAACCTACCTAACTAACTTGGGAGGGCAAGATGACCGCGTCCCCTCGATGGAAACGGCTGCTGGGACTGTTCGCCGCCCTGGCGGTGACCGCCGTCCTCTATCCACTCGGGGCCGGCGCCGCCAGCGGCGACCCCGCAGCCCCGGCCGTCGCCGCACGGCACGGACAGCTGCATGTCTGCGGGACCATGCTCTGCGACAGCGCCGGGGAGCCCGTGCAACTGCGCGGCATGAGCACCCACGGCCTCCAGTGGTACTCCCAGTGCGTGAACGGCGATTCCCTCGACGCACTCGCCCACGACTGGGGCGCCGATGTCGTGCGCCTGTCCATGTACCTCCAAGAAGGCGGCTACGAGACGGACCCCGCGGGCTACACCGCCATGATGCACGGCCTCATCGAGGACGCCTCCGCCCGAGGGCTGTACGTCATCGTCGACTGGCACATGCTCACCCCCGGTGACCCTCACCACAACCTGGGCCGCGCCAAGACCTTCTTCGCCGAGATCGCCCGGGAGCACGGCCACCGGGACAACCTCCTTTATGAAGTGGCCAACGAACCCAACGGCGTCACGTGGGGCCGGATCAAGTCCTATCACGAGCAGATCATCCCCGTGATCAGGCAGCACGACGCCGACGGCGTCATCCTGCTGGGCACCGCCGCATGGTCTTCATTCGGCCTCTCCGACGGCATGGACGAGCAGCAGGTGATCGACGACCCGGTCGAGGCGTCGAACATCATGTACACCTTCCACTTCTACGCGGCCAGCCACCGAGAGCCGTACCTCAACGCGCTCTCGCGAGCGGCCGACCAGCTCCCCGTGTTCGTCACCGAGTTCGGCACCCAGGACTATGCCGGTGAGGGCGCCAACGACTTCGCGATGGCCCAGCAGTACCTCGACTTGATGGAGGACAAGGGCATCAGCTGGGTCAACTGGAACTTCTCCGATGATCACCGCTCGGGTGCGGTCTTCGAGACGGGAACCTGCTCCGGTGGGCCGTACACCGGGACCACTCGGCTCAAGGAGGCCGGGGTGTGGATTCGCGACCGGATTCTAGAGGGAGGCAAATCGAGCGGGCCGCCTGCTGAGGACCCGAGCGACCCGCCCGTGACGCACCCGGCTGCCTGGGGGCCGTACACGCACTACTCGGCGGATGCCCATGTGGTTTATGAGGGCGTGGTCTACCGCTGCCTGCAGCCGCACACCGCGCTCCCCGGCTGGGAACCGCCCGGCGCGCCTGCCCTGTGGGCCGCTGCCTGACCGAGCCCGCTCCTTCGGCCGTCCCCGACCGGCCCCGCCGGTCGGGGACGGCCGCGTGTGGCATCGGATGGGCACCCATGGGGCGGCTCATGTCTTCGAAAACATTCGGACACGAGAAAGCGCAGTGGGCCATGTCCTTATGGGAGCCGCTGCGCCGAGCAAGCGTTTCGGCCTTCGGGGGAGTCCGGAGTGGCCGACTGGTCGCACTATTGCCATAGTGGATGCCAGTGTGCAGGTCAGTTTGTTTGAGCGCTCCCACGCAGGCTCATTCCTTGGTAGGCTGCTTGACGTCAACCCATTACCCCTGGTAGTCAAGTCGGAAGCAGATATGAAGTCCCCTGAATCCCCCCAGCAGACTCCTACCGGCACGACGAGGTGCCCTTGGTTGGTTTTTGAGGATGGCATCGGATGAGATCGACGATGCAGCGGCAGCTCACGCGCCGGCCGATCACTTCCGACGATCAGCGTATTGTCGTCGCCGCGGCGGCCGAACTCCGGAGCCTTGACGCCCGCACGGTGAGCGATTTCGAGGCCGAGGTGACACAAGTCCTGTCCAGGTATCTTGGCCGATGCCGAAGCAGTCACGGTGACCGAAACACGCTCGGTCGAGTCGTTCGAGGCCAATTTCAAGTGCGAACTGCTCCTCGAGATGCGCACCGACGCCCCCTCGAGCTCTGAAATCGGTCTGCGGCTCCAGATCTCAGGGAGGCGGCCAGCGACACTGACCGCCTACGAAGCGGCCCTCACCGCAGGGGAAGGCATCTGCGAAGCGCTCCGTACGGTCGGCCAGCTGCAACCGAGTGAAGACCCCGATTATCTCAGTGAGATCGATACCGGCCAGGACACCCGGGCATGCCTCAGTGATTTCCGATCGGTCGCCGAGGCCTGGACCGTATCCGGTGACTGGTACTTCTACTTCCTACTGCTTCCCGAGCCGGGGAGCCGTGAACTGGTCGAAGGATCGGACACGGAGAGGCGGTCCGCTGTCATAGACCGGTTCGCCGATACGATCGTCCCTGTGGTCGCCGGGTGCGCGTGCTGATGCAGCACATCAGTTCGGGCCGTTACGTTGTGCTGCGCCATCTCAAGACCAGCCGTATGGCGGAAGTGTGCGAGTACATTTCGGGGCCGCTGACTCTCACCAAGCCTGACGATGTGTTCAAAACCCAGTTCGTGTATCTCGACTGCGGTCACTGCGAGGACCGGCTTCGCGTGCGGCTTTACAGTAACCGTCGCCTCCGAGTTGACCGGGCGGTCACGTGCGTCGTCGCCGTGTCCCTGTGGGTGTTGGCCGCAGCAGGGGCGATTTGGTTGTTTCAAAGTTACCTGCTGGTATCCGATCCGCTCCGCACGCGCGCCGAGATCACGGTGCCCGTGCTCAGTGCACTGGTACCAGGCGCGATGGCGGCCGTGATGACCAGACGTCTGTTCACCATCTCGAATGTGGCGCTGCGTGAACCCCGCGCGTGGGCGACGAACCAGGAACATCGTCATACGGTCGAAGAGATACGCACATGAGCTGGCCCAAGCCACCGGTGAGTCGGACTTCGCCGAGGAGCGGTGTTCGGGCTCAAATGGTCAGATGTCGGCACTGTCCTGACCGGCATGGCGGGCCCATGTTCGAGGAGACCGAACAGGCGGAGAAGGTCCCGGCCAAGAAGGAGTGAAGGCGGGTCAGAGGAAATCGAAGCGGGACCTCAACCCTAAGTCGAAGGCCGGGCTCCGGCGGCTGCAGCTGCTGGAACTTATGTTTGACGAGCTCCGTGAGCACCGCCGCAACCAGGACTGTGCACGTGCGGTGGTCGGGTCGGCATGGGTTGACCATGATTTGATCTTCACCACTCCGTTCGGAAAGTTGCTCCACCCGTTCTCCGACTGGGAGGAGTGGACATCCTCGAATGCGTCGGTCCGCTGGTGGTGATGGCGGTCCTGGGGTGGTCGACCGCAGGCATGGCGAAGCGGTACCGGCATATCCCTGACCAGATCCTGAAGGACGCCGCCGACCGGTTGGGGAGCGCCGCTTTTGGCGATCTTGCTACAGGCAGTGCTACGGGGGCTTGGAGCAACTGATGTTCCGGTTGTCCTTCACCCCAGTATGGTGTTGTTTCTCCAAGCCGCGATAGGTGTATCTGGTAGTCCGAGTGGGGGTCTCTCCCCACTGTGCAGACTCCTCGCCGTACGAGCTCGTGCGGAGGAGGACGCGTACGTGTTCCGCGGCCCCGCCCAGGGCGGGGCGGGGCACTATGACGTATTTCGCTCGATGTGGCGGACTGCGATGGCCGACACGAAGTTTGAGGGAGGTGCGTATCCACGATCTACGGCACACGCACGTGGCGCGCCTGGTCTCTAGGGGCGACCGTTGACGTCGGTGCAGCGGCGGCTCGGGAACTCCTCGATCAAAGTGACCTTGGACATCTCTGGAGGGCTGCTGCCGGAGGTTGAGGATGATACGGCAGCGGCCGTCGAGGAGATCATGGCGGAGGTCGACCTTGGGGGAATAGTGGGGGAAACGGACGGCGCGCAACCGCCCACAACGGCCATCAACGGAGCGGATGAAAAAACCCCAGGTAGAGAGCAACTCGGCTCTCTGACCTGGGGAAATGCGTAGCCCGGGTGGGACTCGAACCCACACTGTACGGGTTTTGAATCCGTCTTCTCTGCCAATTGGAATACCGGGCCCCGCTCCGAACGATGAGGAACGGATCGGAGAACATGATACCTCTGCGATGTGGCCGGTGACAGATGGGTCCTACTGTCCGAAACGCTCGACATAGGGAGGTGCACGCGTCGCCTACGCCGGATAAGCTGACTTCCTGGTGTGCCTTCACTGCCGCACGCCCCACCGACAAGCCGCGCATGAAAGGTACGGACACGCATGACGAGCAAGGCCGCGGAGGAGCCGCGCAAACGCGTGCTCATCGCCGAAGACGAGGGGCTCATCCGCCTCGACCTGGCCGAGATGCTCACCGAGGAGGGTTATGAGGTGGTGGCCGAGGCCGCGGACGGCGAGGCAGCCGTCAAGCTCGCCCAGGAGCACCGACCCGACCTCGTGATCTGCGATATCCAGATGCCGATCATGGACGGCCTCCAGGCCGCCGAGCAGATCGTCTCCTCCCGCATCGCCCCCGTCGTGATCCTCACCGCATTCAGCCAGCGCGACCTCATCAACCGGGCGCAGTCGGCCGGAGCCATGGCCTACCTCGTCAAACCCTTCCAGAAGTCCGACCTGGTGCCCGCGATCGAACTCTCGCTCACCCGCTTCGCCGAGATGACCGCGCTTGAGAAAGAGGTCGAGAACCTCACCGAGCGCCTCGAAGTCCGCAAGCTCGTCGACCGCGCCAAAGGCCTGCTCATGACCCAGTACGGCATGGCCGAGCCCGACGCGTTCCGCTGGATCCAGCGCGCCGCCATGGACCACCGCCTGTCGATGCGGGAGGTCGCCAACCGCGTCATCGACGAGGCCAAAGAGAAGGAATCCCAAGACACCGAATAGCGAACATGCCGCCTCGGGCTTGCCCGGGACTCGTCGGGGCCACTCGATAGGCTCTGAGGCGTGACCGCTTCGCAATCCCGCCTCCTGCTGATCGACGGCCATTCAATGGCCTACCGCGCCTTCTTCGCGCTCCCCGCCGAGAAGTTCTCGACCGAGGACGGCCAGGTGACCAACGCCGTCTACGGCTTCGCATCCATGCTCATCAACCTGCTCCGGGACGAGAAGCCGACGCACGTCGCCGTGGCCTTCGACCTCTCCCGGCGGTCCTTCCGAACCGAGGAATACGCCGAGTACAAGGACGGGCGGGCCGAGACCCCCGCGGAGTTCAAGAGCCAGGTCCCGATCATCCAGGAACTGCTCGACGCGCTCGGCATCACATGGCTCACCAAGGAGCGCTACGAGGCGGACGACATCATCGCCACCCTCGCCGCCCAGGGCGAGGCCGCCGGTGTGCACACCCTGATCTCCTCGGGCGACCGCGACACCATCCAACTGGTCAGCGAAGCGGTCACCCTGCTCTACCCGATCAAGGGCGTCACCGAGCTCGCCCGCTACACGCCCGCGCTCATCGAGGAGAAGTACGGCGTCGCCCCCGACCGCTACCGCGACCTGGCCGCCCTGGTGGGGGAGAAGTCCGACAACCTCCCCGGCGTGCCCGGCGTCGGCCCCAAGACCGCCGCGAAGTGGATCGCCAAATACGGTTCCCTCGACGGCCTGGTCGCCAAGATCGACGAGATCGGCGGCAAGGCCGGTCAGAACCTGCGCGATCACCTCGACGCGGTCCTGCGCAACCACCGGCTCAACGGCCTCGTCTGCGATCTCGACCTGCCCGAGGACATCGACGGCCTCGTCTGGGAGGGCTGGTCGGTCGAAGAGACCAACCGCCTGTTCGACGCCCTCCAGTTCCGCGTCCTCGGCGAGCGCATCAACACGGGTCTCGGCGACCGGGCGCTCGGCGGCGTGCCCCCGCAGGAGATCGAGGTCGACCACCTCCACGCGGTGAGACTCGAACCCGGCGGCATGGCGGCCTGGCTGCGTTCCCGCGAGGGCGACATCGCGATCGCCTACACCGGCGAGTTCGCCTACGGCACCGGCTCCTTCGACTCGATCGCGCTGGCCGAAGACGGCGAGGCGCTCTGGTTCGAGCCGTCCCAGCTCGACGCCGAGGACGAGCGCGCCTGGGTCGACTGGCTGGCCGATGAGCGGCGCGGCAAGATCGTCCACGACGCCAAGGGCTTCACCTGGGGCGCGGATGCCGCAGGGTGGCCCGAACCGGCGGGGCTGCGCGCCGACACCGTCATCGCCGCCTACCTTCTGAAGCCCGAGCAGCGCACCTACGCCCTCGGCGATCTCGCCATGCAATACCTCGGACGTGAGCTGGAGACCGCCGCGCAGGAGCGCAGCGAGGGCACCCTCGTCGGGCTGGACGCCGCCATGGCCGACGACACCGCCCGCTTCGAAGCGGACTGTGCCGCTGCGAGCGCCGTCGCCGGCCTCGCCTCGGTCACCGCCGAACGGCTCGTCGAACGCAGCCAGGCTCGCCTCGCCGAGGAGCTGGAGTATCCGCTCACCGGTGTCCTGGCACGCATGGAGATCGTCGGCATCGCCGCCGACGAGGGCCATTTCGCCGACATCGAGGCGAGCTTCGCGGCCAAATCGAAGGAGGCCGCCGACACGGCCCACGAGATCGTCGGCCGCCAGTTCAACGTCAGCTCGCCCAAACAGCTCCAGGAGATCCTGTTCGACGAGCTGAAGATGCCCAAGACCAAGCGCACCAAGACCGGTTACACCACCAACGCCGAGGCGCTCGGGCAGCTGTACGCCAAGACGCAGCATCCGCTGCTGGAACAACTCCTGCGATTCCGTGACGTCGAGAAGCTCAAGCAGATCGTCGCCTCCCTGCGCGCCACCATCCAGACCGACGGGCGCATCCACACCACGTTCCACCAGACCGTGGCCGCCACCGGGCGTCTGTCCTCGTCCGACCCGAACCTTCAGAACATCCCCGTGCGCAGTGAGGCCGGACGCGACATCCGGGCCGGCTTCGTCGTCTCGGACGGTTTCGAATCCCTGATGACCATCGACTACAGCCAGATCGAGATGCGCATCATGGCCGGTCTCACCGGTGACGAGGTGCTCATCGACGCGTTCAAATCCGGTGAGGACGTCCACCGCGTCGTCGCCGCGAAGGTCTTCGGCGTCGCGCCCTCCGAGGTCACCGCCGAGCACCGCCGCAAGATCAAGGCCATGTCGTACGGACTGGCCTACGGCCTGTCCACGTACGGGCTCAGCCAGCAGCTCGGGGTCTCCACCGAGGAGGCCCAGCAGTTGTCGAACGACTACTTCGACCGCTTCGGCAAGGTCCGCACCTACCTGCACACCGTCGTCGAAGAGGCCCGCAGGACCGGTTACACCGAGACGATCATGGGCCGCCGCCGCTATTTCCCCGATCTGGCCTCCGACAACCGCCAGCGCCGCGAGATGGCCGAGCGGGCCGCGCTGAACGCCCCGATCCAGGGCAGTGCCGCCGACATCATGAAGACCGCGATGCTCGGGGTCGACCGGAGGCTGCGCGCCGAACAGATGGACTCCCGCGTGCTGCTCCAAGTCCACGACGAATTGGTCTGCGAGGTCGCCCCCGGTGAGGCGCAGCGGCTGGAGCAGCTCGTGCGCGAGGAGATGTCCGGCGCCGCCGAGCTCGCCGTCCCGCTCACCGTCTCGGCCGGTTTCGGCGACTCGTGGGAGGCCGCCGCGCATTAGGGCCTGTTCAAGGGCTCGGGGCGGGTGCGCTGCCCGGCCCGTTCGCTCCGCTCGCCGCGTCGTCGGATCTTCTCGATCCGACCGGGGTCTTGGAAGCCCTCCGCCTCGCGGGCGAATGAACGGGCTCGGATACGGCCTCGTCCCGAGTCCTTGAACCGACCCCGGCGAGGTTCCGGTGTTCGCGAGCACCAGAACCTGGACCGCACTGGCGTGGAGTTATCGCGCACGGTAATCTTGAATGGCCTAGGTATGTCCGTGCCCTCGGAAGGGAGTAGGGCACGAGCCGGAAACGGCGGGACTGCCGGGCGCACTTGTAACTGCGAGCATCCGCGTCTTGCGCCTCTCGGCGACACCTGCGAGGCCGTCCATCGGTACCCGCGACTACGTCGGCGAGGCCATTGAGTCGTACGGCGCGAGCGCGAGCTGACGAATCTGAACGTATCCGGAGCACCAGCCCACATGACGAGCAGCATCGAGGCCACCTCGAGCAACGCTGAGAACAGCACCACGGTCGACGAATTCGCCTCTGACGAGGATCTCCTTGCCGCGATCGACGCGACCATCAAATACTTCAATGACGGCGATATCGTCGAAGGTACCGTCGTCAAGGTCGACCGGGACGAAGTCCTGCTCGACATCGGCTATAAGACCGAGGGCGTCATCCCCTCGCGCGAGCTGTCGATCAAACACGACGTGGACCCTGAAGACGTCGTCGCTGTGGGCGATCACGTTGAGGCCCTCGTCCTCCAGAAGGAGGACAAGGAAGGCCGCCTGATCCTGTCCAAGAAGCGCGCCCAGTACGAGCGCGCCTGGGGCACGATCGAGAAGATCAAGGACGAGGACGGCGTCGTCCGCGGCTCGGTCATCGAAGTGGTCAAGGGCGGTCTCATCCTCGACATCGGGCTGCGCGGCTTCCTGCCGGCCTCGCTGGTGGAGATGCGCCGCGTGCGCGACCTCCAGCCGTACGTCGGCCGGGAGCTCGAAGCCAAGATCATCGAGCTCGACAAGAACCGCAACAACGTGGTCCTGTCCCGCCGCGCCTGGCTGGAGCAGACCCAGTCCGAGGTCCGCACCGAGTTCCTGCACCAGCTCGCCAAGGGCCAGGTCCGCAAGGGCACGGTCTCCTCGATCGTCAACTTCGGCGCCTTCGTCGACCTCGGCGGCGTTGACGGCCTCGTGCACGTCTCCGAGCTGTCCTGGAAGCACATCGACCACCCGAGCGAGGTCGTCGAGGTCGGCCAGCCGGTCGAGGTCGAGGTGCTCGAAGTCGACCTGGAGCGCGAGCGCGTCTCCTTGTCGCTGAAGGCCACCCAGGAAGACCCGTGGCGCCAGTTCGCCCGCACTCACGCGATCGGTCAGATCGTGCCGGGCAAGGTCACCAAGCTCGTTCCCTTCGGCGCGTTCGTCCGCGTCGAGGACGGCATCGAAGGCCTGGTCCACATCTCCGAACTGGCCGAGCGCCACGTGGAGGTGCCCGAGCAGGTCGTCAAGGTCGGCTCCGACGCCATGGTCAAGGTCATCGACATCGACCTGGACCGCCGTCGGATCTCGCTCTCGCTCAAGCAGGCGAACGAAGCCTTCGTCGAGAACGAGGAGCAGTTCGACCCGACGCTGTACGGTATGGCCGCGCAGTACGACGACCAGGGCAACTACATCTACCCGGAGGGCTTCGACTCGGAGACCGGCGAGTGGATGGAAGGCTACGACGAGGCCCGCGAAGAGTGGGAACGCCAGTACGCCGAGGCCCGCACCCGGTGGGAGGAGCACGGCAAGCAGATCGCCGAGCGCGTCATCACCGAGGCGCCCGCCAAGCCCGCCGAGGGCGAGGCCCCCAAGGGCGAGAAGGGCGCGAAGAAGCAGTCCTCTGAGAAGAAGTCGGCCCCGGCCGAGCCTTCGGGCACCCTGGCCACCGACGAGGCCCTCGCCGCGCTGCGCGAGAAGCTCGCCGGAAGCTAGCCACCGCTTGAACTGACGGACCACTACCCGCCCCTGGTCGTTCACCAGGGGCGGGTAGTGTTCTACATGTGCTTAAAATCGCATTGACCGGCGGCATCGGAGCCGGTAAAAGCACGGTCGCGAGAAAACTCGCCCAACTGGGCGCGCACGTCATCGATGCCGACGTGCTCGCCAGAGACGTCGTCGCCCCGGACACCGAAGGACTCGCTGCGGTCGTCTCCCGTTTCGGTCCCGGCGTCCTCGACGCCGACGGAGTCCTCGACCGTGCTCGCCTCGCCGACATCGTCTTCAACGACGCGCACGCCCGCGCCGAACTCGAAGCGATCATCCACCCGCGAGTCCGCCAACGAGCCCGAGAGCTCACCGCGGCTCAAGAAGACGACGCCATCGTCGTCCAGGACATCCCCCTGCTGGTCGAGACCGGCGGGGCGCCCAATTTCCACCTCGCCGTCGACGTGGAAGCGCCGAGAGCGCTCCGGCTCGAACGGCTCGTCGCACGCGGCATGGACCGCGCCGACGCCGCCCGACGCATCGACGCCCAAGCCGGCGATGACGAACGCCGCGAAGCCTGCGACGTCGTCCTCCACAACGACGAGGGCCTGCCCGAGATCGAACGGCGCGTCGCGACGCTGTGGAACGAGCGCATCGTCCCCTTCGCGGACAATCTCCGATTCGGCGCGAAGGAGGAACGTCCGGAGCAGCTCCAGTTCATCGAGTCCGACACCGCCTGGCCCACGCGCTTCGAGCATCTCGCCGCGCGTCTGCGCCGCGTCATGGGGCCCAGCGCCGTCCGTATCGACCACGTCGGCTCCACGGCCGTCGCCGGCCTGCCGTCCGATGACGTCATCGACATCCAGGTCACCGTCGTGACCCTCAACGCCGTCGACATGCTCGAAAGTGCGCTCGGCGAGGCGGGGTTCTTCGGTCGCATCGCGTTCGACGAACCCAAGCCGGAGCGGTCCGACGCCTCCGAGTGGGAGAAGCGCCGGTACTGCTACGCCGACCCGGGCAACCTCGCCCGCATCGATTTCCGGTCGATCGACAGCCCCGGCCAGCGGTTCGCGCTGCTGTTCCGCGATTGGCTCCGCGCTGACGCCCGAGGCAGAGCCGACTACGCCCGGGCCAAGGGCGAAGCCGCCGGCGAGGCGGATTCGCTCATGGCCCGCACCGACACCGAGGAGCCCTGGCTCTCGAACGAGGCATGGCCCCGCGCCAACGAGTGGGCCGAAGCGAGCGGCTGGCGCCCTCCGGTGTGCTGAGTCCCCTGCCATGAAGCCGGGCCGCCGCGCATCGCGTGCGCGGCGGCCCGGTGAAACCGGTGCCGGACCGCGGCCTCAGCCGATCACGCTGCTGACCGTCCACGGGACGGCCACCATCGGATGGTCCTCGTAGGTCAGCTCTGCGCCCGCCATCCCGAACGACGTCATCAGCTCGACCTCGGACAGCCGTTCCCCGGTGATGTGGTACCGGAAGGCCGATTCGCCCGGCTCGGCCGCCGCGTCTCCGACCACCGGGAACTCCACGACGTGCGTCGTCTTCCCGTCGGCCTGGTCGATGCGCAGCTGTGAGGCCCGCTCCGCCACCTCGTCCGTGTCCGCGGCCGCTTCGGCGCTCATCTCCAGCAGCCGGTACGTCAGCGTCTCGACCGGCCCGAAATGCTCTGCGACCGATGCGCCGGCGAGCGCGTGCGTCTCCCAGCCTTCCGAAGGCGGCGAGGCGGGCAGTTCCGAGGAGTCGGTCGCGAGGCTGGCCAGGCCGCCCGGCCTGGCCAGCAGCAGCCGGTGGCCGTCGGCGTCCTCGATGTTCAGGTACGCCGTCATCGTGCGCCAGTCGA
The DNA here is from genome assembly GCA_021793335.1 of Actinomycetes bacterium. Taxonomy (GTDB): domain Bacteria; phylum Actinomycetota; class Actinomycetes; order Mycobacteriales; family Micromonosporaceae; genus Glycomyces. The sequence goes on from JAJYSW010000009.1 coordinate 15,988, forward strand.
TGGTGCCGTGTCCGAACGCCACTTCGCCGTCGGCGATCGGCACCGTCATCTCGACCGTCGCCGACTGCTCCCAGTTCGCCGTTCTGACCTGCGCGATCGTCTTCGCCAGCTCGTCATCGACCTTCGATGGCGCGATGCTCGGGCCGCCGAGCATGTCGATCGGCTCCAGGCCCGAGGCGTTGAAGTCGACTTCCCGCAGGAACTCGACCGATGCCAGCTCCGAACCGCCCACGTTGACCTGGAAGCGGCGGATGTCGCCCTGCTCGTCCAAGGAGTACAGGGCCTCGGGGTTCGCGGCCGTCGTCTCGCTCGTCTCCACCATGATCGGGGCGCGGAAGGTATCGACCGCCTCGCCGTCGATGACGCCTTCCTCCCGCCATGCCGCGTGCTCGGCCAGGTAGGCGGGGTCGTCGCCGGTCTCGGCGGTCAGCGTGAACACCGAGGAGATCAGGATGTCGAACTTCGCTTCGGCCTCGGTCGCGTCACCGGCCATCATCTGACGCGGCGTCCACGCCGACTGCGGCACCAGCACTTCGTCGAATGCCTCGTCGTCGGCGTGGGAGGCGACCAGGCCCGGCACCGCCTGGACCAGGTGGTCTTCGCCGTCGGGACCGGGCATGCGTCCGTACAGCAGTGGGTCGTTCCAGTCGAGGAAGCCGTCCACGACGACCTCGGCGTCCTCGGTGGGGAAGCGCATCCGCACCGCCACCGGATCGCCGTCGTGGTTGCGGTGGCGCAGCGCCGCCAGTGCTGCGGCCTCTGCTTCGGTGACGGGACGTTCGGCTCCGACGCGGTCGGTGCCGCACGAGACGGCGAGCCAGCCGGCGGCGCCGATCGCGACGATGACGGCCATGGCCCAGAGCATGGCGGATTTCCAGGTCGTCGCGCCGTCTGCGGCGTCCGTGGAGCGGTGATGTCGTCTAGTGGTGCTCACGGAGGGTCCAACGAGTCACGGCCTGAAAAGTCACCGGCGCGCAGCGCCGATGTCGGCGCCTCAGGCTACCGTTGGTCCGTGGCATTCGATATTCCCCGCGCCGAGGGGCGCTTCACCGTCGTCAGCGAGTACGAGCCGGCCGGCGACCAGCCGGCGGCGATCGCCGAACTGGCCGAGCGCGTCGACGCCGGCCAGCGCGACGTGGTGTTGCTGGGAGCCACCGGCACCGGCAAATCGGCCACCTCCGCATGGCTGATCGAGCGGCTCCAGCGTCCCGCGTTGGTCATGGCCCACAACAAGACCCTTGCTGCCCAGCTCGCCAAGGAATTCCGCGAGCTTTTGCCGCACAACGCAGTCGAGTACTACGTCTCCTATTATGACTATTACCAGCCCGAGGCGTACGTCGCGCAGAGCGATACCTATATCGAGAAGGACGCCTCGATCAACGAAGAGGTCGAGCGGTTGCGTCACCGCGCCACGTACTCGCTGCTGACCAGGCGTGATGTCGTCGTGGTGGCCACGGTCTCGGCGATCTACGGCCTGGCCACGCCCGCCGAATACCTCCAGCAGGCCACCGAGGTCGCCGTCGGTCAGGAGTGGGACCGGGACAAGCTGCTGCGGCGTCTGGTCGATGTCCAATACTCGCGCAACGATATCGCTTTCACCCGCGGCACGTTCCGCGTCCGGGGCGACACGATCGAGATCATCCCGGCCTACGAGGTGCTGGCGATCCGCATCGAGATGTTCGGCGACGAGATCGACCGGCTCTACTACCTGCACCCGATCACCGGCGAGGCCATTCGCGAGGTCGACCGGGTTCTGATCTTCCCCGGCTCGCATTACGCCACCGGGGACGAGCGGATGGTCCGGGCCATCGGGGACATCGAGGCCGAACTCGAATCGCGTTTGAACGAGCTCGAATCCCAGGGCAAGCTCCTGGAGGCGCAGCGCCTGCGCATGCGCACCGTCTTCGACCTGGAGAACATGAAGCAGACCGGGACGTGCAGCGGCATCGAGAACTACTCGCGTCACATCGATGGTCGTGAGGCCGGCACGCCGCCCCATACGCTCCTGGACTACTTCCCCTCGGATTTCGTGACGATCATCGACGAATCCCACCAGACCGTCCCCCAGATCGGGGCCATGTCCGAGGGCGACGCCTCGCGCAAGCGCAACCTGGTCGATCACGGCTTCCGGCTGCCCAGCGCCCAGGACAACCGGCCGCTGCGCTTCGACGAGTTCCGCGAGCGCGTCGGTCAGACGGTGTACCTCTCGGCGACGCCCGGCCCCTGGGAGCTGAAGCAGTCCGGCGGCGAGTTCGTCGAGCAGGTCATTCGCCCCACCGGCCTGGTCGACCCGCAAGTCGAGGTGCGGCGGACGCAGGGCCAGATCGACGACCTGATGCACGAGATCCGCGAGCGCGCGGCCAGGGACGAGCGGGTCCTGGTGACCACCTTGACCAAGAAGATGGCCGAGGACCTCACCGACTACTTCCTCGACAACGGCATCCGCGTCCAGTACCTGCATTCGGAGGTCGAGACCCTGCGGCGCGTGGAGCTGCTGGGGGAGCTGCGGCGCGGCGAGTTCGACGTCCTGGTCGGCATCAACCTGCTGCGTGAGGGCCTCGACCTGCCGGAGGTATCACTCGTGGCGATCCTCGATGCCGACAAGGAGGGTTTCCTGCGCTCGTCCACCTCGTTGATCCAGACGATCGGGCGCGCGGCGCGGAACGTCTCGGGCACGGTGCTCATGTACGCCGACAACCTCACCGATTCGATGAAGGCGGCTCTCGACGAGACCGACCGGCGCCGCGAGAAGCAGGTGGCGTACAACCGCGAGCACGGGATCGACCCGCAGCCGCTGCGCAAACGCATCGCCGACATCATGGAGGACCTCTACGACACCGCGGCCCAGACCGAGGACTTCGTCAAGGAGTCCCGGCCCGAGCGCGCGAAGCGGGAGCAGGGCCCGGCGAAAGTCCGCTCCGAGATCGTCCAGCAGCTCGATGAGCGGAACGAGCAGATGCTCGCCGCGGCCAGGGAGCTTCGCTTCGAGCTGGCCGCCGCTTACCGGGACGAGATCGCGGACCTGAAGAGAGAGCTGCGCCAGCTCGACGAAGCGGGCGCTTGAGTCGCGTCCGCTCCTGGGGGCCTTCAGCCGTCGATGTCCTCGAAATGCTCCACGAGCGGGGGCTCGGCGAAGTAGGGGCCGATGGCCTCGCGCCAGGCGTTGAACCGCTCGGTCTCGCGAAAGCCCTGTTCGTGGGCCTCGACCGAGTCCCATTCGATGAGGAGCACGAACCGGCTCGGCGATTCGACGCCTCGGGTCATGCGGATCGACCGCAGTCCCGGGGAGACTTCGACGTGCGCTCTGGCCTCGCGGTAGGCTTGAATGAAAGCGGCTTCTTGGCCGGGGGCGATGCTGATCTCAGCGATTTCGAGAACCACGCTCGGAGCCTCGCACAGGTGCGCAACCTCTCAGTAAACCAGACAAGGAGTCGAGAGACAAGTCACATATCCGACCGATGACACGTCGGGTTTGCCCGTGCATAATGGGGCCCGGCGAATCAAAATCGGTATATGGGGAGTATCCCGCAACGTTCTGCGACGTTGTTAGCGTTGTCGTCAATGCACGAGACTGCCGACAGTCTCCGGTGGCGCTGATCCTTGTGGATCGGGAGAGACCATGTGACCTTCCAGCCTTAAGGATGGCAACACATTGGAACTCCCAGCATGGGTCTGGGTCCTCACCGTCGCAGCCTTGGTGGCTGTAGTGCTTCTGGACCTCACGCTCGCGATCCGAAACCCCCACCGACCCAGCATGCGCGAGGCGGCCGTCTGGTCGAGCGTCTATATCGCCGCCGCCTTCGTCTTCGCGGGCGTCATGTTCGTCACGCAGGGCTCCGAGTTCGGGGGCCAGTTCCTGGGCGGCTTCCTCACCGAGAAGGCCCTCTCGGTCGATAACCTCTTCGTATTCCTCCTGCTCATCCAGGCGTTCCGTGTCCCCGACAGACTCCAGTCCCGAGTGTTGTTGATCGGCATCGTCCTGTCGATCGTGCTCCGCAGTGTCTTCATCGGTCTCGGCTCGGTACTGGTCGAGCGCTTCAGCTGGGTCTTCTTCATTTTCGGAGCGATCCTGATCTGGACCGCCTGGGGCCTGCTGCGAGGCGGCGGCATGGACGAGGAGGTGCCCAATAACCGGTTCATGCAATGGACGCAGTCGCGGCTGCGCGTGTCCCCCGAATACGACGGGGGCCACCTGCTCACCCGCATCGACGGCAGACGCCACGTGACCCCGCTGCTGCTGGCGATGCTCGCCATCGGCTCCACCGACATCCTGTTCGCGCTCGACTCGATCCCGGCGATCTTCGGGCTCACGCAGGAGCCGTACCTGATCTGGACGGCCACGCTCTTCGCGCTGTTCGGTCTGCGCCAGCTCTACTTCCTACTGGCGGCGCTGCTGCGCCACCTGCGGTTCCTGGGGCTCGGCCTGGCCGTCATCCTGGGCTGGATCGGTGTCAAGCTCATCATCAACGGCCTGGCGGAGAACCGCCTCTCGTTCCTCAACGGGGGCGAGCCGCTGCCGATCCCGCAGGTCCCGACGTGGCTGTCGCTGGGCGTCATCGCAGCCGTGCTCGCAGTGGTGGTCTCCGTGAACTGGATTCTGTTGCGCCGTCAAGGGCAGACCTGGGGTGAGCTGTTCGCCGAATCGCGAGACGAGGTCACGCAGGAGCCCGCATCGGCAGGCGCCGGCAAGCGGTGATCTGACCGAGCTCGGACTCCTTGAGCGATTCGATCACGACCTTGCCGTAGACGGGGGAGGAGAAGATCAGCTCGGGGAGTCCGGATCGCCCGCGCTCGGCCACGATGGCCGGCATGCGCTGGTCGCCTCCGTGTTCGAGGAACACCAGGTCCCCTGGCAGGACCTCGTCGAATTCGATCGCTTCGCCGGTTTCGACGAGCCGCTCGTTGAACCGCGGTGTGTCGAGACCGAGCTGGCGGTGCACGATCCACACCAGTCCGGGCGCGTCGATGCCATAAGCGCTGATGCCGCCGTGGAGGTAGGGGACCTCCAGCAGCTGCTGCGCGAGTTTCACCGCGTCCAGACCGCCCGCGATCATGCCGGTGGCCGGCGGGTCGCCCGCACGGTCGCCGACCGGTGCGGCGGTGAGGTCTCGCTGCGGCACCCAGCCGGGCTGCCGCGGCCCTGGCAGCGCGACCGGCACCCAGCCGCGGTACCCGGGACCGACCACGCGCAGCCTCGTCCCGAGCGTCACGCCCGGAATGGCGACGTCTCCGCCCGGCTCGTCACGAATGGCCGTGGCCGTGGCGCTCACGAGGTGCTCGACGCCCGCAGCGTCGCTCTCCGCTGGATTGACCAGTTGATCGAGCGGCACCCAGCCGGACGTCTCCTGAGAGGGGCACTCGATCTCGGCCCAGCGGTCCTCGACCCGAAGGACGATGACCTCGGTGCCCAGCAGGCACTGGGTGCGCGCCCGGCCCTTCAATCCGTGGGCGCGGATGTCGCTGGTGAGGCGCGCGACCCATTCCCTGATGGCCGAGGGGACGCCCAGCGCCAGCCGGTCGTCGGGGCCGGGAGACGAAGGCTGGGCCCAGAGGGTGGCGACTGCCACGGCGATCAACGCCGGCTGTCCTGGTGCGATCGGCACGGTTGGTTCTCTCCGGATTATTTCGGGTCATTCAGCATTGTTCGCGGGCAGGGGCATCTGCCGACTACAGCGGACCAGCAGCACCGGTCGTCGAATCGAACGGCCTCGGATCGGTGCTCGCCGTCGACCGTCACCCGTCTTCCCCCGACCTGAAGGGACGGGATTCGCCGGCTCGGTCCCCACACAAGACGGCGAGGTCGCGGGTGGATCGCTGTTTCCCTCCTTCGCGCGCGCTCGCCCGCTGCCGCTGTTCAGCGTCACTGCGCACACGCTGCGGAAGCAACGTCCCGCATGTCCTACGGTAGGGCCTTCTCGGCGTGGTTCACGCCTTTGACCGGTTTCGAGTATACACGGCGTCACGGCACGGCACCGCAGGCGCGCGATGGGTCGCGGCCGACGAAGCGGCCTGGTGGTGACCGAGCCGGAGGGGGGACTGAACAGGGCGGTGACCGGCGGCGCGGATATGACAGGATCTGACCATGCCAGGAGTCACCGACGCCCTCGACCGCCTTATCGCAGCCGCCGACGTCGGGGCGGTCCCCGCGGCCCCCGACCTCGAAGCGGTCCTGTCGAGCACTGACGCCGAGCTGATGGACGTCGTGGCCGCCGCCGCTCGTCTCCGCTTCCGCCACTTCGGGAATCGGGTCAAGCTCAACTACCTCGTGAACCTCAAGAGCGGACTGTGCCCCGAGGACTGCAATTACTGTTCGCAGCGCCTCGGGTCGAAGGCCGAGGTGCTGAAGTACACCTGGCTGTCGCCCGAAGCCGCCGCCGAGCAGGCCGCGGCCGGGGTCGCAGGGGGCGCTTCGCGCGTATGCCTGGTCGCGAGCGGGCGTGGGCCGACCGATATGGACGTCGAGCGGGTCGGCAAGACCATCGCCGCGGTCCAGAACGCCAGTCCCGGCGTCGAAGTCTGCGCCTGCCTGGGACTGTTGGGGGAGGGCCAGGCGGACCGCCTGGCCGAGTTGGGCGCCGACGCCTACAACCACAACCTGAACACCTCCGAGGACGTCTACGCCGAGATCTGCTCGACGCACACCTTCGCCGACCGGATCGACACGGTGCGGGCGGCGCGCGAGGCCGGCATGTCGCCGTGCTCGGGGCTCATCGCCGGCATGGGCGAGTCCGACGCCGACCTGGTCTCGGTCGCGCTGGGACTGCGGGAGCTGGGGGCCGACTCGATCCCGGTGAACTTCCTGCTGCCCTTCGACGGCACGCCGCTCGAAGGCAGGTGGGAGCTCGACCCGCGCCGGTGTCTGCGCATCCTGGCGATGGTCCGACTGTCGAATCCGGCCGCCGAGGTCCGCCTCGCCGCCGGCCGTGAGGTCCACTTGCGGCACATGCAGGGGCTGGCGTTGCAGATCGTCAACTCGATCTTCCTGGGCGACTACCTCACCAGTGAGGGGCAGGCCGCGAAAGAGGACCTGGCGCTCATCGCCGACGCCGGGATGGTGCCGCTGGGGCTCGACGGCGTCCGCGACGACCGTGCGCACGAGCACCGGGGGCCCGAGACGGCACGGGAGGCGGTCAAGACGCGCCGTCGCGGAGCGGGCACCGATCGGGCCCCCAACGCCTGACCGGTCAGCGGCAGGGACCGGCGGTCGATTCGCGCACCACCATCTCGGTGGCCAGTTCCAGCCGCGGCGTCTCCACATCGTTCCCCGAGGCCATGTCGAGAACGGTCCGCGCCGCCAACGCCCCCATCTCGGCAAGCGGTTGGCGCACTGTCGTCAGCGGCGGCGAGGTCCAGCGCGACTCGGGCAGGTCGTCGAAACCGACGATGCTGACCTGCTCGGGGATGCGCAGCCCCTGCTGGCGGATCGCCTCGTAGGCCCCGAAGGCCATCTGATCGGAGGAGGCGAAGATCGCCGTGGGCGCGTCGTCGAGTCTCAGCAGCCGCTCGGCGGCGTCGAATCCCGACTGGTGGTAGAAATCACCGTTGTAGACCAGAGCCGGATCGAATTCGATGTCGGCGCCCTCCAGTGCGGCCCGGTAGCCGTCGAAGCGAGCCCTGGAACACAGAACCTGTTTGGGGCCGTGGACGAACCCGATGCGGCGGTGTCCCAGCGCGAGAAGGTGCTCGGTGGCGGTGAGGCCGCCGGCCCAGTTGGTGGCGCCGATGGTCGGTGCGTCCATGGTGGGGCCGCCGGCGGGATCGAGGACGACCATGGGCACGCGCAGGTGTCGCAGCTGCTCCAGGACGGGTGAGGACAGTTGCGAGATGACGAGAATGACGCCGTCGGAGGCGCGGGTGCGCAGGTTGTCGAGCCATTGCTCAGTGGAGGCCCGGCGGCGGTGGACCGCTGAGACCACGGTGCCGACCCCGGCCGAGTGCGCCGCGTCCTCGACGCCGCGGATGATCTCGACGGCCCAGGGGCTGTCGAGCTCGTTGAAGACGAGGTCGACGAGGCGGGCGTTGCGGCCGGGGGAGCGGGTGGAGCGGCGGCGCTGGTAACCGCGCGCGGTCAGCAGCGCCTCGACGCGTTTGCGGGTCTCTGGGGCCACGTCGGAGCGCCCGTTGATGACGCGGGAGACCGTGGGCACGCTGACGCCGGCCTCGTCCGCTATGGCGCGGATCGTGACCCGCCCGTGTTCGGCTTCAGTCAAGGGTCCTCCCGGTGTTGATGGTTCCCACGGTAGCCGTCGACATCCTATAGCGGAGACCAGGTGGTCTCGGCCCGTGGCCGAAACTTTCGGCACCGGAGCGAGTCATTTGGTGTTCGTGGAAGCGGATTCCGAGGGTATCGGGTTCTAGAACTGCCGCGTAATCAATGTTATGGTGTGCAAACCTGGTCGAAAACGATCAGAAAACTTTCAGAAACTATCGGCCCGACATAGCCCCCGGGCAAGTGCTGCACGGGTCGTTGAGTGGAGTGGCATGGACACCGACACCCCTGTAGCCGCGGCCGAGCGCGCGGCCGGTCTGGTCAAGCGGATGACGCTTGAAGAGAAATGCGCCCAGTTGGCGAGCCTGTGGCGGGGCGTCGACGCCGACGCCGGCGACATGGCCCCCCACCAGAGCGAGCAGACCGGCGGCGTGAACGAGGACGAGGCCATGTCCCACGGGCTGGGACAGTTGACGCGGCCTTTCGGCTCGGCGCCGGTCGCCCCCGCCCAAGGCACCGCCCGCCTCGCGGCCCTCCAGCGTCATATCAAGGACGCCAACCGCTTCGGCATCGCCGCACTCGTCCACGAGGAATGCCTCACAGGGTTCATGGCGCAGGGCGCCACCATCTTCCCCACCGCGCTCGCATGGGGCGCGACGTTCGATCCCGACCTGATCCGCGCCGTGGCCCGCCAGATCGGTGAGACCATGCGCGCCGTGGGCGTCCACCAGGGCCTCGCGCCCGTGCTCGACGTCGTGACCGACTCCCGATGGGGCCGCACCGAGGAGACCATCGGGGAGGACCCGTACTTGATCGGCACCGTCGGCAGCGCCTACGTCGCCGGCCTTCAGGAAGGCGGCGTCCTGGCCACGCTCAAGCACTTCGTCGGGTACTCGGCCTCGCACGCGGCCCGCAACTTCGGCCCGGTCCACATGGGTCCCCGGCAGCTCACCGAGACCTACCTGACGCCCTTCGAGATGGCCGTGCGCATCGGCCGCGCGAGCTCGGTCATGCCCTCCTATGCCGCCAACGACGGCGTCCCCTCCCACGCCGACTCGGGCCGGCTCACCGGCATCCTCCGCGAGGAATGGGGATTCGAGGGCACCGTCGTCGCCGACTACTTCGGCGTCAACTTCCTCAACTCCCTCCACGGCGTCGCCGCCGACCGCTCGGCGGCGGCGATCCTGTCCCTGACCGCCGGTGTCGACGTGGAACTGCCCAACACGGACTGCTACGGCGCGCCGCTGCTCGAAGCCGTGCGCTCCGGAGCGATCGAGGAGGACGTCGTCGACCGCGCCGCCGAGCGCATCCTCTCCCAGAAGATCGAACTGGGCCTGCTCGACGAGCTGCCCGAACCGCCGACCGAAGTCGACTTCGACCCGCCGGAGGCCCGCGACCTGGCCGCCGAGTGCGCCCGGCGCTCCATCGTGCTGCTGTCCAATGACGGCACCCTGCCGTTGCAGTCCCCGAAGCGCCTGGCCCTCGTGGGGCCGGTGGCCGACGACAAGGCGGTCATGCTCAGTTGCTACAGCTTCCCGAACCACCACGGCCGCGAGGACTCCGAGGCTCCCGGACCTGATAGCCGGTACCCGCACGTGGACCTGGGCGTCGAGGTCCCGACCCTCATCGAGCGGCTCGCCGCCGACTTGCCCGAAGCCGAGATCGAGCATGTCGCAGGCGGCACCGTCTTGGACGCCGCAGACGTCGACATCGAGGCCGCAGCGCACGCCGCCGCCCGCGCCGAACTGGCGATCGTCGCCGTCGGCGACCGCCCCGGCATGTTCGGGCGCGGCACCACCGGCGAAGGTTGCGACGCCGCCGACCACGCGCTGCCCGGCCGCCAGGCCGAACTGCTCGACGCCGTCATCGCCACCGGCACGCCCACCGTCGTCGTGGTGATCTCCGGGCGGCCCTACTCACTCGGCGCGGCCGCCGAGCGGGCCGCCGCGATCGTGCAGGCGTTCCTGCCCGGCCAAGAGGGGGCCGGGGCCGTCAGCGGCGTGCTCACCGGCGCGATCGAACCCGAGGGCCGTCTGCCCGTGGGCGTCCCCGCCAGGGTCGACTCGCCGCCTGCGACCTATTTGGGGTCCCAGCTCTCCCGCCGCAGCGAAGTCTCATCGGTGGACCCGACGCCGCTATTCCACTTCGGCCACGGCCTGTCCTACACCAGCTTCGAGTGGGACGAGCCGGAGCTGCGCTCGAACGCCGAGGTGGCCCCCGACGGGACCGTCGAGATCGCCGTGCGAGTGCGCAACACCGGCACCCGGCCCGGCGTCGAGGTCGTCCAGCTGTACCTGCACGACCCGGTGGCCTCGACCTCCCGGCCGGTCCAACGGCTGGTCGGTTTCGCCAAACTCCGGCTCGAAGCCGGCGAGTCCGCCGAGGCGCGCTTTGCGATGCCGGTCGACCTGGCCGCGCTCATCGGCATCGACGGGAAGTGGATCGTCGAGGCGGGGGCGCTCGAACTGCGCCTGGGTCGTTCGGCCGACGACATCGTCGGGACCGTTGCGGTCGCAGTCACCGAGTCGCGGCCCATCGAGTCCGGCACCCGCCGTCTGGAGACCGACACCACAGTCGGTTAGTATGCAATAAACGCTGAGAAAACGCTTACACACGTCTCGCATTGAGGAGCCCCCTGTGTCCTCCACCTACCGCCTCGCCGTCGTCGGCACCGGTGGCATCGCCCACCTGCACGCCGAGAGCATCACGGCGAGCCTCGCCGGGCGCATCGAGCTGGTGGCCGCCGTCGACCCCGACGCCGAACGCCTCGACGCGTTCAACACCAAGTTCGGCGTCGAACGCGGCTATGCCTCGATCGAGGAGCTCCTGGCCGCCGAAACGATCGACCTCGTCGACCTGTGCACCCCTCCCGGGCTCCACGCGGACGGCGCCATCGCCGCCCTCCAAGCGGACGTGGGCGCGATCTGCGAGAAGCCCCCGGCGCTGAGCCTGGCCGAATACGACCGGATCGCCGCCGCGGCAGCCGCCTCCAAAGGCGACTTCGCCGTGATCTCCCAGCACCGATTCGGCTCGGCCGCCGAACGCGTGCGGAACATGCTGGCCTCCGGCGTGCTCGGCTCCCTCGCCGTCGCCAAATGCGACACCCTCTGGTACCGGCCCGAGGAGTACTTCGCCGTCGACTGGCGCGGCCGCTGGGAAACCGAAGGCGGCGGCCCGACCATGGGCCACGGCATCCACCAGATCGACACGCTGCTGTCGATCGTCGGTCCCTGGTCCGAAGTGGTCGCCACCGCTCACCGGCACCGCCGCGCCACCAACACCGAGGACGTCTCCCATGCCATCGTCACCTTGGAGAACGGCGCGAGCGTGTCCATCACGAACTCCCTGCTGAGTCCCCGTGAGACCTCACAGCTCCGCCTCGACTTCGACTGCGCCACCGTCGAACTCGATCACCTCTACGGCTACGGTGACGACAACTGGTCGATCACGCCGCTCGAAGCCCACGCCGACGAGGTCAACCGGGCCTGGGCCGGCGAACCGCGAGGCCGCGCCTCCGGGCACGGCGCCCAATTCGCCGCGATCGCCGACGCCCTCGACGGCAAGACCGCCCCGCCGGTCACCGTCGACGACGCCCGCCGCACGCTCGAATTGATCACCGCCATTTACGCCTCGGCGTTCACCGGCAGACCGGTCCGGGCCGGCGACATCGATCCCACCTCGCCGTTCTACCAGCGCATGGACGGGACCGGGACCCCCTGGCCCGACCGCAAGTGACCGCCCAGACCGCCATCCGAACCGACCGGAGTGACCACGATGACGCTGAAACTCAACGACGATGACACCGCGCTCTCGATCGCCAGAGACGATCTGGAGCTCCTGCGCTACGTCTACCGCCCCGACAACGACCAATTCGAGTCCCCGCGGCCCTACTTCGAACCGATCCGCGACCTCGCCGGACTCCAAGTGAGCCTCTACCGTCCCCACGACCACGTGTGGCACAAGGGCATCGCACTGTCACTGCCCAACTGCGGCCCCGA
>JAJYSW010000223.1 GCA_021793335.1 Actinomycetes bacterium
CTTGGCGGAGATTGAGTGCGCAGGTGAGCCCGGCGACGCCGGAGCCGATGACGCACACGTCGGTGGTCTCGGTCCAGGACGGGGCCCCGGCCCGCAGCCGCCGCGGTAGACGCGGCAGCGGCGGTGTGGTCATCGGTGTCACCGGTCGATGCTCTCCTGATGTCCGGTCCTCGGGCGCCGGTTCACCGGTTCGCCCGAGGCGCTTTGAACGTTTGCCTTCTCAGTTCCGCTCGGAGGCGTTTCGAATGAACTCGGCCAGGTCCGCGGACTGCTGGACGCGCGAGGGTTCGTGCACGTACATCATGTGCCCCGTCGGGTAGGTCTTGGTCTCGATCCGTGCGCGCGCTTCGAGCGGGATCGTCAGCTGGTCGAGCGTGTACTCGATCGCCTCGACCGGGACGCCGCCGTCGTAGCGGCCCATCGCGATGTGGACCTTCAGGTGCGGGTTGGCGCGCATGGCGCTGCTCAGCCTGTCGACGACGTCGATCGCGTTGCCCTCGAACTCCTTGTACGACCACGGCTGGACCTCGCGCGAGAGCGTCTCGTAGACCGCTTCGTTCGTGTACTCCAGCTCGGTGTGCAGGTAGTGCTGCAACGCCGCGGTATAGGGCCCGTCGATGGCCGACAGGAACGGGTCGAACGGCATCTGCTCGTGGACGTGGTGGTCGGCCGGTCCGGTGAAGCGGGTGTCCAGGCGGCCGGTCACGAGCTTGCGGTGCCGCAGCAGCTCGGCGTAGTAGCGGGTGTGCTCCAGACGCAGGTTGGCGTTGTCGACGTACGTCTCGCTCACTCCGGCGAGCGAGGCGATCTTGGCGACGGCCGCCGCGCGCTGTTCGGGAGTGAGGTTCTGGCCCTTGGCGAGCACGGCGCGGTACTCGTCGGCCCAGGCGCGGGCCTCGGCGACGACGTCGTCGAGTTCACGTTCTCCTTGGAGGCCGTGGTAGTGGGAGGTGGCCGCGTACGTCGGTAGGAACAGCGGGTTCGGCAGGTCGGAGTAGCGCGCGTGGTAGAGCGTCTCGTGGTTGAACGCCGGGGCGAGGAACATGACCCCGTTGAGGAACATGCCGTAGCGTTTTTGCAGGTGATCGGCCAGTCCTGCGCCTCGGGTGCCGCCGTAGGATTCGCCGATGAGGAATTTGGGCGAGAGCCAGCGGCCGTGCCGGGTGGTCCACAGCCTGATGATCTCGCCGACGGACTCGATGTCGCCGGTGAAGCCGTGGTAGTCCTTCGCCTTCTCGCCTTCGGCGGCCCGTGAGTAGCCGGTCGAGACCGGGTCGATGAAGACCAGGTCGGTGTGGCGCAGGAGGGTCTCGTCGTTGTCGAGCAGCCCGTACGGCGGGGCGGTGAGGTTCCCGACGTCGCCGGAGTCGGCGCGGCGGGGCCCGAGCAGGCCCAGGTGCAGCCAGATCGAGGAGGAGCCGGGGCCGCCGTTGAACGCGAAGGTGACCGGGCGCTCGACGGGGTCGTCGACGTCGAGCGTGTAGTAGGTGACCGAGAGTTCGGCCTTGGCTTTGCGGCCGCCGTACTGCTCGTCCTCGGTGACTTCCTCGCGCAGCACGATCCGCCCGGTGGTGGCGGTGTAGCGGAGCTCGCCGAGGGTGTGGTGGGTGGTCTTGAGGTCGTCCGTGGGCTCGGGCTTGTCGCCCTTCGCGTCCGCGGCCTCGCGCTTCGTTTCTTCGCTCATGCTCAAGAAACTTACCGATCGGCTAGTGGCGTTGCCACCGTGTCGGCGTTCGGTGTCCGGGCGGCGTGCGGTGAGGCCACGGGGTCGCCGGCGGTGCCGGGCGCGGGAGTGGCCTTGTCGCCGTTCACTTCGATGATCTCGTTGCGCTCGTTGACATGCACGATGCGCGGCGTGAACGCACGGGCCTCGGCATCCTCCATTTGCGCATATGAGATGAGGATCACCAGATCGCCGGGGTCGATGAGGTGCGCGGCGGCGCCGTTGATGCCGATGACGCCGCTGCCGCGCTCGCCGGCGATGGTGTAGGTCTCCAGGCGCGAACCGTTGGTGATGTCGACGATCGCGACCTGTTCGCCGTCGAGGATGTCGGCGGCGTCGAGCAGATCGGCGTCGACGGTCACCGAGCCGACATAGTGCAGGTCGGCCTGGGTGACCGTGGCACGGTGGATCTTGGATTTGAACATGTTCCTAAGCATCGGGATCTCCGATCAGCACGGGGGCGTTGTCGATCAGGCGGGTGGTGCCCGCCTTCGCGGCGATGAGGAGCCGGGCGGGCCCGGCCTCGGGGGCCTCGCCGAAGTCCTCGGCGCGGACGGCCACATAGTCCACGGCGAGGCTCGGCTCGTCCGCCAGGATCTTCTCGGCCGCGGCGAGCGGATCGGGCGAGTTCTGGGCGGCGCGGACGGCGTGCGGGATGGCCAGCGCCGCGGCCCGCTCGACTTCCGAGAGGTACACGTTGCGGCTGGACTCGGCCAGACCGTCGGCGTCGCGGACGGTCTCGACGGCGACGATCTCGATGCCGAAGTCGAGGTCGCGCACCATGCGTCGGATCATCGCGAGCTGCTGGAAGTCCTTCTCACCGAAGTAGGCCAGGTCGGGGTCGGTGAGGTGGAACAGCTTGGCGACGACGGTGAGCACGCCGGTGAAGAACCCGGGACGGCAGGCGCCTTCGAGGATGTCGCCGTCGGGACCGGCCTGCACGGTGGTGAGCGCCGTCCGGCCGTTCGGGTACAGCTCGGATTCGACGGGCGCGAAGACGACGTCCACGCCCTCGGCCTCGCAGACGGCGAGGTCGGCGTCGAGGGTGCGCGGGTAGCGGTCGAGGTCTTCGCCGGGGCCGAACTGGAGCGGGTTGACGAAGATCGTGGCGATCACCGAGTCGGCCGCCTCCCGGGCGCGTCGGAGGTTGGCGCGGTGGCCTTCGTGCAGTGCGCCCATGGTGGGGACGACGGCGACCGTCCCGGGCAGGGCGGTGCGTGCCCTGGCCAGATCGGCCCTGGTGTGGACGAGCAGTGTCATTCGGAGGTCTCCTCCTCGGGGCGGGAGAGGTCGGGACGGTCGGGGCCGGTGCCCGCGTGCGAGAGGGCGTCGAGGAGTCTCGCCGCGTCGCCGGGCCCGAGGCGGCCGGCGCCTTGTGCGCGTTCGGCGGTGCGGCGGGCCATCGCCCGGTAGGCGGCGGCGATGTCGGCGTCGGTCAGGGCCCGCAGGTGCCCGGCGACGGTGCCGACGTCGCCTCGCGAGACCGGGCCGGTGAGCCCTGCGTCGCCGTGGCGCAGCGCATTGTCGAGCGCGGCGGAGGCCAACGGCGAGAGCAGCCGCTCGGGGGCGGCCACACCCATGTCGCGCAGTTGGTCGGCGGCGTCGTTGACGAGGGTGACCAGGTGGTTGGCGCTGTGGACGAGCGCGGCATGGTAGCGGGCGCGATCGGCCTCGTCGATGTGCTCGGGTTCGCCGCCCATCTCGATGACGAGGGCTTCGCCGACGTAGCGGGCGTCGGCTTCGCCGGTGACGGCCCACGAGACGCCGTCGAGCCGGTCGAGGTCTTCGGGGCGGCCGGTGAAGGTCATGGCGGGGGCGAGGGCGGCGGTGAGCGCGCCGGCGTCGTGGGCGGGCCGCAGGATCTCGGCTCCGTGAGCTCCCGAGGTGTGCACGACGATCTGGCCGGGCCGGAGCGGCAGGGCGGCGGCCAGGGGTGCGATGGCGTCGTCGGGGACGGCGATGACGAGTAGTTCGGCGGAGGCGGCGACGTCATGGGGCCGGAGGATCTCGGCGTCGGGGAAGTGGCGTGTGGCGCGGGAGAGGGAGGCGTCGGAGACGGCCGAGGCGGCGACGATGCGGTGTCCGGCGCGTTGGAGGGCGGCGCCGACGATGGAGCCGACCCGTCCGGCGGACACGACGCCGACCGCGAGGCGGCTGGCCGCCGTCCGTTCGGGCCGCGCGGCGGCGGTGGTGTGCTGCTCCATGATGCTGATCCAGTCCTTCTCGAGGTACCGGTCGTGGCTTACCGGTCAATTGTGCTTCGTCGATATGGCGGCGCCACCCCGGTGGGCTCGAAGTGGCGATTTTCACGGCAATCGAGGCCGGTTGATGATGCATCTCACATGTTGGAGCGTCGCGATGACTCGGGTCCGTACGGTGCCCGACGGGTTCTGTCGCCGCGAGCGCCTGGGCGCCATTTCTCGACCAGTGCGCAGGCGCCCGTGGTCACCGAGGCGATCGCGCGCCTGGCCGAGGAGGCGGACGCGGGCTGCTCATCGCCTGTGAACTGTTGGACGACGTGGCGGTGGTCGACAAGGCAGGGATGGTCCGTTACGAGGGGGGCGGCGAGAGCGGTGCGGCCCGGTAGGAGGCGCGGAGGCGAAGTGGCTGGCCGAGTCGTGATCCGACGGGTTACGCGATGGACCGAGAGGGCCTCGGCCTCGGTGCGCACTGGTGGGCGCTGAGTTCTGTACCGGGGAGCGCCCAGCCTGAAGCGCCGATCCTTGAGCGCACGGCATGTCGGTGCCTTTATGTACGGTCGCGCCCATGTCTGAGAAGAAACCAGTGCGGACGGTCGCGCAGAAGATGGGCGTCAAGGCGGGGTCGAGAGCGCATCTGGTCGATGCCCCCGAGGATTCGGTGGCGGCGATGGCGCTTCCGGCGCTCGAACTGGTAGAGGAGCTGGACGGCGAGTTCGACTACATCCATCTGTTCGTCACCCGGCAGGAGCAGATGCGGGCCGCATTCGGTTCGCTGCGCAATCGTCTGCGTCCTGGTGGGATGTTGTGGGTGTCATGGCCCAAGGGCGGGCGGTTCGGCACCGATCTGACGATGAAGCAGGTGATTGCGATCGGCTATGACCTGAACATGGTCGAGAGCATCTGCCTGCGCATCGACGAAGCGTGGGCGGGCTTGAAGTTCACCCGACCCAAGCCGGGCAAGATTTACGTCAACAGCTACGGGACGCTCCCGGGCCAGCGCCTGTGACCGCTGCTTCTCACATGTTTCGCATCCGAAGAGGCAAGGCAGATCCTCACCTCCCACGGGGACGGACCACCCGAGCAGGTTCGAACGGGTTCCTGAACGCTGTCAGTCGTCGATGCCACGCGTCCAATACGAACAGCAGCGCCGCAGCATAGCCTTCAGCGCGGTTGTCGTGGCGAATCTCGGTCGTGTACTCGTATTTCGAGGTGTGCATGATCTCTCGCCATATCCGTTGCGCGCGAATGCTTCCACAGTAAGTTTCGTCGGCCTTGGCCAGGTGATCGAGGTGGGATCGAATGAGCACGGTGATTCCTGGGCGACCTCTGCCCTGTATTG
>JAJYSW010000224.1 GCA_021793335.1 Actinomycetes bacterium
GGCGTTGAGCTGCGCGGCGGCGTGGATTTCAGGTCCGGTCGCATCCTGGTGCTGTTCGAGGCGAGCCTGCGGCATCTCGAACAGGAGGTCGGACATCCGGTGGAGGCCGAGCGGTTCCGCCCCAACATGCTGCTCGCGACCGATGCCGAACCGTTCGCCGAGCAGCGGCTCGAACCGGGCGCACCCGTGGTGATCGGCGGGGCCGAGTTCACCGTCCACACGCAGTGCGTCCGGTGCGTGCTGCCCAGTTGGGACCCGTACGGGCGCGAACGGAGCAAACACCTCCAGAGGCATCTGATCACCGCGTACGGCAATCGTTTCGGCGTCTATCTCCAGACCGCCGGGGAGGCGGGGGTACGCGTCGGCGACGCCGTCGAGGCGTGAGAGGAACGCTGGACGCCCTGAGCCGGGGATCGGTCGGCTCAGGGCGCCCCTTCAGCTTATGCTGCCGCTGCGACAAGCGCGGCACACCGCCGCTGGGTTTCGTCTCGTATTGCGAGGCAATCGTTCTCAGACGGTCCGTTCGGCCACCCAGCGGCGTATGAACCCGTAGAGCTCCTCGATGGACCGGCCCGATACGTCGGCCTGCGGCCAGGGCCGCCCGTAATGATCGATGTACGCCGTCGCGCAACCGCGTTCGGCCGCGGGGGCCAGATCGTTGCGGGGAATATCGCCGATGCTCAGCAACGAGGACGCCTCACGGCCGTCCAGGAGGCCGTCGAGGATCGGGCCGAGACCCTCGGGCTTGGCCGCGTCGCCGACGATCCGGTCGAAACGCCCGTCCAACTTGATCTGGGACAGGAGGGAGTCCAGGCCTTCGAACGGCGCGTTGGTGACCAGGAGGACCGTCGTGCGCTGCGGCAGATCCCACAGCAGTTCGCGAAGGCCCGGTGGAGCGGACAGCTCGAAGCGTCCCTCGGCCATCGCGGCGCGGACGGCCCGGTAGGCGGCCCGGCGGACCGCCTCATCGACACCGTACTCGCCGGCGAGGCGGCGCACGGCGTTGTACGGGTCGAGGGCGTCGAAAGTGGAGGCGGCGGTGGGCATGCCCTTGCAGAAGGCCTCGTGCGCGGCGAGGAAAGAACGGTGCTCATCGGGGCCGAGGACGGCCGCGACTCGGCGGGCGTACTCGTAGGCGGGCGCATCGCCGAGGCACACGGTGCCGTCGAAATCGAAGAGCAGCATCGCATCGGAGGTCACGTGTGCCCACCCTACGCGCCCTGCGGCCTCCCGCCGGAACGGGAGGCCGGCCCGATGCGCGTTCACCGCGCTAATCGAAACGGTGCTCCTCAGCGGGGAACCGCCCGTCGCGGACCTCGTCGGCGAACGCCCGGGCCGCATCCTGGAGGACATCGGCGACCTCCGCGTAGCGCTTGACGAAGCGCGGGGCCCGGCCTCGGTGCATCCCGGCCATGTCCTGCCAGACCAGGACCTGCGCGTCGGTATCGGGACCGGCCCCGATGCCGACGGTGGGGATCGGCAGCCGCTTCGTGATCTCGGCGGCCGCGGCGGCGGCCACCATTTCGAGGACCACGGCGAACGCCCCGGCCTCGGCCACGGCATGGGCATCGGCCTCGACCTCGGCGGCCTGGGCGTCGCGGCCCTGGACCCGGTAGCCGCCCACGGCGTGCTCGCTCTGGGGCGTGAATCCCACGTGGCCCATCACGGGGATGCCCGCGTCGGTCAGCGCGCGGATCTGCGCGCTCATGCGCCGCCCGCCTTCGAGTTTGACCGCGTGCGCTCCGGCTTTCATGAAACGCACGGCCGTCTCCAGAGCCTGCGCGGGGCCGGCCTCGTAGGAGCCGAACGGCAGGTCGGCGACGACCAGGCACCGCTCGGTGGATCGGGCCACGGCCGCGGCGAGCGGGAGGAGCTCGTCGACGGTGATGGGGATGGTGGTGTCGTAGCCGTAGACGTTGTTGGCGGCCGAATCGCCGACGAGGAGGACCGGGATGCCGGCCTCGTCGAACAGCGAAGCGGTATAAGTGTCGTAGGAAGTGAGCATCGCCCACTTCTCGCCGTGCTCCTTGGCGGCCAGCAGGTGCCGCACCCGGACTCGCTTGACGGTCTTGCCCGGCCCGTACAGGCTCGGGATCTCGTCGGGGGATTTCGATCGCGTCATCATCGTGCTCCTGGATCTCCTCGTGGCCGGCCCTCGCCGGTCCCCGGGTCTCACCTAACGAGACTAACGCTCGTCAATGTTCACGTCAGCGCCCGCGAGCCTCGTGTGACGAATTCCCCGCGCCCCTCCCCCTGAATCGGTTCGTGATCGGCAGGCGGCGGTCGCGACCGAACGACGTCTTCGAGATCTTGGTGCCGGGAGCCGACTGGCGGCGCTTGTACTCGGCGCCGTCGACCAGGTTCACGATGCGGGTGACGATCTCGGGCGGGTAGCCCTGGGCGATGAGATCCTCGCGCCCGGCCTCGCCGTCGACATAGGCGAGCAGCATCGGATCGAGCATCGCGTAGTCGGGCAGCGAATCGGAGTCCTTCTGATCGGGCCGCAGCTCGGCGCTCGGCGGCTTGAGGATGATGTTCTCGGGGATCGGCTCGACCTCCCCGAGCTTCCGGGCGTGCTCGTTGCGCCAAGCCGCCAGTTCGTAGACCAGCGTCTTGGGCACGTCCTTGATCGGCGCGAAACCGCCGCAGGAATCGCCGTAGAGCGTCGAGTAGCCCACGGCGTACTCGCTCTTATTGCCCGCGGCCAGGACGAGATGACCGTGCTGGTTCGACAGGGCCATCCAGATGACGCCCCGCACGCGCGCCTGGAGGTTCTCCAAGGCCAGTCCCGAAAGAGACATCTGCGTGAGATAGGCGTCGACGATGGGCTGGATCGGCTCCACGCTGTGGTTGAGACCGCAGCGCTCGGCCAGGTCGGCGGCGTCGTCCAAGGAGTGCTGCGAGGAGTACCGACTGGGGTTGGCCACGGTCCACACCGCCTCGGAGCCCAGCGCGTCGCGCGCGAGCACGGCGGTGACCGCCGAATCGATGCCGCCGGAGAGCCCGAGCAGGACCGAGCGGAAACCGTTCTTGCGCGTGTAATCACCCAGGCCCAGACGCAGGGCCTCCCAGATCTCCTCATGGCGGCCGAGCGGGGGAGGCGAAGCGGCGGGCGCGATCGCCCGCTCGGGAGCCGGGTGGGCCTCGGAGAGGGTGTGGCGGACGATGCGCATCGGCGTCCCACTCGGGCGCTCGCCCTCTCGCCCGGCTTCGAGTTCGAGATCGGCGAGGAGCAGTTCGGGCGCGAAACGGCCGGCGGCGGCGAGGACGCCGCCGTCCGCGGCCACGACCGTCGAGCCGCCGTCGAAGACCAGGCCGTCCTGGCCTCCGACGAGGTTGACGTAGGCGATCGGCCCTCCGAGCTCGGCGGCCCGGCGGCGCAGCAGCGCGAGGCGCTCCTCATGCTCGCCCTGCACGTAGGGCGAGGCGCTGATGTTGACGACGAGCCCGGCCCCCGCTTCCGCGGCTGCCGCGAACGGCACGCCCTCCTGCCGGAGGTCTTCGCAGACGGTGAAGGCCACATCCACGCCTCCTATGCGGGCGAGGTGCAGTTCGTGGCCGGCGACGAAGTAACGATCCTCATCGAAGACACCGTGGTTAGGCAAGTGATGTTTGTAGTAGCGGAACAGGATCTTCCCGTCCTGGATGAGCGCAAGTGCATTACGAACGCCGTGCCGGCCACGTTCGTCGCCGCTGTCTGGGCTCCCGTGGTCGCGTTCCGCACTGCGGGGGCCGTCGGCGTCGAGACAGCCCACGACGACCGGGAGCGCACCGTTGCCGTCGGCGGCCAGCTCGGCGGCGAGCCGGTCGAGCCGGTCGCGGGCGGCCGCGACGAAGGAGGCGCGCAGGGCGAGGTCTTCGACGGGGTAGCCGGTCAGGGACTGCTCCCCGGTGGCGAGCAGGTGCGCCCCCGCCTCGGAAGCGGCGGTGGCGGCACGGCGGATGAGCTCGGCGTTGGCGTCGAGGTCGCCCACCGTCGGGTTGTCCTGGGAAAGAGCGATGCGGAGCGTCGGCATGCGCCCATTCTTCCCCGGGGCCGGGCCCGTCGTCACATGAGCATCAGTATGAGGCTCAGGATCAGGCCGTAGACGATGATGGCCAGGCGCAGGGGCCGCTCGGGGATCTTCTGGAAGACGCGGGCGCCCAGGTAGCCGCCGAGGAACGTGGCCGGGACGAGCACGCCGATGGCCCACCAGGCGACGTCGACGAAGATGCCGTAGACGATCGAGGTGACCACGCCCACGATGAAGGTGCAGAAGTTCTTGAGGGCCCCGATGCGGGCGAGGCTCTCGCTGACGCTCATGGCGATGACCGCGATGAGGACCAGGCCGAGCGCGGCGTTGAAGTAGGCGCCGTAGAGGCACCCGAGCCCGACGCCGACATGCAGGGCGACCGGGTGGAGGGCGCGCCCGCCGTTGAGAGCGGTGACCTTGCGGTTGATCCAGGGCCCGACGGCCATGAGGAGCGTGGCGGCCAGGACCAGGAACGGGACGAGGTTCTCGAAGACGGCATGCGAGGTGTTGAGCAGCAGGATCGTGCCGCAGACGGAGGCGAGCACGGCCGTGGGGACGAGGCCGAGGAGGCGGCCGCGCCGACCTCGGAGGTCGCGCCGGGAACCGAAGGCCGCGGCGGCGTAGGCGGGGGCGACGGCGACGCCGTTCGTGGCGTTGGCGTAGATCGGCGGGACGCCGACCGCGATGAGCGTGGGGTAGGTGATGAGGGAGCCTCCCCCTGCGACGGCGTTGAGCCCACCGGCGGCGACTCCGGCGAGAAGCAATCCGAGGACCTGAAGCAGCATCATGGCGTCCGACAGCGTACGCTTGAACGCTGGGGCGAGTCGGTCAGGCGGTCGCGGCAGTGACGGCAGTGTCTTCCGGGACGCAGCCGTCGCCGCCGAGGAACGTCCGGACTCCCCAGGGCAGGGTGGTTGCTAACGGCAACCCGGGGCGACCCGCGGGACAGTGCCACAGAAAGCAGACCGCCGGTGATCTCGCGATCGCCGGTAAGGGTGAAACGGTGGTGTAAGAGACCACCAGCGCCGCCGGTGACGGCGGCGGCTCGGCAAACCCCGCCCGGAGCAAGGTCAAGAGGGGCCGCTTGCGGCCCTGCGCGAAGGTTCGAGGGCGGCCCGCCCGAACCGCGTCGAAACCCTCGGCGCGCGCCTTCGCGGGTAGACCGCTTGAGCGCGTCGGCGACGGCGCGCCCAGATGGATGGCCGTCCAAGACAGAATCCGGCGTATCGACCGACTCGTCCCCTT
>JAJYSW010000225.1 GCA_021793335.1 Actinomycetes bacterium
CGGTCATCCCCATAACGCCGCGGCCGATCATCACGACGATCAAACCGACGCCGCTCACCACGATCATCACGATCACGACGAGGACGATCATCACCACGGCTCTCATACCGACGCGGACGATCATCGAAACGCCGCGGACGATCCTCACCGCGATAACCACCACGGCCACCACGGTCATCCCCATAACGCCGGGGTCGGTCGTCTCGGTCGCCGTAGCGTCCGTGGCCCTCGCCGCCTCGCGGGCGGTCGTCGCGGCCGTAGCCGCGGTCGGAACGGCCGCCGCGGTCGTCGCGGCGGCGATCGTCGCCACGGTCCCGCCGGTCGCGGTCGCCGTCTTCCCGGCGACCGTAGCCGCCCCGGCCGCCTCGTCGGTCGTCGCCGCCTCTGCGGTCACGGCCATCCTCAGCCACGTGGCCCTCCCCCTATGTTCACCTGTGCAAAACCAACCAAGTGTACGCCTCAGACGAGGACTTCGACTCCGGCGACGGTCTTTTTTCCGCGTCGGATCACTGCGTACCGGCCGTGCAGCAGGTCAGCTGCTCCCAGAACGGCGTTCGGGTCGCCGACGCGGACGTTGTTGACGTACGCGCCGCCTTCCTTGGCGGCCCGGCGGGCCTCGCCGAGACTGGCGACCACGCCGGATTCCTTCATCACCTCGGCGAAGGTCACCTCGGGCCTGTCGATCTGGGCCAGACCGGCCTCGGTCAGCGCCGCGCGCAGCATCGGCTCGGGCAGGTCCGCGAGCTCGCCGCGCCCGAACAGGGCCTGCGAGGCGGCGATCACGTGCGCGGTCTCCTCGGCGCCGTGCAGGAGCGCGGTGAGCTCCTCCGCCAGCGCCCGCTGCGCCAGTCTGGCGGCGGGCTTCTCGGCGGTGGCCCGTTCCAGCTCGGTGATCTCCTCGCTGCTTTTGAACGAGAAGTACTTCAGGTAACGCACCACGTCGGCGTCGTCGACGTTGAACCAGAACTGGTAGAACGAGTAGGGGCTGGTCATCTCGACGTCGAGCCACGGCCCCTTGCCGTCGCTCTTGCCGATCTTGGAACCGTCTGCGTTGGTCACCAGCGGGGTCACGAAGGCGTGAACGTGCTTTCCGGTCCTGCGGCGGATGAAGTCGACGCCCGCGGTGATGTTCCCCCACTGGTCCGATCCGCCGATCTGCAGCGTGCAGTCGTGGCGGCGATTGAGCTCGTAGAAGTCGTTGGACTGGAGCAGCTGGTAGGAGAACTCGGTGAACGAGATACCGGAGTCGAGTCGCTTCTTGACGATGTCGCGGGAGAGCATCTTCGAGACCGGGAAGTGCTTGCCGACGTCCCTCAAGAACTCGGTGACGCTCATCTTGTCGGTCCAGTCGAGATTATTGACCGCGACGGCGGCGTTGTCGCCGTCGTAGGTGACGAACGGGGCCAGTTGCGAACGGATCGCCTCGACCCAGCCGGCGACGGTCTCCGGCGGGTTGAGCGTGCGCTCGCCGGTCTCTTTGGGGTCACCGATCTGTCCGGTGGCCCCGCCGACGAGCAGCAGCGGCCGCAGTCCGGCCTGCTGGAGCCTTCGGGCTGTCAGCACCAGCATCAAGTGGCCGACATGCAGGCTCTGAGCGGTCGGGTCGAAACCCGCGTAGAACGTCACGAGTCCCGAGTCCAGGTGCTCGCGCAGAGCGTCGAGATCGGTCGAATCTTGGATGAGGCCGCGCCAGGCCAGCTCGTCGAGGATATGCACGGTCCCATTGTGCCTCAGCGGGCGAAACGCTTTTCAGAAGCTCACCGGGCATCGGCGCCGTGCGCGCCCTCCTCGGGCCGCACGGCGTTCTCGATGTGGGCCCGCAGTTCCTCGGCGGCGGCGTTCTTGGCGGCCTGTTTGCTCATTCCGCGTCCCTGTGCCCTGATGCGGACGTCACCGTCGAGCGTCACGGCGGCACTGCATGTGAAGACCCGTTCATGGGAGGGGCCTTCGGAGAAGAACTCCCAGGCGAGGTGCTGGACGACGCCGCGAGCCGCATAGATCTGGACGGCCTCGACCGGGTTGCGATCGGCATCGACCAGAAGCGGCTTGGACGGCTCGACGGCCGGTTCGAACCGGTCGTCACAGGACAGGTCGGGCAGACCGGCGAGGCCGGCGGCCAGCGCGAGGGCGGCGTGGTTGCGGGCGTCCTTCTTGGTCCGCCGGGTGCGCAACGGCGAGCGGCGACGCTCGCCGTTGAAGCGGATCTCCAACCGGGCGGCGAATGCCGGAGCGGCGGCGTCGCCGACCGAATCGAGCTCCCAGAGCATGTCGGCCGCTCCGATGGGGCCGCCGAGGCGGTCCTGCAGGTATTTATTGACCAGCGAGACCGCCTGGTGCGGCTCGTTCGCCAAGCGCCGGTTGAGCTCGTCGCGGAGTGGGACGAACGCCGGGTCTCCGCCGTAGAAATAGGCCTCGCTGAACTCGCGCAATTGGAGCTCGCCCGATTCCAGGCGCCGTTCCGCATCCTCGACGAGCCCGGCGGGAACGTCGCCGCGTTCGACGGCGACGCGCAGGACCTTCGCGAACTCCGGGTAGGGGAGCGCGGAGAAGTCGGCCTGTTCGAGGCGCCGCTCGGCCTCTTCCCTGGCGCGCCTGCGGAAATGCTCGGCGGCGCGTTCGCGTTCGGCCGTGATGCGCGCGTTCAGGTCCGCGGCGAGTTCGGTGAGGTCCTCGGCGGTATAAGGGCTGGGTTCACCGGCGGTGACGGCCAAGAGGATCCGCTGGGTGACCAGGTCGGGGTAGCGGCGGATGGGGCTGGTGGCGTGCGTGTAGACGGGCAGTTGAAGGCCGTGGTGCCCGTGGACGGTGGGCCCATATGTGGCCGAGCGTGCGACCATGCGCATCCGGGTGCGCAGCATCTCGAACGCGGCGGTGTCGCCGGCGGCGGCGACGGTGTCGAGCTCGGCGCGCAGTTCGGCCGCGTCGCCGGCGACCGCGGCGAGCCGGTGGTTCCGGAACAGGATCGGCAGGTCCCGGCCGGCGGCCCAGGCGGCGATCTGCGCGTTCGCGGCGACCATGAATTCCTGGACGATGATGTAGCCGGAGTTGCGTTCGGTGCTTTCGAGCCGGACGAGGTGGCCTTCCTCGTCGGTGGCGAAGCCGCTGTGGAGGTCGTAGAACGCAAGGGCGCCGGTGGCGCGGCGGGCCGCGAGCGTCGCGTGGGCGAATCGAAGCGCGAGCGCGAGGGTCGCGTGCAGCGGGTGGGCCGCGTCGGCGGCGGCGTCGGCCGCCTCGCGGTGGGTCATGGCCCACGAGCGGGTCAGCCGCCCCGGTCCGAGGTCGACATCGTGGACGCGGCCTTCGGCGTCGACGCGGAGGTGGACGACGAAGGTCTCGCTGGCGCGGTCGGCTTCGAGCGAGGCGCGTTCCTCGATCGGCTGGGGCAGCATGCGCCTGGTGTATTCGGTCCGGTAGCGGGTGTGGACGCGCTTGCGCGCCTCCAGGTCGGCGGGGCGGCCCTCGGGAACGTGGTCGGCGATGCGGGCGATATGGATCCAAACGTCGTACCCGTCGCCATGGGGTTCGATCCAGATGGCGTCGTCACGGTCGACGGTGGTCTCGGCGTCGATCATGACGCCGGTCTCGGCTGGGTTGTAATCGACCAACTGCGCTCCTTCGGTGTCCAGCGATGATCGTAGTCGGCGCTGGACACCGAAGGCGCTCATGGGCGCAGGTCCCACGTCTCCAGTCGTCCGCACATGCCCCAGCGGCGGGCCGGAGCGCCTGCGGCGGAGACGTGCGCGTCGCACAGATGCGCCTCGTCCGCCCGGGCGAGCGCGTCGAGGTGGCGTCCGGTGGCGTCTACTTGGGCCTTGGGCCCGTGCTCCCAGAGCGGTCGCCAGGCTTCGACGCGCCCGGAGACGAGCGAGGCGGCGGCCGTCCACAGCGGCCGCATCGCCGCGGTGCCTGCGGTGCGGACGCGTTCGCGCAGCTCCAGGTACCCTTCGACGGCGAGGTCGCGGCGGGCGCGGGCGGCGGTCTCGCGTTCGGCCTCGCTCAGGTCGGGGGCGGCGGGTGCGCCGGTGACGGCGGCATATGCCTCGGGGTCGTCCAGCGTGTCCGCCGGATAGGTGAGGACGGCGTCCCCGGCTTCGGGGAGGCCGGCGTTCTGCATGACGACGGCGATCTCGAGATCACCCGTTCCGTTGATGAGCCGGTGGACGGTCCCGGGCGTGAACCACAGGACGGTGCCGCGGGTCAGCTCGTGCCGTTCGAAGCCGTCGCCGGAGAGCGTCTCGACCGCGCCGGCGCCTTTCGTCACCACGTAGCCCTCGGTGGAGGCGGTGTGGAGGTGCGGGGAGCCGCCGGCCTGGCCGTCGACGGTCAGCCAGTCGTAGACGGTGACGAGGGAGACGGCGGTGCCGCCGGGGAAGCCGCTCACCGCTACCCCAGCCGTGCCAGTTCGGCGGCGGCGGTCTCGGCGGCCTTCGCGGCGCCGTCCACGCCGATGTCGCCGTTGCAGACTGCGACGGCGTGGCGCAGGGTCACCGTCCGGCCCGGTTCCATCGGCAGCTCGGTGTCGAAGAAGGGGGCCGGGCAGACCGCGGCGAAGGGGTTCGAGCGGACGAACCACTTGACGGGGGCCCCGGGGTTCTCGGCATGGTCGGTGAAGACCAGCGTGGAGGATTCGTCGACGGAGTCGTGTTTGCCGCAGAACGCCATCCAGTCGCCGCGCACGCCCATCAGCTCGTCGCCGCCTTCGCCGGCGGCGGTGTAGACGCGTCCGTCGGTGAAGGAGCGCGGTCCGCGCCAGAAGAAGCCGCCGTAACCGGCGTTCTCGCGGCCTTCGGTGGTGGGGCTGCCCATGACGACGACC
Source organism: Actinomycetes bacterium (assembly GCA_021793335.1). Taxonomy (GTDB): domain Bacteria; phylum Actinomycetota; class Actinomycetes; order Mycobacteriales; family Micromonosporaceae; genus Glycomyces. The sequence goes on from JAJYSW010000225.1 coordinate 4,817, forward strand.
TCGTCGGTGTCGTTGGTGAACGAGGTGGAGAACGACAGGACCCAGGTGTCCTCGGCGACCACGGTGACGGCGAAGGCGCGTTTCTCGGTGAAGAAGTGGCGGCCGCTCTGGGTGATCCATTCGAGGTCCTCGGCGACACGGACGCCTTGCTCGCCGGTCGTGAGTTCGGTGAATGCCCGGTGTTCCATCGAGCCGTCGTTCTTCTCGTCGACGTAGCCTTGGCCGCGCCGGAAGGTGCGCCCGCCCCAGAAGTTCTCGGGGCCGCAGTTGGGCAGTGACAGTGCGATGCCCTTGTGCCACACGTGGTCGTGGGGCCGGTAGAGGCTCACTTGGAGTCCGGCGAGGTCGCGGATCGGTTCGAAGTAGGGCCGCGGGGACTCGAATTGGTCGTTGTCGGGGCGGTAGACGTAGCGCAGGAGCTCCAGATCGTCTCTGGCGATC
>JAJYSW010000226.1 GCA_021793335.1 Actinomycetes bacterium
AAAGCCCTCTCGGGGGAGAGCCGTATTCGACGCTCTCACCGCATCGCACTCCGATGGTCGGACGGCTGAGGCGAGGCCCACCGGTCCCAGCGGAGCGGCAGAGCATGATCACCGACATGGCGGGTAACCACAGACCATGGAGCGCACACTTGCCCTCGAAACCGGGCCCGGCACGCCTGCCGACGGCCCGGCGGAACACTCGGTCTTCTTCATCGGCAACGCGACCGTCCTGCTGCGGTTCGGCGGCTTCACCGTGCTGACCGATCCGACGTTCGTCCACCGGCACGAGCGCGTCCCGCTGGGATACGGCTTGCACACGAAGCGGCTGACCGATCCGGCCTGCGACATCGCCGACCTGCCCGCGCTGGATTTCGTGCTGCTCTCGCACTTCCACGGCGACCACTTCGATGAAGTGGCCGAACGGGAACTGAACAAGGACCTGCCGATCATCACCACTCCGCAGGCGAGAGAACAGCTCGCCGAACGGGGCTTCGGCAACACCTACGGGCTCGACACTTGGCAGAGCCTCACCGTGACCAAGGGCCTTTCACGGATGCGTCTCACCGCCTGTCCGGGCCGGCACGGCCCCGGCATCACCGACCTGGTCCTGCCCGATGTCATGGGGACCGTGCTGGAATGCGAGCCCGAGTCGGGCGGGCGTCGACAGGTCTACATCAGCGGTGACACACTCGTCTTCGACCGGCTGCACGAGATCCCCGAACGCTTCCCCGGGATCGATCTGGCCCTACTCCACCTCGGCGGCACCCGAATCATGGGCATCCTGGTGACCATGGACGCCGACCAAGGCGTCGAGGCGTTCGACATCATCGGCCCCAAAACCGCCATACCGGTGCACTACGACGATTACGACGTCTTCACCTCTTCCCTCGAAGAGTTCCTCGACGCGGCCGCCGCGGCGGGCATCCGAGACCGAATCCGGCCGCTCGAACGCGGCGAAACCTACATGTTCCAGTGACCGGGGGAGTGGGTGACGGGCGGCTAATAGCCACCGCCGACGCCTGCGGCCATACCCGCCGGGTGCCACACCGTCTTGTACTCCACCCAGCGGCGCAGCGCGTCCAATGAGGACCCGGCCGTGCCGGGGCGGCGCACGACCTTGAGCGTCCCGGCCGCCGTGGCCTCCAGCTCGGCCGCGAGAGCCGCGTCCTCAACGCCGCCGAGGTCGATCCCGTTCACGTCCTCGTGGCCGGCCAGATGCGGCGCGATCTCGGCGACCTTCCCGCTCAGCAGGTTCACCACGCCGCCGGGCAGGTCCGAGGTCGCCAGAACCTCGGCGAAGCTCAATGCCGCCAAAGGCTTCGCTTCGCTCGCGACGACCACCACCGCGTTGCCCGTCGCGATCGCTGGAGCGATCGCCTCCACGAGGCCCAGCAGCGGATCGTCCTGCGGTGCGAACACGGCGACGACGCCGAGCGGCTCGGGCTTGGTGTGGTTGAAGAACGGCCCCGCCACCGGATTCGCACCGCCCAGGACCGAGGCGAACTTGTCCGTCCAGCCCGCATAGTGCACGAGCCGGTCGATCGCCGCCTCGACGGTCCCGAGCGTCTCGTGCGGCTCCTTGCCGGTGGCCGCGGAGAGCTCCTCGGTGAACTGCCCGGCCCGGCCTTCGAGCATCTCGGCGGCCCGGTAGAGGATCTGGCCTCGCAGATACGCGGTCTGCGCGGCCCACGCCCGGTGCGCCTTGCGGGCGGCGGTGACGGCGTCACGGGCGTCCTTGCGGCTGGCCAGGGCCGCGTTCGCCAGCTCGGCGCCGTCCGGACCGGTCACGGCGTAGCTCCTTCCCGACTCCGAACGCGGGAACTTCCCGCCCACGTACAGTTTGTAAGTCTTCTTGACGTGCAGCCGCGCGAGCTCGGTCGTATTGCGCTCGGTCGCGGTGCGCTTGGCCGCGCCGCGCTTGCCGGCGCCCTGCTTGGACCTGCCCTGCTCGGGTTTGCTCTGCTCAGACATCGAGGTACGCCTCCAGCCCCTGGCGGCCGCCTTCACGGCCGTAACCGGACTCCTTCACGCCGCCGAACGGGCTCGCGGCGTCGAACTGGTTGAACGTGTTGGCCCACACCACGCCCGCGCGCAGCCGCTCGGCCGTCCACAGGATCTTCGAGCCCTGCTCGGTCCAGATCCCGGCCGAGAGCCCGTACGGCGTGTTATTGGCCTTGGCGATCGCCTCGTCGGGAGTGCGGAACGTCAGCACCGACAGCACCGGCCCGAAGATCTCTTCACGGGCGATGCGCATGGACTGCTGGACGCCGGTGAACACGGTGGGCCGGAACCAGAAACCCCGCTCCGGCAGCGCGCATTCGGGCTGCCAGACCTCGGCGCCCTCGGCCTCGCCGGTCGCGGTCAGATCGGCGATGCGCTTCAGCTGCGCAGCCGAGTTCACCGCCCCGATGTCGGTGTTCTTGTCGAGCGGATCGCCCAACCGCAGTGTCGCCACGCGCTCCTTGAGCCTGGCCAAGACGTCCTCGGCGATCGACTCCTGCACCAGCAGACGCGAACCGGCGCAGCACACGTGCCCCTGATTGAAGAAGATGCCGTTCACGATGCCCTCGACGGCCTGGTCGATCGGGGCGTCGTCATAGACGATGTTGGCGGCCTTGCCGCCCAGCTCCAGTGTGAGGCGCTTGGACGACCCGGCCACCGCCTTCGCGATCGAGCGGCCCACGGCCGTCGAACCGGTGAAGGCGATCTTGTCCACAGGGCTGTGGACGAGCGCTTCGCCGGTGGCCCCCGCGCCCGGCAGGATGTTCACCACGCCCGGCGGCAGATCGGCCTCCCGGCACAGTTCGGCGAACATGAGCGCCGTCAGCGGCGTGGTCTCGGCCGGTTTGAGCACCACCGTGTTGCCGCAGGCGAGCGCCGGGGCGACCTTCCAGGACAGCATGAGCAGCGGGAAGTTCCACGGGATGATCTGTCCGACGACGCCCAGCGGGCGCGGCTCCGGGCCGCCGGGCACGGCGTAGGCGAGCTTATCGGCCCACCCCGCGTGGTAGAAGAAATGCTGCGCCGCCGTCGGGACGTCGAAGTCGCGGGTCTCCTTGATCGGTTTGCCGTTATCGATCGATTCGGCGACGGCGAACTCGCGTGCCCGCTCCTGGAGGAGCCGGGCGATGCGGAACAGGTACTTGCCGCGTTCGGCGCCGCTCATCGATCCCCACACGGACTCGTGGGCGCGGCGGGCCGCCTCGACGGCTGCGGCGACGTCGGCCTCGCCCGCCTCGGCGACGGTGAACAGCGTGGACTCGTCGGCGGGGTTGACCGATTTGAACGTCGAGCCGTCGGCGGCGTCGACGAACTTCCCGTCGATGAACAGCCCGTAATGGTCTCGGATCCGAGGCCGGACCGATTCGGGGGCCGGTGCGTATTCGAACATCGTCAATCCACCGTCACGTAGTCGGAACCGGAGTAGTGGCCGGTCGTGAGCTTCCGGCGCTGCATGAGCAGATCGTTCAAAAGACTGGAGGCCCCGAAGCGGAACCAGTGCGGCGAGAGCCAGTCGTCGCCGAGGACCTCGTTCACGCACACCAGGTACTTGATCGCGTCCTTGGTGGTGCGGATGCCGCCGGCCGGTTTGACGCCGACCTGGGTGCCGGTCGCGGCACGGAAATCGCGCACGGCCTGCATCATCAGCAGCGTCACCGGCAGGGTGGCGTTCACACCGACCTTGCCGGTGGAGGTCTTGATGAAATCGGCGCCCGCGTGCATCGCCAGGTGCGAGGCGCGGCGGACGTTGTCATAAGAAGCCAGCTCGCCGGTCTCCAGAATGACCTTGAGCCGGGCCTCGCCGCAGGCGGCCTTGACGGCCTTGATCTCTTCGAAGACCCGTTCGAGGTCCCCGGCGAGGAACGCGCCCCGGTTGATGACCATGTCGATCTCATCGGCTCCGGCGACCACGGCCGCCTCGGTATCGGCGAGTCTGACGTCGAGCGGGACCTGACCGGCCGGGAACCCGGTGGCCACGGACGCGACTTTCACGTCACTGCCCGCCACGGCCTCGGCCGCCGTGGCGGCCATCGCCGGGTAGACGCACACCGCCGCGACCGGCGGGGCGTCACCCTCGGGGCGGAGGGCCTTGGCGCACAGCGAGCGGACCTTCCCTGGAGTGTCCGCGCCTTCGAGCGTGGTGAGATCGATCATGGCGATGGCCAGATCGATCGCTTGCGCCTTCGATTCCTTCTTGATCGAGCGGGTGCCCAGCCCCGCCGCGCGCGCTTCGAGGCCGACCGCGTCCACGCCCGGCAGAGCGCGCACCAGCGAGACGGCCTCGGCGCCGCTCAGCATAGATCCCATGACCCGATGATATCCATCCTCGTGTTCTGTGTCGTCCGTGCGCCGACCAGCTCACCGTAGCTCGCCGAAGTGGCCGTTAAGGTTGGGAACCGTGGATGTACAGATCATCGAACACCCGCTCGCCGCCGCGAGGCTCACCACCATGCGCGACGAGCAGTCCGACTCACCGCGGTTCAGAGCCGCGTTGCACGAGCTCACCAGCATGCTCGTCTACGAGGCCACGCGCGGTGTGGCCGTCGCCGATTACGAGATCCGGACTCCGGTGTCCACTGCGAAGGGGTACAAACTGGCGAACCCGCCGGTGCTCGTGCCGGTGCTGCGCGCCGGGCTCGGTATGGCCGATGCGGCGCTCGCGATGATCCCCGACGCTTCGATGGGTTTCGTGGGACTCGCCCGCGATGAGGAGACGCACGAGCCGTACGCCTATATGGAGTCGCTGCCCGACGATCTGTCCGGAAGCCACGCGATCGTGCTCGACCCGATGGTCGCCACCGGCGGTTCGCTGCTGCGCTGCTGCGAGATGATCGCCTCCCGCGGCTGCGTGGACATCACGCTGGTCTGCGTGTTGGCCGCCCCGGAGGGCATTGAGAAGCTGACCGCCTCGGGCCTGAAAATGCGCATGACCACCGCTGCGGTGGACCCGGGTCTCAACGAGAGCGCTTATATCGTCCCGGGCCTGGGCGACGCCGGCGATCGGCTTTTCGGCGCCTATCGACGCTTCTGACACCGACGCACCGTCGGGTCGGATCCATCGGACCCGACCCGACTGCCGAGGACGTTATGACCGGAGACGCTCGTGTGGTGACCGCTGAACCACGCCGATCGGTTCCTTGCTCTAGCTGAAGACTTCGTCGCTGGAGGCGGCGGTGGCTGCTGCGATGAGCCAGGTTTCGAGTTGGTCGAGGTCTTCGCAGGTTTCGATGCGTGTGCGTTGTGCTGCGGTTGT
>JAJYSW010000227.1 GCA_021793335.1 Actinomycetes bacterium
AACCGGACACAGCGGCCCGTTCGAGAACTCCGGGCGAGACGGTACCCGAAACCACCGGCCCGCCCACCGGACGAAGAACCTCCCAAGCCCCGGTATCGGGTCTGGAGGCCCGGTGACACAGCGCGAGCAGGATGGATAACACCCGTCCGGAGCCCTCGTGACCAGGCGCTAGGCCCCGGCGGCCTGGACGGCCTTCGCCAGGCGGCGCACGCCCTCGTCGATCCGGTCGGCCTGCACAGCGGAGTAGGCCAGTCGCAGGCAGGATGCTCCGCCTTCGACCACGAAGTCAGTGCCCTTGACGACCTGGACGCCCTCATCGGCGGCGGCCGCGGCGACCTTCGCGCAGTCGACGCCCTCCCCCAGGTCCACCCACAGGAAGTAGCCGCCATCGGGCACCACGAACTCGGCGTTCGGCAGATGCTCGCGCAGCGAGGCCGACAGCTGGTCCACGCGCTCCTCCAGCGCGGCCTTCACCGTGGCGATGGACCGGTCCAGTGCGCCTGCTTTCGCGAACTGGTGGATCGTCGCCTGGGCGAACATGTTCGGCGCGATATAGGTGTTCGTGGCGGCCTTGGCGACCCGGCCGATGAGGTCGGCCGGGCCGACCAGGTAACCGGTGCGCAGCCCGGGGCACACGGTCTTGGAGAACGAAGACGCGTACACCACTCGCGATTCGGTGTCCTGCGAGAGCATGGTCGGGAACTGCTCGCCGCGGAACCGGATGTCGAGGTACGGGTCGTCCTCGAAGACCGTGAAGTCGTACTCGCCCGCGAGGGCGAGCAACCGCCGTCGCTTATCGCCCGAGAGCGTCACACCGGCCGGGTTCTGGAAGTTCGGGATGATGTGCGCCAGGCTCGGCCGCACGCCGCCTTTGAGAATCGCTTCGAGCTCGTCGACGTCGAGGCCGTCGGCCTGCACGGTCACCGGGTGCAGCTCGCCCCGCCGCTGGCGCAGGCCCAGCAGGGTCCGGTCATAGGTCGGCCGCTCGACGACGACGGGCGAACCGGCCTCCACCAGCTCGTCGAACAGGAACGCGTCGGCCTGCATCGAGCCGTTGGTGACCAGCACGTTTTCCGGCTCGACCTCGTGCTTGGCGGCGATCCACTCGCGCAGCGGCGGGTAGCCGACAGAGGTTCCGTACCCGGTGACCCGCGCGGGATCGGCGTCGAGCGCGGCTGCGGCGGCGGCTTTGAGGCCCTCGGTGTCGACGATGTCGAGCGACGGGGCCCCTCTGGAGAATGAGATGACGTCGGTGTTCGGCATGTCCACCAGCGTATGCGCCGCTCCTGCGCATCGTCGAACCGCACTGCCGTGACGCGCCCGCCGGGACGCACCGCCGCGCAACCCCCGTGCAGCCCCGCTGAGGCATCTTTGAGGCACTGCCGGGTGGCCCCTCCGGACCGCCTCGCGCGCCTCTCGACCGCCCGAGCGATCCGGGGTATGCGGCGACCTCGGCCCCACCGGGCCACATCGGGCATCGCCAGGCGTTACCGTGCTGTGGTGGGGCACCGCCCCGCCGCAGCGGGTCCGCCGTGGGCTCACGGCCCCCGTCGCCGATCAGTAGAAGGAGAGACCATGACGCTCGACCGTCCGCAGGCCCCGTGGCCGTACGACTTCCTTCCGCAGGTTCCATCGTTCGAGGTGACGTCCACCGACGTCGCCGACGGTGAGACGCTCCCCGAGGCCCAGGTGGCGGGCCGGGACGTCTCGCCGCAGCTGTCCTGGTCGGGTTTCCCCGAGGAGACCGCCGCGTTCGCGGTGACGTGCTTCGACCCCGACGCGCCCACCGGCTCCGGCTGGTGGCACTGGATGATGCTCGATCTCGACCCGACGGTCACCGAGCTGCCCGCCGGGGCCGACCTCGATCCCCCCGCCGGGGCGGTGCAGCTGCGCACCGACTCGGGCAAGGTCGGTTTCGCTGGCGCGGCCCCGCCCCCGGGCGACTACCCGCACCGCTACATCTTCGCCGTCCACGCCCTGAAGCAGAAGGTGGCGGTGCCCTCTGACGCCTCGATGGCGGCCGGCTCGTTCAACATCACCTTCAACGTCCTGGCCAGGGGCCTGATCACACCGGTGTACCGCAATGACTGAGGCCGTGGTCCTCGCCGCCGCCCGCACCCCGGTCGGCAAGCGCGGCGGCGGGCTCTCAGGAGTGCACGCGGTCGACCTGGCCGCCCATGCGCTGCAGGCGGCGCTGGAACGCTCGGGGCTGGAGCCGGACGCGGTCGACGACGTCATGCTCGGCTGCGTCTCGCAGGTGGGCGAGCAGTCGTGGAACGTCGCACGCAACGCGGTCCTGGCGGCCGGGTGGCCCGAGGCGATCCCCGGGACCACGATCGATCGGCAGTGCGGTTCCAGCCAGCAGGCGATCAGCGCCGCCGCCGCCGCGGTCCTGGCCGGGCACGCCGACGTGGTGGTCGCCGGGGGCGTGGAATCGATGTCGCGCGTGCCGATGGGGTCGAACGTCGGCGGCGGCGCAGGCGAGCCGTACGGGCCGGCGGTGCGCGAGCGCTACGGCGACCGCGTCGACGCCGCCGCCCCGGTGCCGTTCGATCAGGGCGTCGCGGCGGAGCGGGTGGCCGAGCGCTATGGGGTGAGCCGTGAGGCGATGGACGCCTTCTCGCTGCGCAGCCATGAGAAGGCCGCCGCCGCGGCCGATGGCGGCGCGTTCACCGCGGAGATCGCGCCGCTGGCGGGCGTGTCGGCCGACGAGGGCATTCGGCGCGACACGAGCCTGGAGAAGCTGGCGGGCCTCAAGCCGGTGTTCCGAGCGGACGGTTCGGTGACGGCGGGATCGTCCTCGCAGATCTCCGACGGGGCGGCGGCGCTGGTGATCACCACCGACGAGCAGGCTAAGCGTCTCGGGGTGCGCCCGCTGGCGCGGGTCACGGCCTCGACGGTGGTCGGTTCGGACCCGGTGATGATGCTGGACGGGCCGATCCCGGCGACGGCGCGGGTGCTGCGCAGGGCCGGGCTGGGCCTCGACGAGATCGACGTGTTCGAGGTCAACGAGGCGTTCGCGTCGATCCCGTTGGCGTGGCTGGCCGAGACCGGCGCCGACGAGGAACGGTTGAACCCGCGCGGCGGGGCGATCGCGCTGGGGCACCCGCTGGGCGGCTCGGGGGCGCGGCTGGCGACGACGCTGCTGCATCACATGCGCGACGTCGGCGCGAGGCGCGGCCTCCAGACGATGTGCGAGGGCGGCGGCATGGCCAACGCGACGGTGTTCGAGCTGCTCTGAGCCGAACTCGCGGAGCGGTGGCCGCACGGCCTGCGGAGGCCGGGCTCATAGGTCGTGGACGCGGGGCGTCCCGGCCTATGGGCTCGGGCTCCTTTGGTGCGGGCGCCTCGGCTTCGCGGCCGTTCGCGTCATCGCCACTTGGAAAGGACCAGCAGGGCCGCGACCATGGCGGTGAAGCCGACCGCGAGGTTCCAGTAGCCCCAGGCGGCGACCGGGTAGGCCATGCCCGAGAGGTAGAACAGCGTCAGCCATCCGATGCCGATCACGATGAGCGCGACGGCGGTGACCGGCACCCACATCGGGCTGGGCTCGTGGCTCTCGGTGCTCCGGGAGCTCGCCCCCGAAGGGTTCGAGTAGACCTTCTTCTTACGAACACGTGACTTCGGCATCTGCGGTTCTCCAATTGAGGGACATATCCGAAGTTCAGGGTACCGTCCCGTGCTGCGACGCCCGCCACCCTGCCCGGCGGGGGGAGCGGTCCCGCCGCCTCCGGCGTCTCGGCCGAGAGACCGAGCAAGGGGCCGAGAGCGGCGCGGACGCCGCTTGCACGGCCGTGCGGTGCGCTCACGGCCGCGTGCGTCCGGCGGCGGCACCGAGCGAACGGTTCGGCGGTGTGGGGTCCCCTTCGGCTTGCCCGTTCGGGCGATACTTGGGGTCGAGACGTCACCTTAGGATGGCGTGTGGCGTTATGGTTGCGAAACCATCCCCCAACGAATCGATCATATGATCCAAGGGAGGCGATGTTCCCAGGTGAACGAGCAGGACTGGTCGCCCTTCGCGGAGGAATCTCCTTCCCCGCCGCGGCCCGCGCCGAATCCGGGCCGGGCCAGCGTGCCCGCGCCCGCCCCTGCATCGCGCCCATCGCCTTACCTGAAGACGGATCACCCCCCGCACGACCAGACCGCTCCGCTGCGCCCGCCCTCCCTGGCGAGGAGGCAAGGCCCACCGGGGCTCATCCCCGCCCCCGACGCCACCGCGATCCTCCCTCAGATTCCGAGCGATCCACTCCCCGCACCGCACGGCGGCGACTCCGCCGCCCGCAAGAAACGGACCGTCAAGCGCCACCGCGACGGCGAGAGCGGCCTCAAGGCCCGCCGCACCATCCGCGGCATCGGAGAGGTCTTCATCACCTTCGGCGTCATCGTCCTGCTCTACGCCGCCTACGAGATCTTCGGTGTCACCGCGGAGATCAACAATCAGCAGGACCACCTCGCCAGCGACCTCGACGTCATGTGGCGGACCAACGAGACCGTCGAGGAGGGCGTCGACGGCGCGCCCGTCCCCGAACTCGGCGACGCCTTCGCCCGCATGTGGGCGCCCGCCATCCGCCCCGAATCCTGGATTCTCGTCGAGGGCACCGAGCTGTCCGACATCGAGTACGCGCCCGGCCGCTATCTCGACGGGGCCTATCCGGGCGAGCAGGGCAACTTCACACTCGCGGGCCACAACGTCCCCGCCATCTTCCAGAAGATCCGCGACCTCGACCCCGGCGACAAGGTCGTGATCGAGACCATGGAGTACTTCTACGTCTACGAGGTCCGCGAACACGTCGTCGTCGACGAGACGCAGGTCGACATCACCGAACCCGTACCCGGCGAACCCGGGGCCGCGCCCGGCGAGGACGACTACTGGATGACCCTGTTCACCTGCCACCCCCTGTGGGACAACTACGAGCGGTACGTCGTCTACACCCAGCTCGTGGAGACCTACGAACGCGACCCGGACGGCGAGCTGCCGGACGAGGCGATCGACGCGGAGGCCTGAGCGTGTACGGATGGATCTGGAACCGTCTCCCCGGGGGCCCGCCGGGGAAACTCGTCGGCATCCTGGCACTGGCCGCAGGCGTCTTCGCGCTGCTGTGGTTCGTGGCATTCCCGGCGATCAGGCCCATGATGCCGTGGAGCAACATCGACGTCGGCGGCGTCACCGTCGAGAACGAGGAGGGCGACGATGACGAGCCTGCCGGAGACGAACCCACCTGCACCCCCGGACTCGACTGCCAG
>JAJYSW010000228.1 GCA_021793335.1 Actinomycetes bacterium
CCCCGACACCCCACCACGAACGCCTCAAGGACGGCGTGGTGGACACGGGGAAGAACGACTACTAGATGGTTAATTCCAAGGGGTCAGGCATGTTGGGACCCTTGACGAGAGCATGAGAAGAGGGAGTCCAGAGTTGTTGTGTGGCAACAAACTCAACTGATTTGGACTCCCTCGCTACCGCACTCTACGTGACCGTCCATGACCTGATCAAGGAACACCCCGACCTGGCACCGTGGCGTCCAAAGGTCGGCTTTCGCCCCGATCTGACCGACGCTGAACTGGTCACTCTCGCGGTCATGCAGGGCATGCTCGGCTACGTCTCCGAACACCGATGGCCCCGCTACGCCGGTAAACACCTCCGGCACCTGTTCCCCTACCAGCCAAAACAGCCCGGATACAACAAACGCCTGCACGCTGCGACCAGCCTGATGCGCACCCTCGCCCGCCTCCTGGCCGAACGTACCTCGATCTGGTCCGACAAGGTGTGGGTAGTCGACTCCACCCCGGTCGAATGCGCCCGCTCCCGCGAGACGGTCAAGCGCCCCGACCTGGCCGGATGGGCCGAGTACGGCTACTGCGCCTCCCACTCCCGATTCTTCTGGGGCCTGCGTCTCCACCTGGTCTGCACCCTGCAAGGACTCCCGGTCGCCTGGGCGCTGACCGGCGCGAAAGCCGACGAACGCGAGACCCTGATCGACCTGCTCGCCGCCACACCCGACCTCCGCGCCGCCCGGCCCGGCCAGACCCTGATCGCCGATAAGAACTACTACCCGCGTGACTTCGAGTCCCAGCTGCGCGAGCAAGGACTCGGCCTGCTCAGGCCCCGACGTAAAGGAGAAACCAAACGGCCCGGAGCCGCCCTCCTCCGTCCTCTGCGCCAGATCATCGAGTCGATCAACCAGACCTTCAAGGCCCAGCTCAATCTCGAACGCCATGGCGGGCGCACACCCCAAGGAGTGTGCGCCCGCATCACGCAACGAATCCTCGCTCTGACCGCTGCCATCTGGCATAACGACCAGATCCAAGCACCGGTCCTACGATCGCTAACCGCCTATGACCACTGACCACCCCTTGGAATTAACCATCTAGCCCGTCGACCACAGCAGGAGAGACACCGAAATGCCCACTCATGACACGCTCAGCGGCGCGGACACCGCCTGGGTGCTGACATGCGCCGCCCTGGTCATGTTCATGGTGCCCGGACTGGCGTTCTTCTACGCGGGCATGGTGCGAGGCCGCAACGTGCTCACCATGCTGCAACAGAACTTCGTCGCACTCGGCGTCGTCAGCCTCACCTGGATCATGTTCGGGTACACGATCGCCTTCGGCGGCGAGAGCGGGTCCGGATTCCTCGGCGACCTCGAACTGTTCGGCCTCCCGTTCCACGAGGCGGCCCCCGACCGCCCACTGCACACCATCACCGCGGGCGTAGCGGTTCCGGCGCTGGCGTTCGTCGCCTACCAGATGATGTTCGCGGTCATCACCCCGGCGCTCATCACGGGGGCGACCGCCGACCGGCTCAAGACCGGCGGCTGGATCGCATTCCTCGCCCTCTGGCCGGTCATCGTGTACGCGCCGATCGCCCACTGGCTGTGGGGACCGAACGGATGGCTCGCCGATCTGGGCGCGCAGGACTGGGCCGGAGGGATCGTCGTGCACGCCTCGGCCGGCACCGCGGTCATCGCGGTGCTGCTCGTCGTCGGCCGACGCAAGAACTGGCCGAACATCGGCGGGAGGGCCAACTCGCTGCCGTTGCCGCTGGTCGGAGCCGGCATCCTGTGGTTCGGCTGGTTCGGGTTCAACGCCGGCGACGGCCTGGCCGCCGACGAACTGGCCGCGCAGGCGGCCCTGAACACCCACGTAGCGGCGGCCGCCGGCATGTGCGTCTGGCTGATCGCGGAGCGCATCACGGACGGGCAGGCCTCGGCGCTCGGCGGCGTATCGGGTGCGGTCGCCGGACTGGCCACCATCACGCCCTGCGTCGGTTACGTCGGCGTCTTCTCGGCACTGATCATCGGAGCGCTCGCGGGCCTGATCTGCCACCTGGCACTGCGGCTGAAGTCCCTGCTGCGGTTCGACGACGCATTGGACGTGGTGGCCGTCCACTTCGTCGGCGGCGTCCTCGGCTCGCTGCTGCTGGGCCTGTTCGCCGACCGGTCGGTCAACCAGCGGGGATCGGACGGGCTGTTCAACGGCGGCGGCCTGAGTCTGCTCGGCAACCAGGCGCTGGCGCTCGCGGCCGTCATCGGCTTCTCGTTCGTGCTCAGCTGGCTCATCGCGGCGGGGATCCAATGGACGATCGGCCTTCGCGTGGACCCCGCCGACGAGGACCGGCTCGACGAAGAGCAGCAGGGCATGGAGGCCTACCACACCGATCACGCTTCCAGCCTGGTCGGTTCCGGCCCGGCGACCGACCGGCGGACGCCGCCGGCCCCCGAGCCGGAGGAGCCGCCTGCGGATCTGGTGCTGATCACGCAATTCCTCGACATGGAGAAGGTCGACTCCGACCATCTGCAGGCGGTCGTCCTCGCCTCCGGGGCGATATCGGTCGCCATCTCGGACGCACGGGTCTACACCGGCAGCCCCGACTTCCAAGTCGTCCGCAGTGTCCGCACCGAGCGCGTGTTCCCGCCTCGACTCCGGGTCGACATCCTCGCCCCCGGCTCGTCCGTCCCCGGCATCATGGCGGCCCTGGACCGCTACGCGGCCGAAGGGCACCAGGGGTTCGTCCTGGACGCACACCCCTCGCCCGCCGACGGGAGACCGTGACGCACGGGACTGCGTGCAGGGCCGTCTCGCCGACCATGATCGGCGGCGCACGGCCCCTCGGGATCGCAGGGGAGCGGGTGCACCGGCGCCCGTGCTGAGTCCCCGGCCGAGTAACGGCGGGAACTGGGGTTGCTACGTGCCAAGGCACGCACGGGTGCTAAGGCCCGTACGGCGACATCGGCCGGACCGACGGCAAATCTCCCGCCGACCGAACCTGTGGCCCGGTGCGTGAAGCCCGAGCGGGGGAAGTCCCCGCTCGGGCTTCACGCACCGCAGACGTGGACGACGGCCTCAAGGAGCCGTGCCCCGTCCGGCCGCCATCAGGCCGCGACCTCCTCGGTGCGCCTCGACCAGCAGCGGTGACCGGCGATCTCCTCGGCGAAGGCGTCGAGGAACGCCTCCGGCAGATCGGCCCCATGCGCGGTGGTGGTGACCACGCCGTGGTCGTCGACGGGCTCGGTCCCCTCGGCGTAAGCGGTGTCGATACGGGCGGCGCGCAGCACCTTGAGGCCCGCGCCGAACGCGGCGACGGCCTTGGCGTGCTTATACGCCTCGGTCACGAAGTGGACGGCGCGGCCGTCGCGCGAGAGTGCGGCGGCACTGTCGGGACCGCACGGGATCGCGACGGCGTCGTACAGGACCGAGGCCATGGTCGGCAGCGCCCGGTCGGTCCGGACATCCTCTCCCTCACCGGCCCGAATGACCCCGTCGGTGATGCCGATGACCTCGGGGAACGCGCCGCGTTCACGCAAGGAGTCGACGAGGCGGGCGAGCCCGACGCCGTCGACGCCGTCGGCGGCAAGGATCGCGACCTTGCGGGTCGCACAGGACCGGACCGGATCGTTCAGCTGCGAGAGCGCCGGTGAACTGCGGCCGTGGTTGGTCCTGCCCGCCTCGGTCGGGGCCTGCACGCCGATCCCTTCGGCGACCCTGGACGCCAGATCGAGGTCGACGTATCGCAGCTGATCGACGACGCGGGCGCGGATGTCGTAGTCGGTGACCTTGCCGAGCTCGAACCGGTACGCGGCGACGATGTGCTCCGCCTCGACCTCGCTCATCGAGTTCCAGAACAGCGTGGCCTGGCTGTAGAAGTCCTTGAAGCTCTCCGAGCGCTTGCGGATCTTGGCGCCTTCGACCTTCTCGGCATAGTGCGTATAGGAGCCCGCGCCGCCCGGCCGCGGCTGGTCCCCGCTGATCGAGTTCTTGCTATAGGAGGTCGCGGAGGTGTGGACACGGTGCTGGCCGTAGCCGTCGCGCTGATCGTTGTGCACTGCGGCGACGGGCCGGTTGACCGGCAGCTGTGCGAAGTTCGGGCCGCCGAGGCGGATCAACTGCGTGTCCAGGTACGAGAAGTTACGGGCCTGGAGCAGCGGGTCGTTGGTGAAGTCGATACCGGGCACGACGTTCGCCGTGTGGAACGCGATCTGTTCGGTCTCGGCGAAGAAGTTGTCCGGGTTGCGGTTGAGCGTCAGCTTCCCGACGGGCCGGACCGGCACCTGCTCCTCGGGGATGATCTTGGTGGCGTCGAGCAGGTCGAAGTCGAAAGCGAACTCGTCTTCTTCGGGGACGAGCTGCACGCCCAGCTCCCACTCGGGGAAGGCCCCGGCCTCGATGGCGTCCCACAGGTCGCGGCGGTTGTAATCGGGGTCCGCGCCGGCGACTTTCTGCACCTCGTCCCAGATCAGGGAATGGGTGCCGAGCATGGGCGTCCAGTGGAATTTGACGAAGGTTCCGCGGCCGTCCGCGTCGACCAGGCGGAAAGTGTGGACGCCGAAGCCCTGCATCATCCGGTAGCTGCGAGGCAGAGCGCGGTCGGACATGAGCCACATGACCGTGTGGAGCGTCTCGGGTTGGAGCGAGACGAAGTCCCACAGGGTGTCGTGAGCGGAGGCGGCCTGTGGGATCTCGTTCTGCGGCTCGGGCTTGACGGCGTGGATGAAATCGGGGAACTTCGCGCCGTCCTGGACGAAGAACACCGGGAAGTTATTGGCGACGAGGTCGTAATTGCCCTGCTCGGTGTAGAACTTCGTCGCGAAACCGCGCACGTCGCGGACGGTGTCGGAGGAGCCGCGGGAACCGGCGACGGTGGAGAAGCGCACGAACACCGGCGTGACGGTGTCCGGGTCGGTGAGGAACGTGGCGGCCGTGTACTCGGACAGCCAGGAGTCATAGGGTCTGAACTCGCCGTGGGCGCCCGCGCCGCGGGCATGGACGACGCGCTCGGGGATGCGCTCATGGTCGAAGTGGGTGATCTTCTCCCGAACGTGGAAGTCCTCCATCAAGGTCGGGCCGCGTTCTCCCACGGTGAGCGAGTCGTCGGTGTGGTCGACCCTGAGGCCCTGCTGCGTCGTCAGGGCCTGGCCGTCGTCGACGACCCGGTCCTGTTCGAGCTGCCGGTCCTTACTGTTGCGAGCTTCACTTTCCTGCATGGCGAGC
>JAJYSW010000229.1 GCA_021793335.1 Actinomycetes bacterium
GATCTCCACCGCCACGGCGTGGACATCCCCGACTACAAGTTCCGCAAGATCGGCCGACCGCAGCTCCACGGCATCCGGGTCGGCGAACGGGACGGCGAGCACGAGCGCCCGACGGTCCTCTACACGCCGACGTGGACCGGCTTCACCGAGGACGTCAACTACTCCTCGCTGCGCGAAGGCAGGCGCATCGTCGAAGCGCTGCTGGCGCGCGACGTCGACGTCATCTTCCGCACCCACCCCTACACCAAGAGCAACGCCGCCTACTTCGCCTGCGCCGAGGAGATCCGCGAGCGCATCGCCGCCGACGCGGCCAGGACCGGTCGGAACCACCGGTGGGGCAAGGTCGCCGAAGAGGACATGACGCTCAACGATTGCATCAACGCCGCCGACGCCGCCATCTCCGATATCAGCGGCAGCGCCTCCGACTGGCTCTACGGCGGCAGGCCCTTCGCGATGACCGACCCCAAGGGCCTCGGCGAGGACTACCTTGAAGAGTTCCCGCTGGCCGAAGGCGCCTACCTGCTGGAGGCCGACGCGGACAACATCGAGCAGGTCCTGGACGAGCTGTTGATCCACGACTCGAAGGCCGAGCTGCGTGCGGAGACCCGCCGCTACTACCTGGGCGATATCGCGCCGGAGGACCTATTCGACGTCTTCGCCGACGCCGTCCGCGAGACCTACGCGGCCCCGGTGGAGAAACCCGCCTCCGGTCGCCTGGTGCGCCCCCGCCGCGAGCAGGAGCCGATCGAATCGGCCGCGGTGCGGTGACCTCAGCGCCGACGGGGCGCTTCGAGCCGCCTGACGGTCGGCTCGCTCGCCGGGTGCGGCGCGAGCTGGCCTTGCTTCTCACGTTCGGCGCACAGTTCGGCGAGCCGGTCGTAGGCGGCTTTGCCCAGCAGCTCGGTCAGTTCGGTCTCGTATGAGACGTAGACGGGGTCCGCGGCGGTGTGCGCCAGCGGCGAAGCGGTGCACCACCAGTCGAAGTCGTGCCCGCCCGGACCCCACGAGGCCCGATCGAACTCGGTGATCAGCGTGACCTCGACGCTCGTCCCGTCGGCGCGGGTCTCGGTCTTGAAATCGCGCTTGACCGGCAGTTGCCAGCACACCTCCGGCTTGTACTCCATCGGGTGGACCCCGTCCCGCACCGCCTGCTGGTGCAGGGCGCAGCCCGATCCGGTGGGGAAGCCGTCCCGGTTGTGGAACACGCAGGCGCCGTCGACCACCGCGGTCTTCACCGCCGGTTCTTCCACGCCCTCGTCGTTCTCCAGCGTGTCGTCGACCAGCGTGTCCTTGAAGCGGCGGTGCAGCTGCCAGGTCTCGGGAGTGAGCTTCTTGACCGCCCGCCGCACGCGGCGGACGTCGTCCTCGTCGGTGAAGAACGCCCCGTGCAGGCAGCAGCCGTCGGCCGGGCGCTCCAGGTCGATGCCCGGGCACCCTCCCGCCTCGGGGGCCCTCCCGAAAATGCAGCCCCACCGTGAGAGCAGCCACGTCAGATCGGCCCGGACCAGGGTCTCGGCGTCGTCGGGATCGAAGAACTCGACCCATTCGCGATCGTAGTTCGGCCCCACCTCGTCGGTCATCCGTCCACCGTACCCGCGACCACCCCGCACGGCCGGGACGCGAGACGGATCGGAGTGGTCCCCGACGCGCTCGCGGGCCGCGCGGCGGCACCGAGCCGTACCGCTCGGGTCCGTGAACTGCCCGAGGATGTCAGGCGAGCCTGCGAGCCTCCCGCCGGTGCGGCGTACCCTGGTGAGGTGACCCAGTCCGTCCCGGTGCTGCTCTCGACCACCTCCGTCTACCCGGAGCCCACTTCGGTGGGCTTCGAACTCGCCGCTGAGCTGGGGTACGACGGTGTCGAGCTCATGGTCTTCACCGACCGGATCTCGCAGGACCCGTCGGCCGCGGCCAGCCTCTCGCGCCACTACGGCGTCAAGATCGGCGCGGTCCACGCGCCGTGCCTGCTGGTGACCCAGCGCGTGTGGAGCGCCGACCCGTGGACGCGGCTGCGCCGCTCGGTCCAGGCCGCCGAATACCTGGACGCTCCCACCGTGGTCATCCACCCCCCGTTCTCCTGGCAGCGCGACTACGCCCGGAAGTTCTCCTCGGTGCTCGCGAGCCTCCGGGCCCGGTACCCGCGCGTCACCATCGCGGTGGAGAACATGTTCCCGCTCAAACTCGGCAAACGCAAACTCGTCCCCTACAGTCCGCACTGGGACCCCACGCGGCACGGCTACGACGCCTACACGCTGGACCTGTCGCACTGCGCGGCCTCGGGCGCCGACGCGCTCGCGATGGCCGAGCGGATGGGCGAGCACCTGCGGCACATACACCTGTGCGACGGCACCGCGCCGGGCAGCGACGCGCACATGGTCCCCGGCCGCGGTTCGCAGCCGTGCGCCGAGCTGCTCGGTCGGCTCGCCGCCACCGGATGGGACGGATCGGTCACCGTCGAGGTCTCCACGCGCAAAGCCGGCAACCGCACCCGCCGCGTCGAGGACCTGGCCGAATCGTTGCAGTTCGCCCGCGACGCCCTCGCCGCCGCCAGCCGGACCTGAGCGGCCTCGGCGACACGCCGCCGAATTCCCTCGTTCACCGCCGGACCCCCTCCGCGTGGTAGACACTGTCCGGAAGGCGCCGCAACGGTCGTGCCTTCTCGGGTCGCGTTCCTCCGCAGGGCCCGCCATCGCAGTGGGCATAGGGCGATCCGACCGGACCGGCCGATCAGCGGTATCGCTCCGGACACCCGGAATTCGATCCGGATTAACGTTCGTGAATTACCGTTTGCGCCCGTCGTTGACTCACGGAACCGAATGAGGTGTCCGAATGCCGACTGAGGCACGGGAATTCATACCATTGGCCGCACCGTTCATCGGTGAGGCCGAGATCGAGGCCGCCGTCGCGGTCCTGCGCAGCGGACGCGTCGTCCAAGGCCCGGAGGTGGCCTCCTTCGAAGACGAGTTCACGAAGGTCTCGGACACGCGGCACTGCGTGGCGGTCAACTCCGGGACCTCGGCGCTGCAACTGGCGCTCACGGCGCTCGGCATCGGCCCCGGCGACGAGGTCATCGTGCCCTCGTTCTCCTTCGCGGCCTCCGCCAACGCGGTGCGCCTGGTCGGCGCCGAACCGGTCTTCGCCGACATCGAAGCGGCGAGCTTCTGCATCGACCCCGACGCCGTGGCGGCGCTCATCGGCCCGCGCACCGCGGCGATCATGCCCGTCCACCTCTACGGGCACCCCGCGGACATGCGCCGCCTCATGCCGCTGGCCGAACGGTCCTCGCTGGCGGTGATCGAGGACGCCTGCCAAGCCCACGGGGCCGAACTCGACGGCAAGAAGGTAGGTTCCTTCGGCGCGGCCGGAGCCTTCAGCTTCTACCCGACGAAGAACATGCACGCCCTCGAAGGCGGCATGGTCACCACCGACGACGCCGAGCTGGCCCGCACCGTGCGACTGCTGCGCAACCAGGGCATGGAGACCCGTTACGCCAACGAGATCGTCGGCGCGAACATGCGCATGACCGACGTCGCGGCCGCGATCGGCCGCGCGCAGCTCGGACGGCTGCACGAGTGGACCGAGCGGCGCCGCGCGAACGCCGCCCGCCTCGACGCGACGATCACCGCCGTGCGCACCCCGCCGCTCGCCCCGAACGCACGGCACGTCCACCACCAGTACACCGTGCGCGTCCCGGCCGGACGCGACCGCGCCGAAGCGCACCTCAAGGCCGCCGGCGTCGGCAGCGCGGTGTACTACCCGACGCCGATCCACCGGCTCGCCCCCTACCGCGGCTCGAAGACCGAGCTGCCCGAGACCGACCGGGCCGCCGCCGAAGTCCTCTCGCTGCCCGTCCATCCCGCGCTGACCCCCGCCGAACTCGACCGCGTCGCCGCCGCGGTGAACGCATTGGAGCGCACACCGTGACCGCCGGACGGCTGCGCGCCGGACTGGTCGGGCTCGGCGCGATGGGCCGCCACCACGCCAGGGTCCTCGTCGGCCTCGACGGCGTCGACCTGGTCGGCGTCGCCGACCCCACCGCCGATAAGCGCACGGTCCCCGGGGAAGCGGCCCTGGTCGCGACCGTCGACGAACTCATCGGCCTCGGAATCGACTACGCCGTGGTCGCCTGCCCCACCGCCTTCCACGAGCCGATCGGCCTCACACTGGCCGAAGCGGGCGTACCCGCGCTCATCGAGAAGCCCCTCGCCCACACCATCGAGGCCGCCCGGCGTCTCGCCGAGGCCTTCGACTCCCGCGGCCTGGTGGCCGGCGTCGGCCACATCGAGCGGTACAACCCGGCGATCATCAGTCTCAGGTCCCGACTGGAGAGCGGCGAGCTGGGCGATCTCCTCCAGGTCGTCACGCGCCGCCAAGGGCCCTTCCCGAACCGCGTCGCCGACGTCGGCGTCGTCAAAGACCTCGCCACGCACGACATCGACCTGACCTCGTGGGTCACCGGCCAGTCCTACCGGTCCGTCACCGCGCAGACCGTCTCCCGCTCGGGCCGCGAACACGAGGACCTGCTCTCGGCCGTCGGGCAGCTCACCGGCGGGGCCATCGCCAACCACTCGGTGAACTGGCTGAGCCCGTTCAAGGAGCGCACCACCGTCGTCACCGGCGACCGCGGGTGCTTCATCGCCGACACCCTCACCGCCGACCTCACCTTCTACGCCAACGGCATCGAGCACACCGAGTGGGAGGCCCTGCGCGCGTTCCGCGGCGTCTCCGAGGGCGACATGGTCCGCTACGCGATCCGCAAGCGCGAGCCGCTCCAGGTCGAGCACGAGCAGTTCCGCGACGCCGTCCTCGGCCTCGACTCCGAGGTGGTCGATCTCGCTCAAGGACTGGCCACCGTCGTGGTCTCCGAATCCATGCTCCGTTCGGCCGACCTCGGCCGGACCGTCGAGCTCGGCCGTTCCCTCGCCGGCGGGGCCGAGGCATGAACGGAGCAGTCCCCGACGTCACCGTCATCACGGCCGTGTACAACACGAGGCCGTACCTGGCCCGGTGCATCGGATCGGTGCTGTCGCAGACGATCGGGCCCGAACGGATCGAGCTCATCGCGGTCGACGACGGCTCCACCGACGGCGGCGGCGCCGAACTCGACCGCTTCGCCGCCGCCCACCCGGAGACGATCAGGGTCGTCCACCAGGCCAACTCCGGGGGCCCGGCCGCGCCCAGCAACGTCGCCCTCGGGCTCGCG
>JAJYSW010000230.1 GCA_021793335.1 Actinomycetes bacterium
AACCGATGCTGGCGGGGGGCCAGGGCTGACATGGCGCGGCTGTTGACGTCGAGCGACATCCGGGCGCTGTCCAAGGGGTTGGGCATTCAGCCGACGAAGAAATGGGGCCAGAACTTCGTCGTCGACGCCAATACCGTGCGCCGTATCGCCGCCGCGGCCGATCTCGGCGGCGACGACGTGGTCATGGAGGTCGGCCCGGGCCTGGGTTCGCTGACGTTGGCGCTGATCGAGACCGCCAGGCGCGTCATCGCCGTCGAGATCGATCCGAAGCTCGCACTCGCGCTGCCCACCACGGTCGCGCACCGCGCCCCCGAGGAGCATGAGCGTCTCACCGTCGTCGAGGCCGACGCCGCCCGCATCGAGGCCGATCGGCTGCCCGAGCCGCCGACGGCACTGGTCGCGAACCTGCCGTACAACGTCGCCGTCCCGGTGGTGCTGCACGCCTTGGAGACGTTCCCGTCGATCGCGAAGGGCCTGGTCATGGTCCAAAGCGAGGTCGGCGATCGGCTTACGGCCTCGCCGGGGTCCAAGATCTATGGCGCTCCCAGCGTCAAAATGGCCTGGTACGCGAAGGCCAGGCGCGCCGGCTCGGTCTCGGCCAAGGTGTTCTGGCCGGTGCCGAACGTGGCCAGTGGGCTCGTGGCCTTCGATCGCATCCCTTCGCCCGAGGCGAACCGCGTCGAGGTCTTCGCCGCCGTGGACGCGGCCTTCGGTCAGCGCCGCAAGATGCTCCGGCAGGCGCTCAAGGGCTGGGCGGGCTCGGTCGCGAAGGCCGAGGAAATCATGCGTCTTGCTCAGATCGAACCCACACGGCGGGGTGAGTCGTTGGACATTGCGGAGTTCATCGCTCTCGCCGATGCCAAGGAGGCCGTGAATGAATGAGCAGAGCAGCGGGCAGGCGGCGTCCGCCGTGCGAAGCGCGGCCGTGACCGTGGACGTGCCCGCCAAGATCAACCCGCACCTGGGGGTGGGCGATGCCCGCGCCGACGGCTACCACGCGCTGTCGACGGTGTACCAGTCGATCTCGCTGTACGACACGATCACCGTGGAGCGGCGGGAGGAACCGGGCATCGAGTTGTCCGTCTCCGGCGAGGGCGCAGGGATCCTGCCGACCTGCGACGAGAATCTGGCGGCTCGGGCCGCGAAGCTCATGGCGATCTACGGGGGCGTGGAGCCCGCCGTGCGCCTCCACCTGAATAAACGCATCCCGGTCGCGGGCGGCCTGGCGGGCGGTTCGGCCGATGCCGCCGCTGCGCTGGTCGCCTGTTCCCGGTTGTGGGGGATCGAGATCGGCGACGCCGAACTGCACCGTCTCGCCGCGGGGCTCGGTTCCGACGTGCCGTTCTGCCTCAAGGGCGGGACGGCGGTCGGTTCGGGCCGCGGCGAGGAGCTGCGGCATGTCGATTCGCTCGGCACGTGGCATTGGGTGGTGGCCACGACGGACATGCAGATTTCGACACCGGAGTGCTTCAAGGAGGTCGATCGGCTGCGGGAGGACGGCATCGGGCGTTTCTCCTCGGACGTCGAGCCGATCGTGCAGGCGTTCGAGGCGGGTGTCGGCGCCGAGGAGTTGGCGCACCTGCTGGTCAACGACATGGAGGCCGCGGCGGTGAGTCTGCGCCCGCAGCTCGCTTCGCTCATGCACGGCGGCCTGGCGGAGGGCGCTTTGGCCGCGCACGTCTCGGGCTCGGGCCCGACGGTCCTGTTCCTGGCCTCGGACATGAAGCATTCGGTGGCGTTGGCGCGGCGGCTGCGGATGCGCGGCGGCGCGCGGAGTATCCACCTCGCTCGGGGGCCGGTGCCGGGGCCGGCCGCCTGAGCGCCGCCGCGTCTTTCGGCGGCGCGCCGAAACGGCCCGTTCAGATGTTGCGGGCGAAGATCATTCGCAGGCCGTGGAGGGTCAGGTTCGGCTCGTAGTGCGTGACGGTGTCGCACTGTTCGATCACCATGGGGGCGAGGCCGCCGGTGGCCACCACGGCGGTCGGCTCCGTCACCAGTTCCTCGGTGATGCGCCGCACCAATCCGTCGACCTGGCCTGCGGTGCCGTACACCATGCCCGATTGGAGGCATTCCACGGTGTTCTTGCCGATGACGCTGCGCGGCTTGAGCAGGGGGATCTTCAGCAGGTTGGCCGCGCGGGCGGCGAGCGCGTCGATCGAGATCTCGACGCCCGGCGCGAACGCCCCGCCGAGGAAATCACCGTGTTCGGAGATCACGTCTATGTTGGTCGAGGTACCGAAGTCGACGGTGATGCACGGCCCGCCGTAGAGGTGGTAGGCCGCGTGGGTGTTCGCGATGCGGTCGGGGCCGGCCTCCTTCGGGTTGTCGATGCTCAGACGCACCCCGGTCTTGACGCCCGGTGCGATGGCCACGAAGTGCGCGTGCGGGTAGTAGCGCTGGGCCATCCGCTCGACTTCGGCGGTCTGCTGCGGCACCGTCGATGACAGGGCGATGCCGGTCAGGTCGAGGCCGTGGCCGTCGAGCAGCGCGCGGAACGTCAGGCCGAGCTCGTCGGCGGTGGCGTTCGGGTCGGTCCTGGTACGCCAGGACTGCTTGAGGTCGTCGCCCTCGAACAGGGCCAGCACCGTGTTGGTGTTGCCGACGTCGACGCACAGCAGCATGCGGTCCTCCACGGGTCCGGTCATTCTTCGAAGTCCAACCCGATGTCCAGAATGGGCGATGAATGTGTCAGGGCCCCGACCGACACGAAGTCGGCGCCGGCGGCGGCATAGTCGACGACGGTCCCGAGGGTGATGGTCCCGGTCGCCTCCAGTTGGGCCCGGCCGTCGACGGCCTCGACCACTTCACCCAACTCCTTGGGGCTCATGTTGTCGCACAGCAGGAACGTCGCCCCTACGGCGACGGCCTCCAGGGCCTCTTCGAGCGTCTCGACCTCGACCTGGACGTCGACGTCGGGCTCGGCCGAGCGCACCGCGCGATAGGCGGCGGACACCGATCCGGCCGCCTCCTTGTGGTTGTCCTTGATCATGGCGACGTCATAGAGACCGAACCGCTTGTTCTCGCCGCCGCCCACGCGCACCGCGTACTTCTCCAGGGCCCGCAGTCCCGGCGTGGTCTTGCGCGTGTCGAGGACGGCCGTCTTCCAGTCGGCGAGGAGGTCGGCGAAGCGCCGCGTGTGCGTGGCGATGCCGCTGAGGCGGCACAGCAGGTTGAGCGCGGTGCGCTCGGCCCCGAGCAGGTCGCGGGTGCGGCCGGCGATGCGCGCGAGCTGCCGCCCTGCGCCGATGCGGGCGCCTTCTCCCGCGAGGTAGGTGAATTCGATGTCGCCGGGCATCGCCTCGAAGACGGCGTGGGCGACGGGCAGTCCGGCCAGGACGCCTTCGGCGCGCGAGGTCAGGACGACGACGGAGGTGTGCTCAGGCCCGAAGACGGAGGCCGCGGTGACGTCGCGGCGCTCGGGTGAGAGGTCTTCGTCGAGATAGCTCTCGACGGCGGCGCGCACGTCCCGCGGGTCGAGGCCGCCGGCCACGAGCCGCGCTTCGACGTTCCAATCCTCGCTCATACGGACTCCCAGGTGGTGTTGAGCTCCCCGTCGGGGCTGATGGACAAGTGGAGATGTCCGAGCCAGTCATCGGACGTCTCGGGGTGGTCCTCGCGCCAGTGGCTGCCGCGGGTCTCGCGGCGGCAGTGCGCGGCGGCGGTCAGGGCCACGGCGACGGTGAGGAGGTTCGTGGCCTCCCAGGTGGCCGGGCGGGGCCGACCGGAGACGTTGTCTCCCAGAGCGGTCAGCTTCTCGGCGGTGGCTTCGAGGCTCTCGGCCGTGCGCAGGACTCCCGCGCCGGCGGTCATCGCGTCCTGGAGCGGTGCACGCGAGGTCGTCGAGCAGACCCACCCTTCGGTGTCGGGCGCTTCGGGCACACCGGGGTCGGGCTTGTGCTCGGCGATGTCGGCGGCGATCCGGTGAGTGAACACGAGCGCTTCCAGCAGCGAGTTCGACGCGAGCCGGTTGGCGCCGTGCAGGCCCGTGCAGGCGGCTTCGCCGGCGGCGTACAGCCCGGGGACGGTGGTGCGGCCGCGCAGGTCGGTGCGGACGCCGCCGGAGGCGTAATGCGCGGCGGGCGCGACGGGGATGAGGTCGCTCACCGGGTCGATGCCCAGGGCCCGGCAGGAGCCGGTGACGGTCGGGAAACGCTCTTCGAGCATGGTGCGGCCGAGATGGCGGGCGTCGAGCCACACGTGCGGGCTGCCTTCGGCCCTCATGCGGGAGGTGGCGGCCTTGGCGACGACGTCGCGCGGCGCGAGTTCGGCGAGTTCGTGGACGCCGAGCATGAACCGCTCGCCGGAGTGGTCGCGCAAGTGGGCGCCTTCGCCGCGGATCGCCTCGGTGACCAGCGGCTGCCTGCCGCGGCGCGGGCCCGAGCCGTGTTCCTCACCGTTGAGGTACAGCGCCGTCGGGTGGAACTGGACGAATTCGAGGTCGGTGACGTCGGCCCCCGCTCGCAGCGCCAGGGCCACGCCGTCGCCGATGGACACCGAAGGGTTCGTCGTCGACTGGTAGATCTGCCCCATGCCGCCGGTGGCGAGCACGACCGCACGGGCCTCGACGCCGCCGACACCGTGCTCGACGCCTTCGCCGAGAACGTGGAGGCTCACGCCCGCCGCTCGTCCGGCGTGGTCGACGAGCAGATCGAGGACCATGGCGTTCTCGATGATGCGAATCCACGGATCGCGCAGGACGGCCTCGTGGAGCGCGCGCTGGATCTCGGCGCCGGTGGCGTCGCCGCCGGCGTGGACGATGCGCCGTGCGCGGTGCCCGCCCTCACGGGTGAGCTGGAGTGAGCCGTCGGCGTGGCGGTCGAATCTCGCGCCGGTGTGGATGAGATCGGCGATCCTGTCGGGGCCTTCGGTGACGGTCACGTCGACCGAGGCCGGGTCGCACAGGCCCACGCCCGCGATCTGCGTGTCGCGGGCGTGGGCCTCGGGCGTGTCGAGCGGGTCGAGCACGGCGGCGACTCCGCCCTGCGCCCACCGCGTCGAACCGTCGTCGATGTGGACCTTGGTGACCACGGTGACGTGGAACCCGGCTTGGCGGAGATTGAGTGCGCAGGTGAGCCCGGCGACGCCGGAGCCGATGACGCACACGTCGGTGGTCTCGGTCCAGGACGGGGCCCCGGCCCGCAGCCGCCGCGGTAGACGCGGCAGCGGCGGTGACCGCC
>JAJYSW010000010.1 GCA_021793335.1 Actinomycetes bacterium
GCCGCCGACATCGACCGGAACGAGCCGGTCGGTCTCGTGTCCCCGGGGCGATGGGCGCGCCTGTTCGCGGCCCTGCGCTGAGCCCGCGCGGCCGAACGGCGCCCACGCGCCCGCACCACTGAACGCTTGCGCCCCAAGCGTCACGGCCCGTCCCGAGAACTCGAATACCACTCCGGGGCGGGCCGCGGTGATGCCGAAACCGCGGTACGGTGAGCACACCGTGCCGGACGCCCCTTTGGAGACTGCGATGACCGAGGAGCTGTGGATCGAGCTGATCCGCATCGCGCCCACGTTCATGTGGCTCGGCTTCGCCGTCATCGCCCTCGTCGTCGTCCGCGGCATCCTCACCAGCGAAGCCCACCGCATGACCAGGGTCGAGACGCCGTTCGTCTCGGTGGAACTCGCCCGGGAGGCCATCGAACTGGCGAACCATCCCAGAACGGAACACCCGGACACCGTCCCCGAGGCGCTGCCGCCGCCCTGCACGCCGCCGCTCGGCGGCCCCGTCGACGGTGCGAGCGAGGAACCGGACCATGCCGGCCCGCCCGTCGGCGAACAGCGGAGTCCGCAAGGACGGACTCCCGAATCCGATGAGGGCGCCTACGACGGTCGCCGTCTCGCGCAGGGAACCGCCGCTCCCGGCTCCCAGGAGCGGCCGCTGGAGGAGACCCCGCCCCGGTTGCCGCGACCCCCGATACCCTCGCAGCCGCTCCCGGTCCCGAGCCCGCCGTACCCGCCCGCCGCCGATCCCGTGTCGCACTCGCCCCAGGCCCTCACCGAAGCGCCCTACCGGCTCGGCCCTGCGCAGCCGATGGCCGCGGACTCGCAGCGCGGCATAGGAGCGGCCACGCGACTCGCCCTCTCGACCGATCTCCTCCAAGGCGGTGCGATCCTGTGGGTCGACGACCATCATGAGTGGAACGAATCCCTGGTGCGGCTCTTCCGCACCGCCGGCATCAAGGTCGACACCGTCGACTCGACCGATGCAGCCTTGCACGCCATGATGGCCGAGCACTACGATCTGGTGGTCACCGACATGCGCCGTGACAACGAGCCCTCGGGCGGGGCGGCCGGCATGGCCCTGCTCGACCGCATGGTGGGCGCGGGCGTCCCCACACCCGCGATCTTCTTCAGCGGCCACCCCAAGGCCGACGCCGCCGTCCACCCCCGCGCCGTCACCGCCACCAGCAGCCCCGAAGCGCTCGTGAACTACGTGATCGACCTCGTCGGCCACAGGCGTCGCCGACAGGACGAAGGAAAACCACTCCGATTCCCTTGGCGGCAACGCTGACCGCGCCGCCGCTCTCGACGCCCGCGCCGCACGGTCGCCGCACCCCGCCCATGCCGTCGCCCCCGTATCGACGTCCCCACATCGGTATCGCCCGGTCCGCCGGCACGGCACGGTGAGAAAAGCCGCTCGCCTCCTCCGCCTCCGCGGGGCGATGACCGCGGACCGGCGGCCCGTGCACGCGCCGCCCTCGCCTCGCGAGCATCGAAGACGGCTCGCGGACTTAATCGTTTGCCGTTCGTCGGACCCTCGCTCTACGGTCGACCGGTGAGGTTCCTCCGTGCTCCCGATCTCCCGCTCGATGATCCCCGCACCCCGGACGGTTCGACGAGCGCCGCCGTGTCCTCGCCGCCGACGACGCCGTGGCGGTACTTCTGCTGGCTCGCCACCCGCCGTCGGGCCCTGGCGGGCGCGGCGCTGGTGACATCGGCGGTCGCGCTCGGCGGGCTCCCGGTCCTGCCGTACTTCCTCACCGGCGCGGTCGATCACGGCCTGGCCGAACGCGACTGGGGCGCCCTCGCCGCCTGGACCGGCGGCCTCGTCCTGGCGGGGTTCGCCTCCGCCGCCGCCATCGTGGTCTCGCACCGCTTGACCGTCTACTGGCGTATGGACGCCGCCTACCGGACCCTCCAACTGGCCACCCGCAAGGTCAACGAGCTCGGCGACGAACTGCGCCGCAAGGTCACCACCGGAGCGATCGTCAGCGTCGGCGCCACCGACGTCCGCCGCATCGCCGAAGCCGTCGACGCGCTGTCGCCGCTCGTCGGCTGCGCCGTCGGACTCACCGCCGTCGGCGTCCTGCTGTTCACCACCTCGGTCACCTTGGGCCTCACCATCTTCATCGGCGTCTTCCTCGTCGGCCTCGTCACCGGCCCCCTCCTCACCCGGCTCCAACGACGCCAGGAGACCTACCGCGACCGCATCGGCGACATCACCGAACGCGCCTCCGACATCGTCTCGGGCCTGCGCGTCCTGCGCGGCATCGGCGGCGAGCACCGCTTCAGCGACTCCTACCGGCGCGACTCGGCGAACCTGCGCAAGGCCGGATACCAGGTCGCCGGCCCCACCGCGTGGCTAGGCGCTCTCGGCGAAGGCACCCCCGCGATCCTCCTCGGCGTCGTCGTCTGGATCGCCGGACGCCAGGTCGCCTCCGGCGCGATCACCCCCGGCCAGATGATCGCCGCGTTCGGCTACACCAGTGCCATGCTCCTGCCCGTGCACTGGCTCATCGCCACCTCCTACCGGATCATCGAAGGGCGCGTCGCCTGCGGCAAGGTCTGCAAGCTCCTCAGCGTCCCCGCCCGGCCCGCCCCCGAGCACCCCCGGCCGGGCCCCGAGACCGGTGCGGACCTCCACGACCCCGAATCCGGGCTCACCGTCGTCGGCGGTGAACTGCTCGCCGTCGCCGCCGCCGATTCCGACCAGACCGCCGACCTGTTCGACCGGCTCGGCGGACACGCCGAAGCCGAGGCCCGCTTCGGCGAGGTGCCCGTCGCCCGCATGGACCGTGAGGAGCTGCGCCGCCGCGTCCTGGTCGCCGAGCACGACGCCTACCTGTTCGCCGGCACCGTCGCCGCCGTCATCGCGGCCCGCGACGGTGCCGGCCGCGTCGACGCGGCCGTCGCGGCCGCCAGCGCCGGCGACGTCGTCGACGCCCTCCCGGAGGGACTCGACACCGAAGTGGGCAACCAGGCCCGGACCTTGTCGGGCGGACAGCGCCAGCGGCTGCGCCTGGCCCGCGCGCTCGCCGCCGACCCCGAGGTCCTGCTGCTCCACGAGCCGACCTCGGCCGTGGACTCCCACACCGAGGCCCGCATCGTCGACCGCCTCGCCGCCGCCCGCGCCGGGAAGACCACCGCCGTCGCCACCACTTCACCGCTGTGGCTGGGCCGCGCCGACCGGGTCGCGTTCCTCCAAGGCGGCAAGGTCCTCGCCGTCGGCACCCACCGCGAGCTGGTCGTGCACCGGCCCGACTACCACGCGCTCGTCGCCCGGGAGGCCGAATGAGCACCGAGACCAGTGCGAGCGTCCAGACCGGGACGCCGCCGGCCACGAAGGGCGGCCGGCTTCCGGTCGCCGGACGCGCCGAGGTGCGGCGCTCGTTCGCGCGGCTGCTGTTGTCCGAGAAGTTCCGCGTCCTCAGCGCCGTCGGCCTCCACCTGGTGGCGGCCGCCGCCGCCGCGGTCGCACCGCTGCTGCTCGGCGAGATCATCGATCACCTCGCCGCTGGCGGCGGCGTCGCGGGCGTCGACCGGCTCGCCGTCGGCATGGCCGCCGCGTGCATCGCCGTCGTCCTCTTCACCTGGGCGGGGACGTTCGTCGCCCACCGGCTCGGCGAGCGGCTCTCGGCGCACATGCGGGAGCAGTTCGTCGACCGCTGCCTGCGCCTGCCCATGCCCGTGGTGGAACGGGCCGGCTCCGGCGATCTCATGACCCGCTCCTCGGCCGACGTACCCGAAGCGGGCAACCTGTTCCGCGACGGCGTCCCCCAGGTGACCGTCTCGGGCCTGAAAGTCCTCGTGTTCCTCGGTGCGATGCTGTGGGTCAGCCCCCTGCTGGGCATGTGCATGCTCGTGGCCGTCCCGCCGATCACGATCGGCACCCGCTGGTACCTCAAGCGCGCCAGGCACGGGTACCTGCGTGAACGTGAGGCCGAGTCCGAGATCGGCGACACCATCGCCGCCTCCGCCGACGGGGCCCGCACCACCGGGGCCTACCGGCTCGAAGACCGACGCCGCCGCGCCGGAGATGACACCGTCGCCACGTCCTGGGCCGCCGTCCGCCACACCCTGTTCCTGCGGAGCGTGTTCTTCCCGTTCCTCGACGGCTCCTACGCGCTCCCGACCGCCGCGGTCCTGATCGTCGGCGGCGCCTGCTACTTCGAGGGCGTCGTCAGCCTCGGTATGGTCGCCAGCTGCGCCGTCCTGACCCGCCAGATCATGTTCCCGCTGGACCACATCCTGGTGTGGGTCGAGCGCATCCAGCGCGGTGCGGCCGCGCTCGCACGCATCGAAGGAGTCGCCGAGGTCGAAGGTGCCGAAGACGGCGCCACCGACGAACGGCCCGTCGACGGGACCGTCGAGCTGCGCGATGTCCGCTACGCCTATCCGAACGGCGGGGACGTCCTCCATGGCGTGAGCCTGACCGTCCCCGCAGGAGAGCGGTTCGCCGTCGTCGGGCCGTCGGGAGCGGGGAAGTCCACACTGGCGCGGCTCATCTCCGGCGTCGACGCCCCCCGTGAAGGCACCGTCCGCATCGGCGGCGTCGACGTCGCGGCCCTCCCGCTCGATGAGCGGCGGAGGCGCGTCAACCTGGTCACCCAAGAACACCATGTGTTCACCGCGACCCTGCGGGACAACCTCGCCCTCGCCGACGCCGGGGCCGACGACGAGGAACTGCGGTCCGCGCTGGCCGCCGTCGGCGCCGACTGGGCCTTCGACCTGCCCGAAGGGCTCGACACCCGGCTGGGCGGCACCGCCAGGGAGCTCGACGCGGCCTCGGCGCAGCAGATCGCCTTGGCGCGGATCATCCTGGCCGACCCCGACGTGGTGATCCTCGACGAGGCCACCTCTATGCTCGATCCGCGCGCCGCCCGGGACACCGAGCGAGCCTTGGGCGCGGTCTTGGCGGGCCGCACCGTGATCGCGATCGCGCACCGGCTGCACACCGCTCACGATGCCGACAGGATCGCCGTCGTCGAGCGCGGGATCGTCGCCGAGCTGGGCGGCCACGACGAACTCATCGCCCGCGACGGACACTATGCCGATCTGTGGAGGGCCTGGCACGGTGAGCC
Source organism: Actinomycetes bacterium (assembly GCA_021793335.1). Lineage (GTDB taxonomy): Bacteria > Actinomycetota > Actinomycetes > Mycobacteriales > Micromonosporaceae > Glycomyces. The sequence continues at coordinate 5,082 of JAJYSW010000010.1, forward strand.
CGCGACGCGGCGGGGCACCGACAGCGGCTGAGACGAGAGCGGGCCCCGAGCTCTCGCCCGGGGCCCGTCACTGGTCCGAGAACACCACCACAAGTCGGAACACCCACCGACTCGTTATTAGCAAGGAAACAGAAAGGAAACCAGGAAACCCGTTCCGAACCAGTGATAGCAATCATAGACCACGGACGAGTCATTTTGAAGGGGCCTCTGGTCCCTGTTCCGCCGTGCGCTCCTCGGGTCGCTCGACCGCTTGGGAGGCGTGGTCGTGCGGCGACCGGCGGTCGTTGCCCTGCAAAGGAGTCCGGAGACGACGCATCGGAGCCGGCGGCGGCGGAGCGTCGCCCGCGCCGAGTGCCGAGCGTCGCGCGGCGCCCGGCCGGCGTCGGGGCGGCCCGCGCGAGCCCGCCGCCCCGCCCTCCGTATGGCGCGCCGAATCCGCGGTCAGGGCCGCCGAGCGCCCCGGTGGCGAACGACTTAGACTCGATAGGTCTTCCCGCAGCTAGAAACCGTTAGGAAACACCTGTCGTGAGTACGATTTCACGCGAGGAGGTCGCGCACCTGGCGCGACTGGCCCGCCTCGAAGTCACCGATGAGGAACTCGACGCCTTCGCCGGGCAGCTCGACGCCGTCCTCGAATCGATGAAGGCCCTCGGCGAGGTCGACACCGAAGGCGTCCAGCCGTCCTCGCACGCGGTGCCCCTGGTGAACGTGTTCCGGGAAGACCGGCCTCAGCCGTCGCTGCCTCGCGAGGCCGTCCTCGACGGCGGCCCCGACACCGCCGAGGGCCGCTTCCGCGTCCCCCGCATCCTGGACGAGGAGGTCTGAACCATGAGCGACCGCATCATCGACAAGGCCGCCGCCGAGCTCGCCGCCGACATCCGCGAGGGCCGCCTGACCTCGGTCGAGGTCACCACCGCGTTCCTCGACCGCATCGACGCCGTCGACGGCACCGTGGGCGCGTTCCTGCACGTCGACCGCGAGGGCGCGCTCGCCGCCGCCCGCGAGGCCGATGCCGCCGTCGCGGCCGGCGAATCGGTCTCCCCGCTCGCCGGGGTCCCCATCGCCGTCAAGGACGTCGTGGTCACCAAGGGGCTCCCGACCACCGCGGCCTCCAAAATCCTCGAAGGCTGGATTCCGCCCTACGACGCGACCATCGTCGAGCGCGTCAAGGCCGCTCGCATGCCGATCCTCGGCAAGACCAACCTCGATGAATTCGCCATGGGCTCCTCGACCGAGTTCTCGGCCTACGGGCGGACCGCGAACCCGTGGGACACCGGGCGCATCCCCGGCGGCTCGGGCGGCGGCTCCGCGGCCGCGGTCGCCGCCAAGATGGCGCCGCTCGCGATCGGCACCGACACCGGCGGCTCCATCCGCCAGCCCAGCGCGGTCACCGGCACCTTCGGCGCCAAACCCACCTACGGCTCCAACTCCCGCTACGGGGTCATCGCCTTCTCCTCCTCGCTCGACACGCCGGGCCCGGTCTCCCGCAACGCCCTCGACGCCGCCCTGCTGCACGAGGTCATCTCCGGGCACGACCCGCGCGATTCCACCGCCGTCGACGCGCCCGTCCCGCCCGTGGCCGAGGCCGCGCGCCTCGGCGCCACCGGCGACCTCTCGGGCGTCACGCTCGGCGTGGTCACAGAGCTCACCGCCGGCTCCGACGCCGCCGAGCCCGGCGTCGTCGAGGCGTACCGGGCCGGGATCGACCAGTTGGTCAAGCTCGGCGCGCAGATCCGCGAGGTCTCCTGCCCGTCGTTCGTCCACGCCTTGGCGGCGTACTACCTCATCGCGCCTGCCGAGGCCTCCTCGAACCTCGCCCGCTACGACGGCGTCCGCTACGGTCTGCGTGCCGGCGACGACGGCGAACGCGGCCTCGAAGAGGTCATGAGCCTCACTCGCGAGGTCGGTTTCGGCCCCGAGGTCAAGCGCCGCATCCTTCTGGGCACCTACGCGCTCAGCGCCGGCTACATCGACCGGTTCTACGGCCAGGCCCAGAAGGTCCGCACGCTCGTCAAGCGCGACTTCGAGGCCGCGTTCGAACAGGTCGACGCCCTGGTCAGCCCAACCACGCCGTTCACCGCCTTCAAGTTCGGCGAGCACTCCGAGGACCTTTACCGGATGTACCTGGCCGACCTGTACACGGTCCCGGCCAACCTCTATGGCGGGCCGGGCGTCTCGGTGCCGGTCGGACTCGCCGAGGGCCTGCCCGTCGGATTCCAGGTGATGGGCCCGGTCATGGGCGACGACATCGCCTACCGTGTCGCGGCGGCCCTCGAATCCACACAGGAGCCGCTGCTGGCCGACACCGCGCCCGAGATCGAGGGGAAGTAGCCGAGATGACCAGACTCAACACCTACGACGCCGCCATGGCCGCCTACGAGCCCGTCCTCGGCATCGAAACCCACATCGAACTCGACACGAACACGAAGATGTTCTGCGGCTGCTCGACCGTGTTCGGCGCCGAGCCCAACACGCAGGTCTGCCCGGTCTGCCTGGCCCTGCCCGGCGCGCTCCCGGTGGCGAACAAGGCCGCCGTCGAGGCCACCATCAAGATCGGCCTCGCCCTGAACTGCAGCATCGCCGAGTGGACCCGGTTCGCCCGGAAGAACTATTTCTACCCGGACATGCCGAAGAACTTCCAGACCAGCCAGCACGAGGAGCCGCTGTGCGAGGACGGCTTCGTCGACGTCGTCGTCGACGGCGAGTCCCACCGCATCGAGATCGAGCGCGTCCACCTCGAAGAGGACACCGGCAAGACCCTCCACGTCGGCGGCGCGGCCGGCCGCATCCACGGCGCCACCGAATCCCTCGTCGATTACAACCGAGCAGGGATTCCCCTGGTCGAGATCGTGACCAGGCCCGTCCCGGGCACCGGCGCGCTCGCCCCCGAGGTCGCGCGGGCCTACGCCGCCGAACTGCGCGACATCGTCCGCTCCCTGGGCGTCTCCGACGTCCGCATGGAGCAGGGGTCCATGCGCTGCGATGTCAACGTCTCCCTGAACAGGCCCGGCGAGGAATGGGGCACCCGCACCGAGACCAAGAACGTCAACTCGCTGCGCAGCGTCGAACGCTCCGTCAGGTACGAGATCCGCCGCCAGTCCGCGCTGTTGGACGCGGGGGACAAGATCCTCCAGGAAACCCGCCACTTCCACGAGGCCACCGGCGAGACCAGCCCCGGACGCTCTAAAGAGGAGGCCACCGACTATCGGTACTTCCCCGAGCCCGACCTGGCCGTCATGGAGCCCTCCCGAGCCTGGGTCGAGGAGCTGCGTGCAACGCTCCCCGAACCGCCGCGTAAGCGCCGCGAACGCCTCCAAGCCGCATGGGCACTGGGGGACAAGGAGATGCAGTCGGTGGTCAACGCCGACGCCGTCGAGCTCATCGAGGCCACCATCGCCGCCGGATCGAGCGCTTCCGGCGCCGTCAAATGGTGGCTCGGCGAACTCTCCCGACGCGCCAACGAATCCGGCGTCGAACTCGACGCTTTGGACATCGCCCCCTCCCAGGTCGCCGAACTCCAGGGAATGGTCGATGACGGGCGGCTCAACGACAAGCTCGCCCGCCAGGTCATCGACGGCGTCCTCTCCGGCGAGGGCGGACCGGCCGAGGTCGCCGCCGCACGCGGCCTCGAAGTCGTCTCCGACACCGGTGCGCTCGAAGCCGCCGTCGACGAGGCGATCGCCGCCAACCCCGATGCGGCCGATAAGATCCGCGGCGGCAAGCACGCCGCCGCCGGCGCGCTCATCGGTGCGGTCATGAAGTCCACCAAGGGCCAGGCCGACGCCGGGACGGTCCGCCGGATCATCCTGGACAAGCTCTCCTGACCCTGAGAATCGCAAGGCGAACGAGCGGACCCGGACGACGCCGTCCGGGTCCGCTCGGTGTGAGCCGCGATGCCCCGATGCCTCGAAACGCGATCATCCGCATCGGGCCTTGCTACGCTAGACCGCGCCGACGCCGCCGCATCCGGTGGCGCGAGCTTCACCACAGGGCCCTGTCTGCGGCCCTTTTGAGCGTCGCCGAGACGGCGAATGGCCGGAGGAGGTGAGGGTAAATGGGCGATGACCCCGGTCCCAGTCGAGATACCGAGTCCCGACGCCGACATGTCACCCCGTTCATCTTCCACCGTGCTCCGTGTCCGGTTCACAGCGAGGCGCCGCGTCTTATCCTGTGACCGCGGGCTCAGAGGCACGGCCGCTCTCTCGTGCTAGGAGGTGGTTCCGGTGAACAACCGAGCCTCCCGCCAGTCGCCCCGTACTCCCGCCCCGGACCGGACCGAGGACAGCACCGTCCGACCGATCTCCCCGGCCGCCATGGACTCCCTCGCCGCGCTCCGCGCCGATCTCACCGAAGCCTCGACCGTGGAACTGGCCGAAGAGCTCCCGCGCATGGAACTGGCCGACCAGGCGGTGCGCTTCCGCCTGCTCCCCAAGGACCGCGCGCTCGCCGTGTTCGAAGAGCTCGACCCCGTCCACCAGCAGGAGCTGCTGGACGCGCTCAAGACCGAGACCGTCCGCGACCTGCTCGACTCCATGGAGGCCGACGACCGGGCGAAGCTCTTCGATGAGATGCCCGCCATGGTCGCCATCCGCCTCCAGGCGCAGCTCAGCCCGGCCGAGCGCCGTTCGACCGCGCAACTGCTCGGCTACGACCCCGAATCGGCCGGACGCATCATGACCCCCGACTTCGTGTCGTTGCGGGCCTCCATGAGCGCCGCCGACGCGATCGAACGCATCCGCCACCTGCGTGCGCGGCCCCGCCACCTCGACATCCTGCCGGTCACCGACGGCCACCGCAAGCTCATCGGCACCGTCGCGCTGCCGGACCTGGTCGCCGCCGCCGCCGACACGGCCGTCGCCGATCTCATGGCCGAAGAGCACCACCAGGTCGTCACCGACACCGACCAGGAAGAGGCCGCGCGCCTCATCCAGGACGCCAACCTGGCCGCGCTGCCGGTGGTCGACCACGAGGACCGGCTCGTCGGGCTCATCACCTTCGACGACGCGATGGAAGTCCTCGAAGCCGAGGGCACCGAGGACGCCGCCCGGTACGGCTCGGCCGAGCCGCTGGAACGGCCCTACCTCTCGGCCGGCGTGTTCATGCTGGCCCGCAAGCGCGCCTTCTGGCTGCTGATCCTCGCCATCGCCGGGACCCTCACCGTCTCGGTCCTCGACCACTACGAGGCCGAGCTGAGCAACGCGACCGTGCTGGCCCTGTTCGTCCCGCTGCTGACCGGCGCGGGCGGCAACTCGGGCTCGCAGGCGTCGGCGATGATCATCCGCGCGATGGCGGTCGGCGAGGTCCGCTTCTCGGACCTGTTCAAGATCGTCTGGCGCGAAAGCCGCGTCGGCATCCTGTTGGGCGCGATGCTCGCCTTCATCGGCGGCCCCGTCGTCGGTTTCCTGTACGGACCGCCCATCGGCGTCATCATCGGGTTGACGCTGGTGCTGATATGCACCTGGTCGACGCTGGCCGGCGCGTTCCTGCCGCTCGCGGCCAAGAAGATCGGCATCGACCCGGCCGTGGTCTCGGCGCCGATGATCTCGACCCTGTGCGATGCCACGGGCCTGATCATCTACTTCTCGATCGCGACGATGGTCCTCGGCTCGGCGATCTGAGGGCGCGGGCCTCAGTCTCCCGCTGGCGGGGACGTGGTGGCGTCCCCGCCTTCGCCGTCCTCCCCGTCCTCGCCGGTCTCCTCGTCCGGTCCGCCGTCCTCGCCGGCCGGCATTTCGCCGTTCTGCTCGTCCATGGGGATGACGGTGCGCTCCAAGGTGATGTCCGATTCGCCCACCGTGCCGACCGAGATCGAGTCGTACGCCGTGAGCGCCTTGGTCTCCGGGTCGAAGTAGAGCACGTCGAGCTCCATTTTCAGCGGCTTCTCGGTGTCGAAGACCCGTAGCCCGGACGCGCCGGTCGAGCCCTCCACCATGAGCGTCGTCCCTTCGCCGAGGTCCTGCACGGCCCGGTGGTGCGTGTGCCCGGCCAGGACCAGCGGCACGAGACCGGTGAGCGGCAGCGCCATCGGCGGCTCGTGGACCATCGCCAGATCGGCCCCGCCGGCCGCCTCGATGGCTTCCCTGAGCCGCTCGCCGGACTGCGCCAGCATCTGCTGGGCGTACTCGCTGGAAGGCTGGTTGCCCTTGTCGGGCGTGAAACGCGGGTCGGCGACGCCGGCGAACCGGAGCCCGGCGATCTCCTGCACCTCGCCGTCCAGGACGATCACGTTGTCGTAGGCGGCGAGCGCCGCGACGGTGGTCGCCGAGTCGTGGTTGCCCTTGACGAACACGTACGGCACGTCGATCTGGGTCACGCCCCGCGAGAAGATCTCGGCCTCCTGCGTCGAGCCCCAGTCGTTCAAGTCGCCGGTGTCGGCCACCGCGTCGATGCCGAACTGTTCGATCACGGTCTCCATGAGGTGCCATGCCGAGGGGTTCAGGTGGATGTCGGAGACGTGCAGGACCCGGATCGTCTCGTCGTCGATGCCGATCTGGGGCATGTTCGTCGCCAGAGCGTAGAACCCGGAGATGTTCGTGACGAACTTCTGGAGGTTGGCGACGTACTCCTCGTAGTTCTCGGCGATGTCCTCGGCGTTGCCGACGACCGACGGCGCATAGGTGAGCAGGCCCTCGTAGCGCGGTTGCGCGATCGACTCCGGCTGCACCGTCGCGACGGCGTAGCCCAGGAGCGCCGCGGTCATCGACAGCGATGCCAGGCCCGTCAGCAGCGTGCGCCGCATGGTCCGGAAGGTGAGCGCTCCGACCAGCAGCCCGCACAGCGTCACGATGGCCAGCGCCTCGATTGCGACGCGCAGCACCGCGTCGGTGACCTCGGAGGCCAGGTTCTCGGAGGCGGAGCTGACACCACCGGGGGTGTTGATGATGACCTGGGCCGCTTCAGGGTCCACCGAGTCCAGGCGCAGGTTCATCCCGATCGGGCCGTCGTGGCTGTCGAAGACCACCTGACCCAGCGGCGGGATGGTCACGATCGTCTCGCCGTGGATATCGGGGTGCAGTGCGATCGTCGTGTGGAACGGCCCGATGTCGGCACCGGTGTCCCCCACCAGGATCAGGCCCCCGGCGGCCGAGATGGCGCCGAGGACGAGGACGGCGATGGTGGCGGCGAGGCGCCGTGCGGCGCGGGAGGCGCGCAGGCGCCGCCACAGCGATGACATTCCCGATGCGGCACGACTCGATCCGCGCCCGACCGCTCGCATGCCGCGGCGAAGGGGCCTCACGGCGGATTCGAAGCGTTGGGCGAGCGGGGAGTGCCGGTCCGGCATAAGACTCTTCCTTCGGCGGCGTAGGAGGTGGAGAGACGGAGGATGCGGTCGTCGGCCTCGTCGGCGATGCAGCCGCCGGCCTCGTCGCAGCGGCCGTCGAGGTTCGACGTGGTCACCCACAGCATCCCCTCCGGGCCCATGGCGATCGATCGTAGCCGACCGAACTCGCCCACGAGCGCGGGTTGTGGCTCGCCGCTGACCTCGCCGTTCTCGTCGAATTCGATGGTCCACAGCCGCTGGCCGCGCAGGCACGCGGTGATGAGGGTCCGCTCGACGAAGACTGCGCCGGCGCAGGAGGCCTCGAACGGCTCCCAGGCGACCACCGGGTCGATGCGGTCGGGGTCGCCGCCGGGGCCCTCGTACAGCGGCCAGCCGTAGTCGCCGCCCGCTTCGATGCGGTTGACCTCGTCGGCGTGGTCGGCGCCGAACTCGGTGGCGTACAGTTCGCCCGTCTCGTTCCACGCCAGGCCCTCGACGTTGCGGTGCCCCATGGAGTAGACCGGCGAGTCGGGGTCGGGGTTGTCCTCGGCCGGGTCGCCGTCGGCGTCGATGCGGAGGATTTTGCCGGCCAGGGACTCCTCGTCTCGGGCGTCGTCGGCATGGCCCGCATCGCCGGTGGAGGCCCACAGGTATCCGTCGGGGCCGAAGTCGAGCGCGCCGCCGTTGTGGCTGCCGGCGGAGGGGATTCCGGTGAGGATCGGTTCGGGGTCGGCGTCGGATTCGAGTTCGAGCGCGGCGATCCGGTTGTCCTCCTCGGTGGTGTAGTAGGCGAACACCGTGCCGTCCTCCTCGAATTCGGGGGAGACGGCCAGTCCGAGCAGGCCGCCTTCGCCGGTGGCGTCGACTTCGACGGTGCGGAGCTCCTCGGGTTCGGCGGTGGCGCCGTCCTCGGCGATGCGGATCGAGAGGATTCGCCCCGAGTCGCGCTCGCCGACCACGGCCGTGCCGTCGGGCAGGAACGCCAGGCCCCACGGCACTTCGAGCCCTTCGGCGATGACCTCCATGAGCGTCGCGGGCGACTCGGGCGGCCCTCCGGACGGTGTGGGCAGGTTCGGCGGTTCGCCCCCCTCCGGGGCGGGCGGTTCCCCGAAGGAGCAGGAGGCGAGCGTGAGCATGACCGCGGCCGTGACGGCCGCCGATGTCGGTCGGCGCATGGTCACCAGGGTAATGGTGGATTAGGCTGTGGCGCGTGAAGGTATGGATCGCTCATGATGAGGGCCGCGAGCACCTCGGGTCGCTGCCCGACGACGTCGATGTCGAGGTGTACACGGGCCGTGGCGATTACCCGTCCGATCCGGCGTCCGTCGAATTCTGGGTGCCGCCGTTCCTGGCGCAGTCCAAGGTCACCGAGCCGCTCGCCGACATGCCCGCGCTGCGGGCGATCCAGTTGCTGAGCGCCGGAGCCGAGGTGTGGGCGCCGGTGGTCCCCGAGAGCGTGACGCTGTGCGACGCTCGCGGCGTCCATACAGGAGTCACGGCCGAGTGGGCGATCGGCGCGATCCTCGCGTCCATGCGCGGCTTCGACGGCTTCGCCCGGCGCCAGGTCCACCACGAATGGCGGGTCCGGTGGCGGACCACGGTGTGCGATAAACACGCCTTGATCGTCGGGGCCGGCGACATCGGGGAGAAGATCGCCGAGGTCCTCTCGGTCCTGGGGACGACCGTGACGAAGGTGGCCCGGCGGCCGCGTCCGGGCGTCCACGCCGTCGACGAGCTCGACGCGCTGCTGCCCGAGGCCGATGTCGTCGTCCTCGTCCTGCCCTTGACCGACGCGACGCGCGGCATGGTGGACGCCGGGTTCCTCTCGCGCATGAAGGACGGCGCGCTGCTGGTGAACGCCGCCAGGGGACCGATCGTGGACACCGACGCGCTCGTCGCGGAGGTGGCCTCGGGGCGTCTGCGCTGCGCGCTCGACGTGGTCGACCCCGAGCCGCTGCCGGCGGGGCACCCGTTGTGGGATCTGGAGGGCGCGCTGATCACTCCGCACGTGGGCGCTTCGGTCGACGGGATGGTGCCGCGCGCCTATGCGCCGGTGGGGCCGCAGATCCGCCGCTTCGCGGCCGGAGAGCCGCTCGAGAACGTGGTCACCGAGGGCTACTGACCCCGGCCCGCCGGACTATTCGTGCTCCTCCTCAGGGGTGCGGGCCTCGTCGCCTCGCAGCTCCTGTCCGCCGATCTCCAGGACTCTCGGGAGGTTCTCGGCGCGCATCGGTTTGAGCCGCACCTGGGACTGGTCGTCCAGTATCGCGGCCACGCCGTCGGTGTCGGTGACGAAGCCGTCGATGTGCCGCCACTGGATCGGGCGCGAGGTGAACACGCCCTTGATCGTGATGCCTTCGCGCGTCACGTCCACGCCGGAGCGCCACGCCCAGGCCGAGACGGCGATCGGGGCGGCGAGCAGGGTCACGCCGAGCACCGCCGAGAACCATCCCCACAGGGGCCGTTCTGCGATCAGGGACAGCGCCAGCGGACCGACGGCCAGCCAGGAAATGAACGCGGCCACGGTGACCGCCGCGGAGCGGCGGACGCGCAGACGCGGCGAGGAGACGGGCTCGGGCCGTGTCAACGTGCCACTCCCGGTGTCGCCGTGAGTTGTCATGGCCCGATCCTGACATATGCGGTGTGCGCTCTCGCCTGCAGTGCAGTCTGATAAGTGGCGGTATGGCGATGTTCGCGCCCTCTGTCGCGCGGGCCGGTCGGAGCCTCGGGTCTCCAGGCGGGGCGAAGGCGGCGGTCGGCCGCCGAAATCACATTTCCCGCCCTCGCGGAGCCGTCCGGCGCCGAGTCCGCGGGGCCGCGGCGCCGCTGAAACTTTCGGCCGCGCCGGCGCGCCGATGCCTGGAATGCGATTGCCATTCGTGATCGGATTGTAATCATGCGCGCCGCTCGCCTCGCTTGACCCGGTTTTGGTGTTGCCGTAGTCTCACCGATGTCGCCGAAAGTTTTCGGAGAAGTTCCGGAAGTTAAGAAAGCGCTTTCGGCAGCCTGCCGGGTCGGCCGGACCCCGCAGGACCCCTTGGCCGCCCCACGGCCGCGACCGACCTCGGAAGGAGCGCTCGCCGATGAGCACTCACCACCCTCAGCCAAGTCCGTTCGGGAAACCCCGGTCCCTCCCATGGCCTGACCCCGCCCTCTCCCGACGCAGCCTCGTCGTCACCGGCGCCACCGCCTTGACCGCGACGACCGCCGCCGGATGCGGATTCTTCTCCACCGACTCCGACTCGGGCAGCGGTGGCGGCGGCGACAAGGGCCCCGAGGCCCCGATGCTCGCCGACCTCGTCGAGGCCGGTGAACTGCCGCCCGTCGAGGAACGCCTCCCCAAGGAACCCGTCGTCATCAAGGCCACCGACTCGATCGGCTCCTACGGCGGCACCTGGAACACCGCCATCACCGGCGCCTCCGACGGCCCCTGGCTGTGGCGCACCATCGCCTACGAGCCGCTGCTCAAACGCACCCGCGACTGGCAGAGCGCCGAACTCAACCTCGCCTCGGCCTTCGAAGCCAACGAGGACGCCTCGGAGTTCACCATCACGCTGCGCGAAGGGGTCAAGTGGTCCGACGGCGAGCCGCTGACCACCGCCGACGTCGAATTCGCCTACCACGACGTCAACCTCGACACCGACATCACCCAAGGCATCCCGCCCGAGCTCCTGGGCCCCGACGGCGAACCAGGTGAGCTGGAGATCGTCGACGACCACACCTTCATCTTCCGCTTCAACGGCCCCAAACCGCTGTTCGAAGAGGACATGTCCCGCGGCACCGCGGGCCAGCGGTTCACCTTCTACCCCCGCCACTACCTCGAACAGTTCCACATCGATTACAACGCCGCGGCCGACGACGAGGCCGTCGACGCCGGCTACGACGGCTGGGTCGCCCGATTCACCGCCCTGGGCAACCTCTGGAACTTCATGTGGGAGAACCCGGACCTGCCGACGCTCCTGCCGTGGATCTGCAAGAAGCCCGTCTCCGACGCCGACCACGCGCTCTTCGAACGCAACCCCTACTACTACAAGGTGGACGAAGAGGGCAGCCAACTGCCGTACATCGACGAAGTGCGCTACAACATCGTCGCCGACGTCGAGACCATGTTCGCCCACGCCATCAACGGCGACTACGACTTCCATTCACGCCATTTCAACGACAACGCCCACCGCGCCGACGCGGTCGACAACGAGGCGGCCGGCGGCTACACCGTCGTCGAACTGGAATCGTCCTACTCCAGCGACATGAACATCGCCTTCAACCTCAACCACGCCGACCCCGGCCTGCGCGAAGTGTTCAAGGACAAGCAGTTCCGCGTCGCCCTCTCGCACGCCATCGACCGCCAAGAGCTCCTCGACGTCCTGTGGAGCCGCTCGGGCGAGCCGTCCCAGGCGGCCCCGATCCCCAGCTCCCGCTTCTACGACGAGGAGTTCGCCACCCAGTACACCGAATTCGACCCAGCTCTGGCCGAACAGATCCTCGACGACGCCGGCTACGGGCTCGGCTCCGACGGCGTCCGCGCCGCCGCGGACGGCACCCGCCTCGAATTCACCGTCTCGATCGCCGACGACTCCCTGCTCGGCGGCACCTGGATCGACGCGATGGACATGATCAAGGACATGTGGGCCGAGGTCGGGGTGACCCTCCACATCAACGGCCAGCCCCGTGAGAACTGGCAGGCCGGGATCGACGAGAACGAGTACGACCTGACCGTGTGGACCGGCGACGGCGGTGACGTCGACGAGACCACCTCGGTGATGTGGTACATGGCCGCCGGGCCCTCCGGCGGCGCCTACTGGGCCCGCCAGTGGTCCGCGCACTACACCTTGCAGGGCGCTCAGGACGAGGACATGGTCGAACCACCGATCGAATCCGTCGCCCGGCAGCACGACCTCTACGACCAGTTCCTGTCCGAACCGGACGAGGACGCGCGTGACGAGATCTTCCGCCAGATCCTGAACATCGCCAAGGAGGAGTTCTGGGCCATCGGCACCGTGCGCGGGCCGGCCCCGTGGGCGATCGTCTCCGACACCCTGCGCAACGTCGGCGGCACCATGCCCGAGAACCCGACCTACGGCACACCGTGCCCGGCGAAGCCCGAGCAGTGGTTCATCGACGAGGAATAGGCTGAGGAACCGACTGTGATCAAATACCTGGGTCGCCGTGCGGTCTACATGGCGGCGACGCTGATGGCGATCTCACTGGTGGTGTTCATCATCATCAGTCTGCCGCCCGGTGACTTCGTGACGGCGCTGCGCGCCAAGTACTCGGTGATGGGCCAGGGACTGACCGAATCCGACGTACAGGCGCTCCGGGTCCGGTACGGCCTGGACGGCAACATCCTCCAGCAGTACTGGAACTGGATCACGCAGATCGTCCTGCACGGCGACCTGGGCATGTCCTTCGAGCACTCCAAACCGGTCGCCGACGTCATCGGCCCCCGGCTGGGAGCGACGCTCGGCATCTCGCTGATCACCTTGCTGATGAGCTGGGGTATCGCCTTTCCCATCGGGGTCTACTCGGCGGTCAAGCAGCACTCGATCGGCGACTACGCGGCCACCACCGTCGGCTTCCTCGGACTGGCGGTCCCGAACTTCCTGATCGCGCTGATCTTCATCTACTTCAGCGTCACCTGGTTCGGATCCGTCCCCTCGGGACTGTGCTCGCCGGAGTGGTGCGATGCCTCATGGAACCTCGGGAAGGTCCTGGACCTCCTGGGGCACCTGTGGATACCGATGATCGTCATCGGCACGGCCGGCGTCGCGGGCCTGGTCCGCATCATCCGCAACAATCTGCTCGACGAGCTGCGGCGGCCCTACGTCACCGCCGCCCGAGCGCGCGGCGTCTCCGAGGGGCGGCTGCTGCGCCGCTATCCGCTCCGCGTCGCGCTCAACCCGTTCGTCTCCACGATCGGATGGGTACTGCCGCTCCTGCTGGTCGGCGACATCGTCGTCGGCCAGATCCTGAGCCTGCCGACCCTCGGACCGGTCCTGCTGAGCGCGCTCAAAGCGCAGGACATGTACCTGGCCGGGTCGATCATCATGGTCCTCAGCGTGGTCACGGTCATCGGCACCCTGATCTCGGACCTGCTGCTCGGCTGGCTCGACCCCCGTATCCGACTCGGACACCAGAGGTGAGCGCCCGATGACCCTCAAGACCGGACTTCCCGACGGCGAAGGCGCCGACGCGAGCGACGCCAAGGGCAACGTCGAGCGCGCCACCGCCTCTCAGCGGACGCTCGTGTGGTGGGCGTTCAAGAAGCACAAGCTCGCGGTCGTCTCGGCCTGGATCCTGATCGCGATGCTCGTGGTCATCGTCCTCACCGAGTTCGTCGCGCCCTACGGCGCCCGCCACCGGGATTCGGAATACACCACCGCGCCGCCGCAAGTCCTGAAGCTGTGGGACACCGACGGCGAGGACGGTTTCCGTTGGGGGCTCCACGTCGACGGCCACGTCTCCGAACAGGACCCGCGCAGTCTGCGGATCACCTATGAGCCCGATCCCGACGATCGCGTCGAAGTCGGCTTCTTCGTCAAGGGCGACGAGTACCGGCTCTTCGGCCTCATCCCCTGGGATCGGCACCTCATCGGACCGAAGCACCACGGCGACCCGATGTACCTGCTCGGCACCACCACCGACGGCCAGGACCTGTTCAGCCAGATCGTCTACGCCACGCGCGTCTCGGCCTCGGTCGGCATCATCGGCGTGCTGCTCGCGTTCGCCCTCGGCATCGCCCTCGGAGCGGTGTCGGGGTACTTCGGCGGCTGGATCGACAACATCATCCAGCGTTTGATCGAGCTGTTCATGGCCGTGCCCTCGATCCCGCTGTGGCTCGGCATCGCCGCCGCGCTGCCGCCGCACATGGGACCGGTGACCCGGTATTTCATCATCACCACGATCCTCGCTCTGGTGGCGTGGACCGGTCTGGCCAGAGAGGTGCGCGGCCGCTTCCTGGCGCTGCGCAGCGAGGAGTTCGTCACCTCGGCGTTGCTGGACGGCTCGGGCCACGGCCGCGTGATGTTCCGGCACATGCTGCCCTCCTTCTCCTCCCACATCATCGCCGCGCTGAGCCTGTCCATCCCGAGCATGATCCTCGCCGAGACCTCCCTGTCGTGGCTCGGCCTGGGCCTGCGCCCGCCGGCCGTCTCATGGGGCGTGCAGCTCCAGGACGCGAGCAAGTGGAGCGTGCTGTCGAACGCGCCATGGCTGCTCATCCCCGGCCTGTGCGTCGTGATCGCGGTGCTGGCGTTCAACTTCGTCGGCGACGGCCTGCGCGACGCCGCCGACCCCTACAAGCATTAGGTGAGCAATGGAGCAACCACTTCTGGAGATCTCAGGGCTGCGGACCGGTTTCGACACCTACGACGGCAAGGTCCGCGCCGTCGACGGCGTCGACCTGACCGTCCACGCCGGTAAGACCCTGTGCGTCGTCGGCGAGTCGGGCTGCGGCAAATCGGTCACGGCCCGCTCGATCCTGCGGCTGGTCGACGCGCCCGGCCGCATCGAGGGCGGGAAGGTCGTCTGGCACGGCGACGATGAACCGTTCGACGTGCTCTCCTTGGACCACGACGACCGGCGGCTCCAGCGGCTGCGCGGCGGCGAGATCGGCATGATCTTCCAGGAGCCGAGCGCCTCGCTGCTGCAACTGCGCACCATCGGCGCACAGTTGATCGAGACCATCCGCATCCACACCGGCCTCGACAAGAAGGCCGCCCGGGCCCGCGCGATAGCACTGCTCGACCAGGTCGGCATCCCCGACCCCGAGCGCCGCGTCGACGCCTACCCGTTCCAGCTCTCCGGCGGCATGTGCCAGCGCGCGATGATCGCGATCGCCTTGTGCGCCAATCCGTCCCTGCTCATCGCCGATGAGCCGACCACCGCGCTCGACGTCACCACGCAGGCGCGCATCCTCGACCTCATCCGCGACCTCCAGGCCGAGCACAGCATGGCGGTCATGTTCATCACCCACGATCTGGGCGTCGTGGCCGAACTGGCCGACGAGGTCGCCGTCATGTACCTCGGCCGAGTGGTCGAGCGCGCGGGCGTCGAGGAGCTGTTCGCCGACCCCAAGCACCCGTACACGAAGCAGCTGCTCGCCTCGGTGCCGGTACTCGGGCGCGACCGCGGCCGGGACCTGCCGACGATCCCCGGGATCGTCCCGAATCCGCTGCACCGGCCCCGTGGCTGCTCGTTCCATCCGCGCTGCGCCGAGGCGATCGCGGGACGCTGCGATGTCGACGACCCGCCCGAGGTGGTCTTCGACGACGGCCGCACCGCCGAATGCGTCCTCTACGACGAGAACGAAGGAGTCCGGGCATGACCGAGCCGTTGCTCGAGGTCAACGACCTTCATGTGCGCTTTCCAGTGCAGCGCAATCTCCTCGGCCGCGTCACCGTGGAGAACCACGCCGTCTCCGGCGTCGACCTGACGCTCCGGGGCGGCGAGACCCTCGGCCTGGTCGGTGAGTCCGGCTGCGGCAAGACGACCTTGGGCCGCACCATCGTCGGCGCCCAGAAGGCCACGTCGGGGACGATCGTGTACGAGGGCAGCGAGCTCACCTCGCTGAAGAACCGGGAGCGGGGCCGCTACCGTCGCCAGATCCGCATGGTGTTCCAGGACCCGTTCTCCTCGCTGAACCCGCGCATGACGCTGCGCCAGATCATCGGCGATCCGCTGATCGCCGGCGGCGAGGCCCGCGGCTCCGAACTGGAGGACCGCGTCGCCGAGATGATGCGCAGGGTCGGGCTCAGCCCCGATTACATGGACCGTTACCCGCACGCCTTCTCCGGCGGGCAGCGCCAGCGAGTGAACATCGCCCGAGCGCTCATCGTGGGCCCCAAGCTCGTCGTGGCCGACGAGCCGGTCAGCGCCCTGGACGTGTCGGTGCGCGCCCAGATCCTCAATCTCCTGCGCGAGCTCCAGGAGGAGTTCGGTCTGACGTACCTGTTCATCTCGCACGACCTGTCGGTGGTGGAGAACATCGCCGATCGCGTCGCCGTCATGTACTTCGGCAAGATCGTCGAGCTCGCCGACACCGCCGAGCTGTACGAGAATCCTTCGCATCCGTATACCGAGGCGCTCATGTCGGCGGTCCCGATCCCCGACCCGAGCCGCCGCGGCCGGACCGGCCGGGTGCTGCTGCCCGACGACCTGCCCGATCCGACGAATCCGCCGCCGGGCTGCGCCTTCGCCAGTCGCTGCCGGCACACCGAGGCCGGACGCTGCGACGTGGGCGTCGTTCCCCTCGTCGAGGGCCTGCGCTGTGTCCGCGGCGGCGAACTCGAACTCCAGGGGATCGTGGCGAGCGAGACGGACGCCTGACCGATCCGCGGCCCGGCACGGCGGACCCGCCGTGCCGGGACCCGCCGGGCGAGCCTGTTTCGGATAGGCTGGCCCGCGGCAAGTGAGCGTTATCAAAGAAGCCGACGCGGGGCGGCGAACCCCGCCGAGAGGGGACACCGCAGATGACCGATATCGTGCCCGAGGTCGAAGGACTGGTCTTCGGCGGCGACTACAACCCCGAGCAGTGGCCCAGATCGGTCTGGGACGAGGACGTCGCGCTGATGCGCGAGGCCGGCGTGAACATGGTGAGCGTCAACATCTTCGCCTGGGCCAGGATCAACCCCGGGCCGGGCCGCTGGCACTTCGACGAGCTCGACGCCATCATGGACCTGCTCGCCGAGAACGGCATCAAGGCCGATCTGGCCACCTCGACCGCCGCGCCGCCGCCGTGGTTCTCACAGCGCCACCCCGAGACCCTCCCGGTCGACCCCGAGGGGCGCCGCCTGAACTACGGCGCCCGCGCCGAGTACTGCCCGCACGCGCCGGCCTTCCAGGAGGCCGTCGTCGCGATCGCGTCCAAACTCGGCGAACGCTACGCCTCCCACCCGGCGCTCGCCATGTGGCACATCGGCAACGAGTACTACCGTTCCTGCTACTGCGACCTGGCCGCCGCGGCGTTCCGCACCTGGCTGCAAGAGCGCCACGGCGACCTCGACGCGCTCAACGACGCCTGGGGCACCACGTTCTGGTCGCAGACCTTCACCGACTGGGAACAGGTGCTCCCGCCCCGGATCTCCGCCGAGACGCCGAACCCGGGCCACCTGCTCGACTTCAAGCGGTTCAGCTCCGACGCGCTGCTGCGGCTCTTCCGCTCCGAGGCCGAGGCGATCGAACGCCACGCCCCCGGCGTGCCGATCACCACGAATCTCATGGTCACCGGCGATTTCGCCGCCATGGACTACCACCGCTGGGGCGAGCACATGAACGGCGATCACCGTCTGATCGCCACCGACCACTACATCCTTCCCGAGGGCCCGATCGAAGCCGAGGCGCAGGTCGCCTTCGGCGCCGACGCCTCGCGCGGGCTGGCCCGCGGTGGTCCTTGGCTCCTGATGGAGCAGGCGGCCAACTCCTCGGCATGGCGCGGCGGCTACTTCGCCAAACGCCCCGGGGAGCAGCTGCGCCATTCGCTGTCCTATGTGGCACACGGTTCTGAGGGCGTCATGTACTTCCAGTGGCGCGCCTCGCGATATGGGGCCGAACGATGGCACTCGGCGATGCTGCCCCACGGCGGTCCCGAGACCAAGACCTTCCGCGAGGTGAAGACGCTCGGCGGCTGGCTCCGAAAACTGGCCGAGGTCAAAGGCTCCGTCGTCCGGCCCCAGGCGGCGATCCTGCTCGACTTCGAATCGGTCTGGGCTTCGAGCAATCCCGGTGAGCCCTCGGCGTACATGCCCGCCTACCCTGAGCTGCGGCGCTGGCACGCCGCTCTGTGGCGCCGTGGCATCACCTGCGATCTCGCCAACCCGGCATGGGACCTCTCGCGCTACCCGGTGGTCTTCGCGCCCGCCCTGTACCTGCTCGATGACGACGCGAACCTGCGGCGCTACGTCGAAGGCGGCGGCACGCTCGTCGTCGGGCCCTACTCGGGCATCGTCGACCGCAACGACCACGTCCACCCCGGTCCGCCGGGAGCCCTGCGGGAGCTGCTGGGCGTCCGCGTCGAGGAGTTCGTGCCGCTCCGCGAAGGCGAGACGATCGCTCTCGACGACGGCACCGAGGGCCACGCCTGGTCGGAGATCGCGCGAGTGGACGCCGCCGCCTCGGGCGAGACCGCCGAAGTCGTCGCGAGTTTCATCGGCTATCCCTCGACCGGCGCGGTCTTCCACCGCCGTCTCGGCGAAGGCGACGTCTGGTACCTCGCGACCAGACCCACCGATCTCGACCCGTTCCTCGACCGGCTGGACCTGGTCCCCGAGGTTCCCGGCCTGCCCACCGGAGTCGAGACGGTCCGCCGCGCCCACGAGGACGGCCGCACGTATCTCTTCGCGCTCAACCACACCGACAAGCCCGTCACGATCCCGACCGAGGGCACCGACCTCCTGACGGGAGCGGACTGGAATCCGAGGACTCACCTCCACGGCAACTCGGCCGCCGTCATCCGCGAACGCTGACCCCGCTCGACGCGCCCGGCCCCGGCCCGGACTCCGGAGTGGGGCCGGGGCGCATCGCCGTCCCAGGTCAGCACGAACCCGCAGCGGGGCCGTGCGAGGGCGTGGAGCCTCCGAGCGGCGCGTCTATCCGCTCGGCGTGCCGGAGACGGCCGGATGCCGCAGGCCCGGATGATCGCTCGGGAGGACCGCCTTGACCGCCGCCCCCGAGAGCACCAGGCACAGGACCAGCAGCGGCCAGGAGAGCAGGATCTGGGCCACGCCGCCGCCCACGACGGCGAAGTTCTCGTGCTCGGAGAGCCAGAACGGCGTCAGGACCGCCACGCGCATGGTGTACATCGCCACCCACAGCCACGAGGCGACGCTGTAGGCGCGCAGGAGGGACGGATCGGCCCGCCAGCGGGCCTTCTGGCCGAGCAGCGCACCGACGACGACGCCCAGGAGCGGCCACCGGAAGGCGATCGAGCCCGCCCACACCAGGGCGCTCGCGGCGTTCGAGAGGATGCGGGGGAGGAGGATGTCCGCCGCCCGTCCTGTGTAGAGGACGATGATGCCCGCGACGCAGACGCTCAGCAGACCGAGGAGCACGGCGCGCGGCTTGGTCCGCCGGCGCAGTCGCACGACCGCGATGCCCGCCGCGGCCACGAGCGAGGCCGCGACGCCCCAGCCGATCGAACGCCCTGTGGCGAGCCAGGTGAGGATGAACACGACGAGGGGAGCGGTGGCGTCGAACGCGCCTCGCCTGCCGCCTAGTAGGCTGACAAGCGTGTCTTGCCGCACAGTGTCGGATGCCGTGGACAATGCGCCCCTCTCCTTCTCGATCCGCCGCAAAAGGCAAGGCTACCCTAATCGAATCGAGCCGCCGGGCGTACGTCCGGCGGCCCCCACCCACGGATGGATTGGCGCAGTACCTGATGCTCGGCACACACCGGATCAACGAATCGCAGCTCGTTGAACTCCTCCGCCGTGCCCGACAGACCGACTTCGGGCGCTGGAGCAAGGACGACCTGTACCGGGCCATGACGAACCTCGGCTGGCAGGTCCGCTCCGCCGAGGTCGACATCGGCATGTGGCGTGCCGAGACCGGCTACGAGACCGGCAACGCCATCGCCGACTCCGTCCCGCCCCAGACGCCCCTGTGGGGCCGCGCCGACTTCTACTCCATCGAGGTCATGGTCCTCAGATCGGCCGAACGCGGCCGCCAGGGCGAGCAGCACCGCACGAACGTGTTCCGGGAAGTGCTGCGCACCATGATGAACGAACTCGGCGCGCCCGAAGTGCGCGGCGGCGACGGCGGGCCCTGGATCCGCTGGTACCGGGACGGACTGCTCTTCGAGCTGCACCTGCGACGCTTCCACGGGGGCGTGACCCTCCGGCTGCTCTCCCCGCAGCTGTTCGAACAGCTCGAGGCGCACGCGGTCGGCAAAGGCGACGTCTCGGGCTGGCAGGCGTACGCCCGCAAGTCCCAGCACCCGCCGGAGCCCGCCTGCCAGGACATGGGCGAGTTCACCGAACGGCTCAGCTCGCTCCTGGGCGACATGGCCGCCGACGTGCCGACCATCGACACGTCGGGCACCGTGCTGATCCGCACCGGCGACTGGTCGGCCAGGTACGTCGCCGCGTTCGTCGACGGCGCCCTGCGGGTCGAGGCCTCCGCGGCCGTCAGCGGCAATTGGCGCGCCGGCCTGTCGCACCTGCCGGGCATGGGCTTCCGGGCCCCCAGCGGCACCCAGCCGAACTGGTCCCGCACCTTCCAGACGGCGGACCGGGCCACCACCACGCAGGCGGCCCACATGATGGTCGACGCCCTCCAGGCGTTCGGCATCCAGGACCTGTTCGACATCGTCTACGACGGTTTCACCGCCGACGGCGAGCGCATGTACCTGCCGGTGCTCGGCATCGGCAACGGCGACAACCCGTACTGACGATCCACGCCGCCGCCAAGTAGGGTCGGGCCATGATCGTCGATCTGCGCTCCGACACCGTGACCCGCCCCGGTCAGGCCATGCTCGCGGCCATGATGCACGCCGAGGTCGGCGACGACGTCTACGGCGAGGACCCGACGGTCGCCGCCCTCGAAGCCGAGGCCGCCGAACTGCTGGGGCACGAGGCCGCGGTCTTCACGCCCACCGGTTCCATGGCCAACCAGATCGCCTTGCAACTGCTGGTCCCGCGCGGAGACGAGTTGCTGTGCGACGAGAAGGCCCACGTCGCCAACTACGAGGTGGGCGCCGCCGCCGCGCTCGGCGGCATCTCGACGCGCACCTGGAACGCTCCGGGCGGACGTCTCGACGTCGCGCTGATCGAGCCGATGATCAACCCGCCCAACCCCTATGTCACCACCACGCGCGCGGTCGCCGTCGAACACACCCACAACATCGGCGGCGGCACCGTCCAGCCTCTCGACGAGCTGCGGGCGCTGCGCGCGCTCGCCGACGCCCACGATCTCGCCCTGCACCTGGACGGGGCGCGGATCTGGAACGCCCATGTCGCCACCGGCGTCCCGCTCGATGAGTACGGCCGCCTGTTCGACACCGTCTCGGTGTGCCTCTCGAAGGGGCTCGGCGCGCCGATCGGCTCGCTGCTGATCACCGACGCCGAGCGCGCCCGGCGCGGTCGCGTGATCCGCAAGCGCCTCGGCGGCGGCATGCGGCAGGTCGGCCATCTCGCCGCGGCCGGCCGTTTCGCGCTCGCGAACAACATCGGTCGGCTCGTCGAGGACCACGCCCGTGCCCGGCGCCTCGCCGAGGCGCTCGGACCCCATGGCGTGTGCGACGCCGCCCAGGTCGAGACGAACGTGGTCCTGTTGCGGGTGCCTCGGATCGCGGCGGTGGCCGAGGCGGCAGCCGAGCAGGGCGTCCGCATCTCGGTGCTCGGGCCCGACTGGGGCCGCCTGCTCACCCACCTCGACGTCGACGACGCCGGGATCGAGCACGCGATCAAAGTCCTCGGCGACCTCATCGCGGACTGAGGGGGCCGTTCGTCGGCCGGATCGCCCGTTTCGCCGTGGCCGTCCCGCCGAACGGAGGTTGTCACCGACCCGAGCCCAAGATAGGTTAGGCATGCCTTTGTTAGCCGACCCTAAGTTCCCGGAGGTCTCGGGATGTACGCGTGCATCTGTCACGGAGTCCACGATTATGAGGTCCGCGACTGCATTCGTGCCGGCGCGCATACCGAGGACGAGATCGGCGAGGTCTGCGGCGCGGGAACCGGGTGCGGCAACTGCCGCCAGCGCCTGGCCGACATGATCGAGAGTCATTTCGCGGATGAGGCCGTCCCCGCCGCTTGAGCGCCGAGCAACGGTCTTCTCGTCGGCGACTGCGCCCGCGGTTAGGTTAGCTTGTCCTATTTTAGGTATTCCTGGGTGGAAACCGTTCCTTTCTCGTCATACGCTGAGGGCCACCGGCCCGGCGGGCCGGCCTGTGACGATCTGGGAAGGACGGACCCGACATGCGGGGCGACGAGCGAGTCATCGAATTCCTCAACGAGCAGCTGAGCGCCGAGCTCACCGCCATCAACCAATACTTCCTGCACGCCAAGATGCAGGAGCACTGGGGGTACACCAAGCTGGCGAAGTACACCCGGGCCGAGTCGATCGACGAGATGCGCCACGCCGAGGTGCTCACCGACCGCATCCTCTTTCTGGAGGGCCTGCCGAATTACCAGCGGCTCTTCCCGCTGCGCATCGGTCAGAGCGTCCCGGAGATATTCCGGTGCGACCGCGAGATCGAGGTCGAGTCGATCGACCGCCTCAAGCGCGGCATCGAGTACATGGAGTCGGTGCATGACTACGTCTCGCGGGAGCTCTTCGCGAGCATTCTCGAAGACGAGGAGCAGCACCTCGACTACATCGACACGCAGCTGGACATCATCGAGAAGATCGGTGAGGAGTTGTACGTCCAGTCGCTCATCGAGCAGCCGAGCGGGTGATCCTCCGCCGGCGGGGGGACGGCGGCGGAACTT
>JAJYSW010000231.1 GCA_021793335.1 Actinomycetes bacterium
GGAAGAACGCGCTCCCGGCGACGGTGGCGCCCGAGATCACCGTCCAGAACCTCGCCGAGGACAGCCGCGACCGCATGCGCCGCACGGCGCGTTTTCGGGCCTTGGCGTCCACGGTCGGGCTCCTCTCCCGGTCAGCTCTTGGCGGAGTCGGCCTCGGCCGTGCCTTCGCCCTCGCTCATGCTCGCGCGGATGTCCGCGAGGCGGTCGCTGGTGACCGATTCCTTGGTCTCGATGGCGGGCTTGCCCTTGTCCGAGCCGGAGAGCTGCTCGCCCTCCAGGGAGGCGCGGATCTGGTCCAGGCGGGAGGCACCGGCCATGTCGCGCGTGGCGCGGTTGACCTCCAAGAGGCGGCCTTCGACGGAGTTGCTGGCGAGTTCGGCGCGGCCCATGGCGTTGGAGTAGCGGCCTTCGATCTTGTCGCGGATCTCGTCGAAGTTGGGGGTGGTGCCGGGGGCGGCGGTCTGCGACATCGATTCCAGGGACGAGGCGATGGTCTCCTGCATCTTGGCCTGCTCCAGCTGCCCGAGCAGCTTGGTGCGTTCCTGGAGCTTCTGCTGGAGCATCATCTGGTTGTTCTCAACGGCCTTCTTGGCCTGGTCGGCAGCATTGAGAGCCTGATCGTGCATAGTCTTCATGTCTTCAAGGGACTGTTCAGTGGAGACCAGCTGCCCGGCGAGGATCTCAGCGGTGGACTCGAACTCCTGGGCCTTCTTCTCATCGCCCTCGGCACGGGCCTTGTCCGCCAGCACCAGCGCCTGACGCGCCTGCGCCTGGAGGCGTTCCACCTCGGCCATCGAGCGGTTGAGCTTCATCTCCAACTGGCGCTGGTTCCCGATCACCGAAGCGGCTTGTCCGACCAGCACCTGGTGCTGCTTCTGCGCTTCCTCGATCGCCTGCTGGATCTGGATCTTGGGATCGGCATGCTCGTCGATCTTCGCGCCGAACAGCGCCATCATGTATTTCCAGCCTTTGACGAACGGATTGGCCATTATCGGGGTCCCTTCGGTGATGTCTGCAACGCCGACGTACACACTAGTGTCGGACATCCCCGCCGAC
Organism: Actinomycetes bacterium; assembly: GCA_021793335.1. GTDB lineage: Bacteria > Actinomycetota > Actinomycetes > Mycobacteriales > Micromonosporaceae > Glycomyces. The sequence goes on from JAJYSW010000231.1 coordinate 1,057, forward strand.
AATGTGCGACAGGGTAACGCCTCACTCGCCAAAACTACATCATCGACCGCGCTCAGGCTGCCGCGCGGACCACCGAATCGGTCACTTCACCACGCCGATGACGAGGACGCGCTTGGGTGATGGAAGTGGGCGCCGTGGGCAGCCCGTGGCGGCGGCGCCGAGCCTGCTCCTCGATGCTCTCCTTGTCCCTCGGCAGCGGCAGCACCGCGACCGGACGCCCCGGGGCCGACACGCCGCCGTCACGCTTCTCATGGGTCGCGACCTCGTGCGATACCTCCGCCAGGACCTCGCTGAGACGCACCTGGAGGGCCCCGCACACCGATGCGAGGAGTTCGCTCGACGGCTCCTTGTGCCCGCGCTCGATCTCGGAGAGGTAGCCGAGGCTGACATTGGCCTGCTTGGAGACGTCACGGAGCGTTCGCTTCTGGGCGCGACGGCGCCGACGCAGGGTCTCTCCCAACAGTTCCCGCAACAACATCATCGAACTCTCCTCCACGCCGCGTTCGTCCCCTTCGGCGGAGCCTGCGAGCCGTGACCCGGCGCAGCCAGCCTAAGCGGATACTGCAAGCCTAGCGCGTTCGCCCCGGCTCGCTCTCCCTCAATTTAAAGGCTTTCCAGAGATAATCCATTCCCGTCACGACGGTGAGCAGCACCGCCGCGCCCATCAACCACGGCCCGACCAGGTCGAACGGCTCGGGCCACGGCCACAGGTACCAGGCCACCGCGGCGATCTGGAGCACCGTCTTGAGCTTGCCGCCGCGGCCGGCCGCGATCACCGCGTGCCGGAGCACCGCCATGCGCAGGCCCGTGATGCCCAGCTCCCGGACCAGGATCACCGCCGTCACCCACCACGGCAGAACATCGTAGAAACTGAGCAGCACCAGTGCGGTGCCGATGAGCGCCTTATCGGCGATCGGATCGGCCAGCTTACCGAACTCGGTCACCAGGCCGCGCGAGCGCGCCAGCCAGCCGTCGACGAAATCCGTCGCGGAGATGAACACGAACAGCAGGCACGCCAGCACCCGCCAACCCGGATGCTCCATGCCGGAGACGACCACGACCACCGCGAAGACCGGAACGAGGAAGATCCGCGCCACGGTGACGACGTTGGCGACGTTCCACGGCGAGACCGGGGGCGGGTCGGCCTTCACCAGGATTCCCCCACGACCTCGGCCACCAGGTCGACCCCGTGGGAATCGACGACCTTCGCCGTCACGAAATCGCCCACCGAGAGGCCTTCGACCTCCCCGACCAGCGTCACCGAGCCGTCGACTTCGGGCGCCTGGTGGGCGCCGCGGCCCTCCACGCCGCTCGCGGCGACGTCCGCGGCACCGTCCTCGCCCGGCACGTCCTCGACGGATTCGACCAGAACGGCCATGACCTCGCCGACGCGATCGGCGGCCCGCTGGCCGACCAGCTCGTCCACGAGCATCGAGACGCGCGTGACCCGCTCGGCGATGGCGTCCTCCTCGACGTGCCCGTCGAGGTCGACGGCCTCGGTGCCGTCCTCGTCCGAGTAGGCGAAGACACCGGTGGAGTCGAGCCGGGCCTCGGACAGGAAGCCCATGAGCTCCTCGACGTCCGCCTCGGTCTCGCCGGGGAAGCCCACGATCACGTTGGTCCGGGCCCCGGCCCCGGGTTCGCGCTCGCGGATCGCCGCGAGCAGCGCCAGGAACGACTCGGTGGAGCCGAAGCGGCGCATCCGCCGCAGCACGGTCGCCGAGGAGTGCTGGAAGGACAGGTCGAAGTAGGGCACGACCTTGTCGATGCGGCACATGGCCTCGATCAGGCCCGGACGGAGCTCGGCGGGCTGGAGGTAGGACAGGCGGATCCATTCGATCCCGTCGATCTCGGCGAGCCCTTCGAGCAGATGCTCCAGCGCGTTCGGGTCGGCGAGGTCCTTGCCGTAGGAGGTCGTGTTCTCGGAGACGAGATTGAGCTCCCTGACACCGTCGGAGGCGAGCCAGGCGGCCTCGGCGAGGATCTCCTCGGGCGTCCGCGACACGAACGAGCCTCGAAACGAGGGGATCGCGCAGAAGGTGCAGCGACGGTCGCAGCCGGAGGCGAGCTTGAGGTTCGCGACCGGCCCCTCGGACAGGCGGTGCCGCAGCACCGACAGGTGCGCCGGCGCGCCCTCGACGTCCGCGGCCTCGGACGCCTGCCGGGAACGGGAGTGCCCGGGCACGACGGCCGCCGCCCCCTGCCTCGCGGCGGGGGCCAGCGGCAGGAGCTTGCGCCGATCGGCGGGCCGATGAGCGGCGATCTCGCGTCCGGCCAGGATGTCGTCGAGGCGGGAGGCCATGTCGGGATAGTGATCGAAGCCGAGCACGGCATCGGCCTCGGGCAGGCTCTGCGCCAACTCCTCACCGTAGCGCTCGGCCATGCACCCGGTGGCGACGACCTTCGCGCCGGTGTCGGCGGCATCGAGCAGCACATCGATGGACTCGGCCTTGGCCTGCTCGATGAACCCGCAAGTGTTGACCATCACGACGTCGGCGTCCTCACCGTCGTCGGCGATGCGCCAGCCTCCGGCCGTCAGACGGGCGGCCAGTTCTTCGGAATCGGTCTCGTTGCGGGCGCAGCCGAGCGTGAGGACCGCGACGCGTTTCGCGGCCGGTTGAGCTGATGACACCACAAAAGCGTACCCAGCGACGCCCCGGAGCCGCCCGGCGGCGGCCGGCGGCCCCGGTGCCCGCGGACGATAGAGTGGCGAACCTCTCCGTGTCGTTTCCGACCCGTGCCGCGGCCGTCGCCCGGATCACCCCGCCGGTTCCGCGCCGCCGCGCCGCCGCCCCGCCCGAATCCGCACAGTGCCGCCCGATCGCCCCATAGTCCCGCACCGAGCCGCGGCGCGACCGTCTGCGCAGGCCACTCGACCCGGTGAGGCCGTTTCGGCCGTTGCGCCGATGCCATAGTCTGGCTGCATGTCCCCCATTGGCATCACCCCTGCCCGGCACAGCCCTCCGAACCTGAAGCTGCCGAAGCGGACCGCGGCCCTGGCCGCCGCTGCCGCCGCCACCGCGCTGACCCTCAGCGCCTGCGTCGAACCTGCGACCGGCACCCTGAACACCCGCGCGGGTTACACGATCGACGGCGCCGACATCCCGGTCTCGATCTGTCCCGAAGGCGACGATTCGCGCCTGGCCGAGGAAGAGGGCCTCCTCCTCGGCGCTCACTTCGCGCTCCGCGTCGAATGCGTGGCCTCCTTCACCGAACTCCCCGAGTCGTTCCAACTCGAATACCTGTTCGGCGAGGACCCGAACCTCTTCCCGCCCGAGAACGGCTACGAATTCACCATGGTGCAATTCGCCCCCGACCCCGGCCATGAGGGTCTCGACATGGACGACACCCCGACCGAACTCGAAGCCGTCCTCTCCATAGGAGAGAAGGAGTGGGTCTTCACCGATGAGGTGCCCGCCCCCGGATCGGCCTACCTGGCGGTGGCCGCGAAGGACGCCCCGATCTCGCTGGAGGTCAACGACGCTGGACGCACTCAGTCCCTCGACCTGCGCGAGCGCACCGCCGGTGACCTGGTCCAGGGCCTGTACCACGGCTCGCGCAAAGTCGTCACCGACTACGCCGCACACGCGGTCGACGCCTACCTGTCCACCGGCGGCTACGAATACTGGGTCGAAGAGTGGAACTACAGCACCACTTTCACCGCCAATCGCGTGGTCTACGTCCCCGAGGAGGGCTGGGTGACCGAACTCGACCGAGTGGTGCTGTCGCTCGATTTCGTGTGGCTGCACGCGGGCAACGGCCTGATCTGGGAGATCGACCCCAAAAAGACCCTGAAGGTCTCCGGCGACGACGGCGAGTTGACGCCCACCGCCGTCGACCACACCTCAGAGGAGTGGGGCGACGGCGAGATCAGGTACTACACCATGAGCTACGACGTGCCCGCCGACGCCCTCCAGTTCACGCTGGAGTTCAGTCCGAAGGGGCCGATCTCCTGGCCGGACGAAGGCGTGGAGATGCCCGTCACGAACGAGGAATCGCACACGCTCGAAGTCGACTTCTCCTGAACGACAGCGGACCTGAAGATCACT
>JAJYSW010000232.1 GCA_021793335.1 Actinomycetes bacterium
ATTCGGCCAAGAGCCAGCGGGTGCCATGGACATCCGTGTGGTACCTCTTCACGATGCGCTTCGCGGACAGGTCGTCTATGATCGCCGTCGCGCCCAGTTCCTCGGCCACTGCCATCACACTGGCTTCTCCGAGATCTCGTTCGGGGTCGCTCCCGATCCGGTTCGCCCAGCTGATGAAACCGGTGAGTCTGCTGAGGCTTGAATCCATTCTCTCGATCGTCAGCCACTCCTGGTCGGCCATCACAGCGAGCTGAGGATACTTGGAGACTCCTCGCTTGAGCTCTTCGATCACCACCATGGTCGTCAGACAGACCTGTCCCGCCAGCAGACTTCCGAGCACATCGATCCGATCGGCGATGGCGAAGTGGCAAAGACAGGTGGTGTCGAAGACGAGCGGCAACCCGTTCGTGTCTACCACGACAGCAAGGTCGAAGCGGCGGTGACCGCACCGTCATCGGCCCGCAGCGCGAGCGGCCCCCGACCTCGTGGGAGGTCGGGGGCCGCGGCGGGTCTCCATTGAAAGGCGCTAGCCCTTCTTGCGGAGCTCCTCTTCGTTCTTGTGGAGGTCGTCGAGACCACCGCACATGAAGAACGCCTGCTCGGGGAAGTGGTCGTACTCGCCCTCGGCGATCTTCTTGAACGCCTCCACGGTCTCCTTCACCGGCACGAAGGAACCTTCGACACCGGTGAACTGCTTGGCCGCGTAGGTGTTCTGCGACAGGAACCGCTCGATGCGGCGAGCCCGGCCGACGACCAACCGGTCCTCTTCCGAGAGCTCGTCCATACCGAGAATGGCGATGATGTCCTGCAACTCGTTGTACTTCTGCAGGATCTGCTTCACCTGACCGGCCACGGCGTAGTGCTCGGAGCCGACCACCTCGGGTTCGAGGATTCGGGAGTTCGACGCCAGCGGGTCGACCGCCGGGTAGATGCCCTTATCGGAGATCTTCCGCTCCAGGTTCGTCGTCGCGTCCAGGTGCGTGAACGCGGTGAACGGCGCCGGGTCGGTGTAGTCGTCCGCGGGAACGTAGACGGCCTGCATCGAGGTGATCGCCTTGCCCCGCAGCGAGGTGATGCGCTCCTGGAGCTCACCCATCTCGTCGGCCAGCGTCGGCTGGTAGCCCACCGCCGAAGGCATGCGGCCCAGCAGGGCCGAGACCTCGGAACCGGCCTGGGTGAACCGGAAGATGTTGTCGATGAAGAGCAGCACCTCCTGGTTCTTGACGTCACGGAAGTACTCCGCCATCGTCAGCGCCGACAGCGCGACGCGCAGACGCACCCCGGGAGGCTCGTCCATCTGGCCGTAGACCAGCGAGGTCTTCTCCAGCACGCCCGCCTCGCCCATCTCGGCGATGAGGTCGTTGCCCTCACGGGTGCGCTCGCCGACACCGGCGAACACCGAGGAGCCGCCGAAGTTCTGGGCGACGCGGATGATCATCTCCTGGATGAGCACCGTCTTGCCCACGCCGGCGCCGCCGAACAGGCCGATCTTGCCGCCCTTGACGTACGGCGCGAGCAGGTCGATGACCTTGATGCCGGTCTCCAGCATCTCGGTCTTCGGCTCCAACTGCGCGAAGTCGGGGGCATGGCGGTGGATCTCCCAGTAGTCGTCGGCCTTGAGCTCCTCGCCCTCTTCGAGGTTGAGGCACTCGCCGATCGCGTTGAAGACCTTGCCTTTGATCCCGTCGCCGACGGGCACCTTGATCTGCCCGCCGGTGTCGCGCACCTCGGTCCCCCGGACCAGGCCGTCGGTCGGTGCCATGCAGATCGCGCGGACCTGGTTGTCACCCAGGTGCTGGGCCACCTCCATGGTCAGCGTGGTCTTCTCACCGCTGTAGTCGATGTCGACGTGCAGCGCGTTGAAGATCTCCGGGATGGCGTTGCGCGGGAACTCGACGTCGACGACCGGCCCGATGACCCGTACGACGCGCCCCACTCCATCAGTGTCAGTCATCGTCACTCTCTTCCTGCGGCGGAAAGGGCACTGGCCCCGCCCACGATTTCGCTGATCTCCTGCGTGATCGCCGCCTGCCGCGCCGCGTTCGCGCTCCGCTGCAGGGTCTTGATCATCTCTTCGGCGTTGTCGGTCGCGGCCTTCATGGCCCTGCGCCTCGACGCCAGCTCGCTGGCGGCGGCGTCGATCAACGCCGCGTAGATGCGAGTGGTCAGATATTTCGGCAGCAGCGCGTCCAACAGCGCCTCGGCGTTCGGTTCGAAGTCGTAGTCGGGGAGCAAGGTGCCCTCGTCGAGCTCGTGCTCCTCGACCTCTTCGACTTCGAGCGGCGCCAGTTGCCGCGGTTCCGGGGTCTGCGTCAGCAGCGAGACGAACCTGGTGTGGACGATGTGCAGCTCGTCCACTCCGAGAATACCGTCTTCACCGGGGCCGTCGTCATCGTCGTCGGCCCCGGCCATGAACGCCGCGAGCAGCGTCCGGGTGATCTCCTGGGCGTCGGCGACCTTCGGCATATCGGAGAACCCGGTCCACGACGCCTCGATCGGGCGGTCGCGGAACTGGAAGTACCGCACACCGTTGCGGCCGGTCACGTACAGCACCGGCACCTTGCCCTCCTCGGACAGGCGCGTGATGAGCTGCTCGGCGTTGCGCAGGACGTTCGCGTTGTACGCCCCGCACATCCCCTTATCGGAAGTGACCAACAGCACACCGGCACGCCTCGGGCGTTCCCGCGGCTGCAGCAGCGGGTGGTCGATCGAGGCGTTGGACGCCAGCGACGTCATGACGCCGGTCATGGCGCGGGCGTACGGCAGCGACTGCTCCACCCGCTCCTGGGCCTTGGCGATGCGGCTCGTGGCCACCAGTTCCATCGCCTTGGTGATCTTTTTGATGGACTGGGTGGACTTGAGCCGCTGCCGCAGCACTCGAAGCTGCGCTGACATGGCTAACCCTTCTTGACGCGTTTGACGGTCTCGACGTCGATCTCGCCCTCGAACGCGTCCTCGGGAGCCTCGTTCACCACGATGTCGTCGGCCGCGGCCTTGAACATCTGCTTGAACTTGGCGACGGCGTTCTCAAGGGTCTGCTCGATGTCGCCTGCGACCTTGGCGTTGCCCTCGCCGAGCGTGGCGATGACGTCGGCGTGGTTCGACCGCATGTAGGACAGGAACTCGCCCTCGAAGCGGCGGACCTCTCCGACGGGGATGTCGTCCAGCGCACCGGAGGTGCCGGCCCAGATGGAGATGGTCTCCTCACCCATCGGGTAAGGCTCGGCCACACCCTGCTTGAGCAGCTCGACCATGCGCAGACCTCGCTCCAGCTGCGCCTTGGACGCCGCGTCGAGGTCCGAAGCGAAGGCGGCGAACGCCTCCAACTCGCGGTACTGGGCCAGGTCGAGTCGCAGCGAACCGGCGACGCTCTTCATGCCCTTGGTCTGGGCGTCGCCACCGACACGGGAGACCGACGTACCGACGTTGATCGCCGGGCGCACACCCGAGTTGAACAGGCCCTCTTCGAGGTAGACCTGGCCGTCGGTGATCGAGATGACGTTGGTCGGAATGAACTGCGAGACGTCGCCGGCCTTGGTCTCGATGATCGGCAGACCGGTCATCGAGCCCGCGCCGAGCTCGTCCGAGAGCTTCGCGCAGCGTTCCAGCAGGCGCGAGTGCAGGTAGAACACGTCGCCGGGGAAGGCTTCGCGGCCCGGCGGGCGGCGCAGCAGCAAGGAGACGGTGCGGTACGCCTCGGCCTGCTTCGACAGGTCGTCGAAGACGATGAGGACGTGCTTGCCGCCGTACATCCAGTGCTGGCCGATGGCCGATCCGGTGTAGGGGGCCAGGTACTTCAGGCCCGCGGGCTCGTCGGCGTTGGCCGCGACGATGGTGGTGTACTCCATCGCCCCGTGGGCTTCGAGCATCGCCTTGACACCGGCGACGGTCGAGCCCTTCTGGCCGATGGCGACGTAGATGCAGCGCAGCTGCTTCTTCGGGTCGCCGGACTCCCAGTTGGCGCGCTGGTTGATGATCGTGTCGATGCAGACCTGGGTCTTGCCGGTCTTGCGGTCACCGATGACCAGCTGGCGCTGGCCGCGGCCGATCGGGGTCATCGAGTCGATGGCCTTGATACCGGTCTCGACCGGCTCGGACACCGACTGACGGTTGATGACGTTGGGCGCCTGGGCTTCGAGCTCCCGCTCGCCTTCGGTCTCGATCTCGCCGAGTTCGTCGATCGGGTTGCCCAGCGCGTCGACGACGCGGCCGAGGTAGCCGTCGCCCACCGGCACGGACAGGACTTTGCCGGTGCGCTTGACGGTCTGGCCCTCGGCGATCTTGACCGGGTCGCCCAGGAGGACGACACCGATCTCGCGAACGTCGAGGTTCAAGGCCAGCCCCATGACGCCGCCCTCGAATTCGAGCAGCTCGTTCGCCATCGTCGAGGGCAGGCCCTCGACGATGGCGATGCCGTCGCCGGCGCTGGTGACGGTACCGACCTCTTCGCGGGTGATCTCCGGCCGGTATGACGAGACGTAGTCGTCGAGCGCGCTACGGATCTCGTCGGAGGAGATGGTCAATTCAGCCATCTGAACGTTTACCTTTCTGTTACTACCGGCTGGATCTCAGCGTCCGGCCAAGGCTTGGCGGGCTTCGTCGAGGCGCCGGGAGACGGAGCCGTCCCACAGGTCCGAGCCGACCTGCACCCGGATGCCGCCGATGATCGCGGGATCGACGGTGATCTTGACCCCGACGGTGCGGCCGTAGACGAGGCTGAGCTTGGCGGCGAGCTTGCGCTCCCCGGGCTCGTCCAGCGGCTTGGCCACGGTCACGTATGCCACGGCCTCGTCGCGGGCCGCCGCAGCGGCCTCGACGAGGTGGTCGAGCGAGGCGTGGAAGCCGCGGCCGCCGATGCCGTAGCACGCGGCGACCGCCAATTCGACCGTCACCTGCTCGGCCTTGCCGTCGAGCAGGCGCTCGACCAGGGCGGCCCGGCCTTTCGGATCGGTCCCGGTCGAATCCAATACTGACGACAGTTCGGCGTCTCCGTCAACCAGACGTCCGAAGCGGAACAGCTGGTCTTCGATGTTGGCGAGGGTGCCTTCCTTCGCTCCGGCGGCGAGCAGCGCCTCGATCGCGAGCTGCTCGCAGCAGATCGG
>JAJYSW010000233.1 GCA_021793335.1 Actinomycetes bacterium
TGAGCGTGCGGCGGCGCGCCAGGACCAGCGCGCCCACTCCAGTGGCGAGCAACGCGAGTGCGGCCGCGAAGACCCAGGTCAGCCCGGCCCCGGTGGTCGGCAGCTTCGGGCCCCCGGGGCCCGTGCCGTCGCCTCCGCCGCCGCCGCTGCCGCCCGGGGCGATGGCGTCGAGGTCGACGTCCTCGTCGAAGGCCAGCGCGAACGAGACCGGGTCGACCGCATCGCCGGCCTCGTAGAAGCGGGTCTCCTGGCCGTGCACATTGCCGGTGAAGAAATCGGCTCCGGACTCGGTCAGGACCGCTGCGGCTCCCGAGACGGCCAGGCCGCCGTCGACCACGCCGAGTTCGACCTCGTCCAGGTCGGCCAGTTCGGTGTCCCCGACGTACAGGGACAGGTCGTCACCGGTGCCGCGCACGGCCAGGCCGGTGATGGTCAGCTCCAGCTCGCCGTCGTGGCCGGTGAAGCGGACGGTCCCTGCGAAGGAGGCGTCGAGCTCACCGGTGTCGGCGTCGAACGTGCCGCTCGCCCCGGTGAAACGGAAGACGTTCTCGGCGTACCGCTCGGCGCCGTCCGAAGTGGTGATGTCGCCGTGCGCGATGGGACCGGTCACGTAGTTGCGGAAGGATTCCTTGACGCCCCAGTCGGCGCGGCCGTCGACGATGTCGAGGACTCCTTCGGGTTCGGCCGGGGCGGTCGTCTCGGTCTCCTCGCCCCCGGGCGTCTCCTCACCGGGAGTCTCGGTCTCCTCGCCGGAGTCGGGCCGGCCGGTCTTGATGGCGACCGTGACGGGGTCGAGCGCCTCTCCCTCGGCGTAGAACCCGGCGAAGGCGTCGGCGCCCTCGGCGGTCAGGACCGCCGGGACGTCGCCGGCGGTGGTGTACTCGCCTCGTTCCCATGAGCGGTCGGAGAAGTCCAGGTCGGCGAAGGGCACGTCCTCTCGAGTGCCGTCGGGGTCGGTGACGTTCAGGTACAGGACGCCGGTGCCCGAGGCGTGGTCGGTCTCGACGCGGATGTCGGAGAACGCGAGGTCGAGTTCGCCGTCGTGGCCCCAGAAGTGGACGTACCCCTCGGACTGGGCGACCACGTCGTGAGCCCCCATGTCGTAGGTTCCTCCGGTGACGGGGAAGCCATAGACGCCGTTCTCATCGGCGCTCGCGCCGTCACCGGTGGTGACCTCGCCCTGGGCGATCGGGCTGACCACGTAATTGCGGAAGGACTCCTTGACGCTCCATGTGATCGATCCGTCCACAATGGGGAATTCGCTCGGCTGGGCGGTCGCCGGGGCGGCGGCGAGCCCGACCGCGGCGGTGGCGGTCACGGCCGTCGCGGCCAGGGCCGCGAGGCGTCTGCGGGTGGGGGAGTGCATCGGTGTTACTGCTCCTTCGTGTTCTCGCCCTCGTCGGAGGGCTCGGACGGGGTGGTCGATGAGGTCTGGTCGGCGGGCTCCTTCTCAAAGGCGGCCTCGCCGGTCTCGGTGCGGTCGGCCTTGCGGCGACGGATCGCGATGGCGGTCGCGGCGGCGGCCAGCAGCACCAGCAGGGCGGCCGGGACGGCCCACACCAGCGGGCTCGTCTCGTCCTCGGCCGGGGCGGCCTCGGCCTCCGAGGGCGAAGGGGACTCGGTCTCGGGGTCCGATCCGAGGTCGGGCAGGGCCGGCAGTTCGGCGTCGGCGGTCAGCGGAACGGCGATGGTGAGCGGGTCCATCTCGTCCCCGCCCTGGTAGTAGCCGCTGAACGCCTCGACGGCGGCCTCGCTGAGCGTGGTCGGGACGTCCTCGGCGATGAGGAGTCCGTCGCGTTCGTCCAGTTCGGCCTCGAACTCGGCCAGATCGATGCGTTCGCCGTCCACTTCGGCACTCAGCACGCCTCGGCCGTCCTCGGCGGTCACGACCGGGTCGGCGATGGTCAGGTCCACGCCCTCGCCGGTGAAGGCCACGCTGCCGACGAAGGTCAGCTCGTAATCGCCGCCGGCGGCCTCGCCGGCGCCGTCGGTGAAGCGGAAGAGCGCGCCGCCGTCCTGGGCTCCGTCCGCGGCCCGCCAGGACCCTGCGGCGATATCGCCGCTGACGTAGTCGCGCCAGGAGGCGCGCACGCCCCAGTCGAGGATCGCCCCGGCGACCTCGCCGTCCTCACTGGGCGCTGCTTCGGACGGTTCGGGCGCCGCGCTGGAGGGCTCCGGCTCGGCGGCGATGACGTCGGCGGTGAAGCCGACCGGGTCGAGGGCGGCGCCCGCCTCATAGAAACCGGCGAACGCCTGGGCTCCGCTTGCGGTCAGCGTCGCCGAGGCGCCCTCGACCGCGACGGTGCCGCTCTGCCCGCCGATGGCCGGGCCCGAGAGCGACGCCATGTCGGTGCGGGTCCCGTTCACGTAGACGTAGAGCGTCCCCGAGGAACCGGAGTACTCGATGGAGGGATTGGCGAAGGTCACGTCGAGTTCGCCGTCGTGGCCCCAGAAGTGGACCCAGCCGGTGTAGGTGATCGAGGCCGTGCCCGAGTCGGGGTCGTATTCGCCGGTGGCCGAATGGAAGCGGTAGACGCCGCCGACCGTCGAGACCCCGTCGCCGGTGGTGATCTCGCCTTGGGCGATCGGACCGGTCATGTAGGAGCGGAAGGACTCCTTGACGCCCCAGTCGAGGCGTCCGCCGTCGGCCTCGTCGGCGCTCGCCGGAACGGCCCACGCCAACAGTGCGGCGGCCATGGCGACGAGGCAGGCGAGCGCGGCGACGCGGTGGCGGCGGGGGGCGTAGGGCATGGCTCGGGAACCTCCATCTTGCTCTTGGTGAGGTAAGGCTAGCCTAATGAAATGGATGACAGCGAAGGGGGTGCTAATTTTATTTAGGCAAGGCTAAGCTACGCTCGACCGGCATCCCGCTGACGACAGAACCGGAGAACGCCCCGTGACCTCCCGCTTCCGCTGGGCCGCAACCGCGATCGGAGCGGCCGCCCTCCTAGTGTCGGCCGCCTGCACGGCGACCGAAGCGGCCGAAAGTCCCGACTTCGAGGTGACGGCCGACAGCGTCCAGGCGATCGCCGAGGACCCCGAACCGGCCCTCCCGACCACCGTCACCGACGCCACCGGAGCCGAGATCATGATCGACTCGGCCGAGTCGATCATCCCCCTCTCCGGGGCCTTGGCGGAGATCGTCTTCACCCTCGGCCTCGGCGGCAACGTCGTCGCCCGCGACATCACCGCCACCTTCGAACAGGCCGCCGATCTGCCCGTGGTCAGTCGCGGCCACGACATCTCCGCCGAAGGCGTCCTGTCCTTTCACCCCGACCTCGTCCTGGTCGAGACCAATTCCGGGCCCCAGACCGCGCTCGACCAGATCGCCGCCGCCGGGATCACCATCGTCGTCTTCGAGCCGGCCACCTCCATCGAGGACGTGGCCGAGCGCATCACCGGCGTCGCCGCCGCAATCGGCCTCGACGAGCTGGGCGCGGAACTGGTCGACCGCACCAACGCCGACATCGAGGCCGCCACCGAGGGCATCGACGTCGCCGACCCGCCCCGAGTCGCCTTCCTCTACCTGCGGGGCACCGCCTCGGTCTACATGATCGGCGGATCGGAATCCGGCGCCACCTCCCTCATCGAGGCCGCCGGCGGCATCGACGCGGGTGCCGAAGCCCTCGAAGGCGATTTCATCTCCCTGACCCCCGAAGCCCTGGCCGCCGCCGCCCCCGACGTGATCCTGGTGATGGACAAAGGGCTCGAATCCGTCGACGGCGTCGACGGGCTGGTCCAGATCCCCGGCGTCGCGCAGACCCCCGCCGGGCAGAGCGGGCGCATCGCCCACCTCCCCGACGGCATGATGCTCTCCTATGGACCCCGCACGGGGGAGGTCGTCGCCGACCTCGCCGCCCAGCTCCACGAGGACGACCGGTGACCGCCGTCGAGGCCCGCCCGGAGGCCCCGCCGCCCCGAGCCCTGCGCATCGGAGGGCTCACCGCCTCGCTGCTGGCCGCCCTCGTCGCGGGCATCCTCGTCTCCAGCTCGACCGGCGCCTACGCGATCCCCGTGGGCGACCTCCTCGCCTCCGTCGGCCACCGCCTCGGTCTCGGCGGCGCGCCCGTCGAGGGCGTCGGCGAAAGTGTCCTGTGGGACATCCGATTCTCCCGCCTCGCCCTCGCCGCCATCATCGGCGCCTGCCTGGCCTGTGCCGGGACCCTCATGCAGGGCATGTTCGGCAACCCACTGGCCGAACCCGGCATCATCGGCGTCTCGTCCGGGGCCGCCGTCGGGGCCGTCGCGGCCATCGCCCTCGGTCTGACCTTCGCCGGGAATTGGACGGTCCCGCTGTCCGCCTTCGCGGCCGGCCTGGTCACCGTCAGCGTCGTCTACTTCATGTCGCGATCGGACGGACGAACTGAGGTGGTCACCCTCGTCCTGACCGGCGTCGCCGTCAACGGCCTGGCCGGGGCCGGGATCGGCCTGTTCGTCTTCTTCGCCGACAACGCCGAGGTCACCGAGATCACCTTCTGGCAGCTGGGCAGTCTCGCCCAGGCCACTTGGCAGAAGGTCGCCGCCGTCGCGCCGCTGGCCGCGCTCGGACTCGGCCTGGCCCCCCGCTATGCGCGGCGACTCGATCTGCTCGCCCTCGGCGAGCGCCCCGCCCGGCACTTGGGAGTGGACGTCGAACGCCTGCGCCTGGTCCTCATCGTCGTCGTCGCCCTGTTGACCGCCGCGGCCGTCGCCGTCTCGGGCGTCGTCGGCTTCATCGGTCTGGTCGTGCCCCACCTGGTGCGCATGGCCGCAGGCCCGGGCCACCGCACCCTCATTCCACTGTCCGCGCTCGGCGGCGCCGCCGTCCTGGTCTGGGCCGACCTGGCCGCCCGCACCCTCGCCGCGCCCGCCGAGATCCCCCTCGGAGTGCTCACCGCACTGGTCGGCAGCCCCTTCTTCTTCTGGCTGCTTCGCCGCACCAGACGGCGTCAAGGAGGCTGGGCCTGATGCGATGGCGCACCCGACCGGATCTGCCCGGAACGGTCCCCGGGCTCGTGGCCGCCGCCGCTGGGTTGACCGTCGACCTCGGCGGCGTCCCCGTGCTGCGCGGAGTCGACCTCGACGTCCGCGCTGGGGAGGTCCTGTCACTGGTGGG
>JAJYSW010000011.1 GCA_021793335.1 Actinomycetes bacterium
CCCGAACCGCGTCGAAACCCTCGGCGCGCGCCTTCGCGGGTAGACCGCTTGAGCGCGTCGGCGACGGCGCGCCCAGATGGATGGCCGTCCAAGACAGAATCCGGCGTATCGACCGACTCGTCCCCTTTCCCCAAACCCGAGAAGGGTGCTCGCCTGCGATAACACGGGCGAAAACCCTCCCTATTAGGCCAAAGCCTGCCTTCTGGGCCGTCGTGGGGCCGCCGGAGGACCATGGACGGGCAGCGCCCGAATGACTCGGGCCGCGGACGGCGTATCGACCGACTCGTCCCGCTGCCGGCCCGACGGTCCACGGGCGGGGCTTCCTGCGCCCGATAGGGTGTGCCGGTGACTCCCTCTGTGCAACGACGCCGAGCGCCCTTGGTCCGCAAGATCGCCGGCATGGTGTTCTACAGTCTGCCTCCCGCGATGCGGCGTCGGATCGTGCGGATCGCGACGCCCACTTATACGCTCGGGTCGGTCGTGCTGGTGATGGACGAGGCCCGCGATCACCTGCTCATGCTGCGGCAGCCGCCGGGACGGCGTTGGACGCTCCCTGCGGGTCTGCTGAACCGCCGCGAGCAACCCGTCGAGGGCGCTCGGCGTGAGCTGGCCGAGGAGACCGGAATCGAGGCCGATCTCGACGAGCTCGTGCCGGGGGTCCCGTGCGCGGTGGTGCACACCAGCGGCCGCTGGGTCGACAACGTCTTCAGGCTGGTCCGCGACCCGGCCTCGACGCAGATCATCGTCGACGGCCACGAGGTGTGGGACGCCGCCTGGCACCCGGTGGGCGAGCTGCCCGAGATGACGCGCGCGACCGCTAAACTCCTGGCGCACTACGGGCTCGGCCCGCTGGCGCGATGATCGAGCGCAATGCGAACGGGGTCGGATGCCGTGCGGCGTCCGACCCCGTTCGGTGATCGTCGTCTATTCCGGGCCGAGCTTGCGCGTGCCCGTGTAGTACTCGAAGACCAGGCCGGCGGAGACGATGATCAGCGCTATCGCGCCTGCGAACATCAACCACGCCATCCAGAACGCCACGCCGACGCCGGCGAACACGGCCGCCGCGGCCAGGCCGATCGGCCAGTACGAGCCGGGGCTGAAGAAGCCGACCTCACCGGAGGTGTCGGAGATCTCGCCGTCGGGCCGGTCCTCCGGGCGCGGGTCGATGCGCCGCGAGATGACCAGGAACACGAGCCAGATCATGCCGCACAGGAAGCCGCCGAAGGTCAGGGCCACCGTGCCGATCCACTCGACCTGATCGGGCCGTCCGAAAGACGGGTTCGTGTTGTTGTAGGTCGCCCAGGCGTAGATGGCCGCGAACGTGAACAGCGCAGCCATGGTGATGGCGAAGAGCTTGTGTTCGGTCTTCATGATCGTCGTCCTCCCCTAGCTCGCGACGCCCGAGGCCGGGTCGGTGTTGAAGGTGTTCGTGGTGACAGCATACGGTTCCTGACCGATAGCCTCAAGCGCCTCGGGTGTCGTGGCCCCGTTGATCCGCTCGTCGAGGAAGGTCTGGTAATCGTCCGGAGAGACCACTCGCAACTCGAAGTTCATGAACGCGTGGTAGGCCCCGCACAGTTCGGCGCAGCGGCCCACGAAGGCGCCCTCGGAGTTGAAGTCGACCTCGAACTGACTGGCGTGGTCCTCGCCGCCGGGGAACACGTCGCGTTTGAACAGCAGGTCCGGCACCCAGAAGGAGTGAATGACGTCCTCGGAGGTGAGGACGAACCGCACGTCGTCCTCATTCGGCATCACGACGACCGGGATGTAGTCCGAGTCGCCGGTCTCGACGACCGGTCCGCCCTCGGCGGTTTCGAGCGGCTCGCAGCCGACGTCCTTGTAAGTGAACTGCCAGTTCCACTTGAAGGCGGTCACATCGACGCAGGCGTTCGGTTCTTCGCTCAGGTGAGTGACCTCGTCCTGCACGATCACCGTGAAGTAGAACAGGACGCCGATGAGGATGAACGGCAGTCCGGTGAAGGTGAGTTCCGCGGGCAGGTTGTACTTCGTCTGCGGCGGCAGGAACTCCTCACCGAGCCGCTCTTGCGAGGGGAGCTTCGGATCGCGCTTCCTGTAGGCGATCACGCACCAGAAGGTCAGACCCCACACGATGATGCCGACCACGAGGGCGGCGGCGACCGCACCGATCCACAGGTCCATCATCATCTGGGACTGGTCGGTGGGCGTCGTTCGAGGCCACCCGAGGTGGAGAGCCTCTTCCAGGCTGCACCCGGCGAGGACCACGGGAAGCAGCGCAGCGATTCCGGTGAGACCTATGGCGCGGCGGGCTCGGCCGCGAGATTCACGGGACGGTTTTCCGACCACCTGTCTCATGCCTTTCTCAGCGCTCGGCTGCGGCCGGCCACCGGGCAGGCGGCGTCACGCAGATCTAACGGACCAGAGCCTACTGCCTGAGGCGGGAGCCGAGGCGCAAGGGGTTGGGTTCGGTGTCAAGCGTCTTCTACATTGGGGAGGTGACCGAGACATACCTCGACGGTGCGACTGCGCAGCCGCCGCATCCCGCCGCTAAAGATGCGTACGCTGCGGCTTTGTCGGAAGGCTGGGCAGGACCGGGAAGACTGTACACATTGGGCCGGCGCTCGCGGATGCTGCTGGAGGCGGCGCGCCGGTCAGTGGCCTCGTCGTTGGGAGTGACTCCCGATGAGGTCACTTTCACATCAAGTGGGACACAGGCGGTGCAGGCGGGCTCACTCGGCGTGATATCAGCGCGGAGCGCGCCGGGTGCCTTCGCCTACAGTGCGGTGGAGCACTCCTCGGTCCTCCACGCGGCCCAGTGGTACGACGGTTCCTTCCGTTTCGGGAATCGCCGCGGTGAAGCGGCGACGGGGCGCACGGTCGAGATCCCGGTGGACCGCCTCGGACGGGTCGACACCGATCCACTGGACGGCGTCGGCGAGACGGCCGTCGTGGCCGTGCAGAGCGCCAACCACGAGGTCGGCACCCGCCAGCCCGTCACGGCACTCACGGCGAACCTCGGAGACGTCCCGCTGCTGTGCGACGCGGCGGCGAGCCTGCCGTGGGAGCCGGTGCCGGAAGGCTGGTCCGTGCTGGCGGCGAGCGCGCGCAAATGGGGCGGTCTGGGCGGATGCGGCATCCTGGTGGTGCGAAGCGGCACCCGCTGGCGCAACCCGTTCCCTGGGGAGGACTCCTCACTCCAGGAGGCGATCGGTGAGGTCGACGTGCCCGCCGCCGTCGCCGCGGCGGCCTCGCTGCGCGCGGCGGTGTCCGAACGCGAAGCACTCGCCGAGCGGACGCGGACGCTCACCGCGCAGATCCGCGAGCACATCGCCGAGACGATTCCCGAAGTCGAGTTGCCAGGAGACCCCGTCGACCGGCTCCCTCACATCGTGACGTTCTCCTGTTTGGGCGTCGACGGTGAAGTCCTGCTGACCGAGCTGAACCAGGCGGGATTCGCGGTCTCCTCCGGTTCGGCGTGCGCCTCGACCAGACTGCGCCCCTCGCACGTGCTTCAGGCGATGGGCGTGCTCAGCCACGGCAACGTGCGGGTCTCACTGCACCGCGAGACCACCGAGGCCGAGGTGGAACGTTTCCTGGAGGTCCTGCCCGGCATCGTCGAACGGCTTCGCCGCTTGGGCGGCCGCTAAGGTCGCGGGCCGCTCGGACGCGGGCTCGACGGGGCGGCGACTCAATGCGGACGGGCGAAGCGCACGGCGACGGCGAGCGCGGACTCGGTCGCGATCACGTTTTCGAGGCGGTCCGCTCCGGCGGTTTCGGGGCTCACCGAGGCGATCCTGCCGCGCAGGATGTCGGCGGCTCCGGTGATCTCGCCCCATTCGTCGAGGATCGACCGGACCCGCCCGGCGGGGGCCTCGCCCGATTCGAGCGCGTCGGCCAGGGTCTCGTCCATGAGGACCACGGCGCGGTGCATCATCGCGAGCAGCGCGGTCGCGCTGTCCGCGGTGAGCTCGTCGAGGGTGCGCAGTGCCGGTCCGCACGGCCCCGGCGCGGCTGGGGAAGGTCCCGGTCGCACGCGGGGTCCGCCCGGGTCGATGTCGTAGCCGGCTGCTCGCAGTTCGCGGTCGATCCGTTGGAGGTCGGCCACGGCGAGGGCGAGGGCCGGGCCGAGGGTCTTGAGGGCCGCCGCACGGCCTTCGAGGGACTGTTCGAGGTCACTCGCCCGGCGTTCCAGGTCCGCCGACTCCTCGTGGAGGCGGTGCCGGTCCTCGCCGGCCCAATCGGCGTCGATGCCCAGGAGGTGCGCTCGGTACCGTTCTCGGCCGGAGGACAGGCCGCTGGCGGCGTCTTGGAACTCGTCACCGCAGGACTCGAACTCGGCCGGGTCGGCGTCCAGTACCTCTTGATAGCTCGGCATGTCTCTCCGGTCTAGGAGGGCGGGTCGATGCGGTCGAACGCCGCGGCGGCGTCCTCGTCGGCGGCTTCGCGGGCGTCGACGGCCTCGGTGATCCGGTCGGCCTGGTCGGTGAGGCGTTCACCGAACCCGGTGATGGAATGCCGTGCCGCCTCGGCCATCGCGGTGAGCCTGTCCGCGGCGACGAATCCGCGATTGGCCGCGGCGGCACGGTGGGCGGCGTCGGCGATCAGATCGGAGATGCGGTCGGTGTCGTCGGGAACGGCCTGGATCCGGCGGGCGGCGGCGCGGATCTCGTCGGCGTGGAACTCGTTCGGTTCGCTCACAGGTGGCCTCCGGAGGCGGCGGTCGACTGCGCGGTTTCGATGGCGTCGGCGATCTCCTCTGCGAGCGCGTCGCGTCCTTCAGAACCGAACAGCTCGGCCGTGAGGAAGACGATCTCGCTGAGGCGTCCGTGCCGGTCGACGCCGACGCGGCAGGCGCCGGTGTCGGAGAGGATCTGGACGCTCGTGGACTCCAGAATAGACGGCTCGTAGGGGTGGGTGACGCCGAAGCTCCGGTTGATCTCCTCCCCACCGCGCGCCCGTTCGCGTTCGGCGATGTTCCAGGCGGCGATGATCGCTTCGGCGAGGCTCCTGCCGCCTTTGCGTTCGACCCCCGAGTGGAGTTCGAGGCGGCGCAGCCCGCCGGTGAAGCCGAGCGTGACCGAGGCCAGGTGTCCGGCGTCGCCGCCGGTGAATTCGGCTTTGGCCACGGCCGATCGCATCGCGAGGTACTTGCGGTCGAGTTCGGCCAGTTCCGAACCGAGTTCACGGATTTCTGGGTCGCCGCCGAGGGGGCCTTCGGCATCGAGCCTGGGGGCGGCTTCCGGCCCCGGTTCGGGAGGGGCCGTTTCATGCCGGGTCGGCTCCGGTGCGGCGGGGTGTGGTGCTTCGATCAACCGGGTGAGCGCGTGGGCCTCGGCGACGATCTGTTCGGCGTTGGTCTGCACGTGCGGGTACATCTTCGCGAGTTCCCGGATCACCAGGTGCTGCGCGGTGCGCAGCTGCTGGAGGCTCAGCTCCGAGCGGCGGTCCTCCCCCGCGATGAGGGATCGCAGGACGCGTTTGACGCCGCCGCCGTACTGCGGGTGGCGTTCGGCGACGCGCCTGATGAGGCGATCGACGTCGACCTTGAGGAACTCGCCGCCGAAATGATGGGAGATCAGCACTGAGAACACCGTGTTGACCAGTCCGTAGTAGGCGGCCTGCTGTTCGGCGGGCAGCGCCCGATAGGCGGTGCGGTCGTGTCTGGAGCCGGTGAGGATGTATGACACGAGCGAACCGGCACCGGGGACGGCGTCGTTCATGGTCGCCCATCTGGTCTCGACTGGTGTGGGGCCCGCCGGGCTCGCGCGCGGCGGCGACGCTCATGCTACTCAGCGCGTGCTCATCGCAGGGGCGGCGGATCGCTCTGGGAGCGGTCTGCGGGCCGCGGTTCGCGGAGGAGCACCATCGGGCTCTGTCGATACATGAGATCGCCGGTGCGCGGGTATACCGGCCCGATCAGCGAACTCGATACGAGGAGGCATGCAATGTCCGGTGACGTCGTGGACTTGATCATGGATGACCACCGCGAAGTGGAACGTCTGTTCGGGGAGCTTCGGGAGCACCCCGATAAGCGTCCGCTGCTGACTCCGGTGCTGTCCGCGCTGCTGGTGGCGCACAGCCGGGCCGAAGAGGCCGAGGTGTATCCGGTCGCCAAGGACGAGGCCGGTGAGCGCGAGGATGTGGCGCACGCCCAGCATGAGCACGCCAAAGCCGAGCACACGCTCAAGCAGCTGGTCGAGGCCGATCCGCAGTCGCCTCAGTACGACCAGCTCCTGAGGGAGCTGGAAGAGGCGATCACACACCATATCGAGGAGGAAGAGTCCACGATGCTCTCGCAGATGCGGGAGCGGCTGAGCGACGATCGCCGTGCGGAGCTGGGACAGGTGTTCGCGGACAGCCGCGCCCGGCACCTCGGCGACCGGCCAGAGCAGGCCACCAAGGAAGAGGTGCAGCTGCAGGCCCGCAACGCCGGTTTGCAAGGAGCCTCGTCCATGGACAAGGAAGAGCTCTTGCAGCAGCTTCAGAGCACACCGTAAGCGCGACGGCGGTGGCCGGGCCGGGCGTGGCGTCCGGCTGATCGGCGCAATGCGGGCGCGGCGGTGCGCTGGGAGCACGCTGCCGCGCCCGGTCCTCATAAGAATCACGGGCAGCATTCTCACCGGTATCGACGGTGTCGCGTGGGGGCGGGTCGGCGCGCCGCGGCAGGCGCAGAGCGGTACTACAGTGACCGTTTGGATGCCGCCCTGCGGTGTTGGAGGAGAGTCGGCTGCAACGTGGAGCAGCCGCACGAGATCGTTCACTCGCCGTGCGGCGGTCGCCCGCGAGTTTCTGGAGCCGGGCGCGAGCGGTCCATAGGTATAAGCCTCGGCGCAGGTAAACGAGGGGCAGCAGCGTCTGGGCGCCTGGATCGATCGCCGGTCAACACGAGCGGATGGTCTTGCGGTGGGCACGGACGAGCCCGGCGGTGAAGTGCAGCGTCCGGGTCGACCAGGGCAGAGCGGCCTGGCACAAAGCACGGAAGTTCTTGGGAGACAGGCGGTGTAGACAACTCTTGTTCCCCAGGAGCTTTTCCTTCGCCTCACAAGAAAACTCACTCACGCTGAGCAAGTCTCAGTGAGGGCCTTCAGGACGCCGGTTCCTCTTCCTCACGCGTTTCGTGGACCTTCACCTCCTCGGCGTCGGTTCGGGGCAGCCCGTGGAGGCCGATCTCGGTGCGGGGCACGACGATGGGGCGCCCTCGGTGGGTGATGACATCGCAGTGGACGCCGTAGACCTCGGCCACCAGTTCGGGATCGACGCAGGAGGGCGCACCGGAGGCCACGATCCTCCCCTGCTTCATGACCACGATGTCGTCGGAGGCCGCAAGCGCATGGTTGAGGTCGTGGATGGTCATGACCACGGTGACACGGCGCTTCTCGGCCAGACCGGCGAGGATCTGGAGCACGTTGAGCTGATGCTCCAGATCGAGGTAGGTCGTGGGCTCGTCGAGCAGCAGCACATCGGGGTCCTGGGCGATCGCCTTGGCGATGCCGACCTTCTGCCGCTCGCCACCGCTGAGCTCGTGCATGTCGCGCTGGGCCAGATGATCGATACCGACCATGTCGATGGTGTGGGCGACGGCTTCGAGATCGGCGCGCCGCGGCGTCCAGCCCAGGTAGGGCCGCCTCCCGAGCAACACGGCGTCGAAGACCCGCATCGGGAAGCGGCTGGGCTCGGCCTGCGGCACATAGGCCATGGCGGCGGAACGCTCACGCCGCCGGTACTCGCCCAGCGGCCGATCGCCGAGCAGGACCCGCCCGGCCGAGGGACGCAACAGCCCGTTGAGGCACTTGAGCAGCGTCGTCTTTCCCGCGCCGTTGGGGCCGAGGATGCTCAGCACGCGGCCCGGCTGCGCGGACAGGTCGACGTCGTGCAGCACGGTGCGGCGACGGTAGGCGAAGTGGACCGCCTGCGCGGTGAGCGTGGTCACCAGTGGTCCTCCTTTCTACGCATGACGAGGTAGAGCAGGAGCGGTACGCCCACGAAGGCGGTGATGATGCCGACGGGGATGATGACCGGATCGTTGACGGTGCGCGAGACGATATCGGCGCTGGTGAGGACTATGGCGCCGAGCAGACAGGTGACAGGGATGAGGAAACGGTGGTCACCGCCGATGATCATGCGGCCGAGATGCGGGGCGACGAGACCGATGAAGGCGATCGGGCCGAGGATCGCCACGATGGTGGCGGTCACCAGCGAGCCGAGCAGGAGACCGGCGAGCCGGACGCCCTCGACGTTCGTGCCGACACTGCGCGCCGACTCGTCGTCGGAGAGCATGGCGTTGAGGTCCCAGACCCACCGGTATCCGATGGCGACGGCGATCGCCACGACCGCGGCGACGGCGCTGAGCTTCGTCCAGGAGGTCTTGGTCAAAGAGCCGAACATCCAGTAAGTGAGCTGGGCCACTTCCTCGGGTCTGCCGAGGTACTGCGCCAAGGCGGTGAGCGCGTCGAACAGGAACATCATTGCCACGCCGAGGAGGACGATGGTCTCCGGGGTGACGCGCTGCAACCGGGTCATCAGGTAGACGACGAGCATGGCGCCGACCGCGAAGACGAAGGCATTGACCACGACCATCAGGTCGTAGGGCACGAGATCGCCGATGAATCCGAAGACGCTGGCCTTGAGGATGATCGCGAGCGCGGCTCCGAAGGAGGCGGCGCTGGCCACGCCCAGCGTGTACGGGGAGGCGAGGGGGTTGCGCAGGATCGTCTGCATGATCAGCCCCGCGATCGCCAAGCCGATGCCGGCGACCACCGCGGTCAGCACTCTGGGGGCGCGCAGATCCCAGATGATGCGCTCGTCCAAGGCGAGTGTGGCACGGTCCCCTCCAGAGGTGAAGTGCCACAGCGCCGTCCAGAACGACTGCCAGTTGTCGCCGATGTTCTCCCCGGCCGTTCCGACGCCCATCCCGATGGTGACCAGTACCAGCAGGGGGGCCACCAGGGCGGCCAGCACCAGGAGCCGACGCAGCACCAGCCTGCGATAGTCGCCCACCAGTCGGGCGGCTGCCGCGCTCATGGCTCCCGGTCGCTCGGGAACCATGAGCCGCGCGGTCTCGGTCGGTCGCTTCCCGTTCATGACGGCGGGCTGCTCGTCCGCGACGCCGTCATGGCAGTTCCGGATAGATCCATGCGCCGGTGCGCTCGGTGCCGGGGTGGAACAGATCGAGGTATTCCTGGTGCACCTGTTCGGGGTCGAGGTCTTCGAAGAGGTCGGGGTAGAAGATCTTGGCCAGGTACGCCTCGCCGACGATGTAGCCGGGACGGGAGATGAGGTCGATCGGCAGGACGTAGACGTCGCCCTCGGCCACCGCGGTAGTGTCCTTGATGCCTCCGGCGTTGAGGACCTCCTCGCGCAGGGCCGGCGCGTCGGTGTCGGCGGCGTCGGCCGCCGTGAACCCGAGCGTGCCGCCTTCGACGATGATGATGTCGGGGTCCTGTCCGGCGAGCCATTCCGCGTCGACCTGGACCAGCCCGGTCAGATCCTCGGAGATGTTGACTCCGCCGGCCAGCGGGATCTGCTGGTGCCAGGCGGAGTCGCCCCCGCCGGTGTGCAGGAGGCCAGGGTGGGTCTGGAGGAAGACCTTGGGCCGCTGGTCTTCGGGGACGTCGGCGATCCGGTCGCCGATGAGCGTTTCGTACTCAGTGTAGAAGTCGACCAGTTCCTGTGCCTTGTCCTCTTGCCCGAACAGCGTGCCGAGGTTCAGGATCTCCTCGCTCATCGTGCGCGGGTCCCGCAGGTTGGTCTTGATGTCGACGATGTCGAAACTCCGCAGGTGCTCGTCGTCGGTGATCGCGCCGTGGCCGCCTTCTACGCTGGTCAGCACCACGTCGGGCTCGGTCATGGCGAGGGCCTCGAAGTTCACTTCGGACCAGGTGGCCACCACCGGTCGGTCCTGCGCCTCCGGGTAGAGCGGATCGCCTTCGAGGCTTTCGTGGATGCCGACCAGGTGGTCCATCATGCCGAAGGCGCTGAGGATCTCCGCCGGTCCGCGGTCCAGAATCGCCACTCCGTCGACCGGCAGGTCCACGCTCACCTGGCGTCCGGCGGCGTCGGTCACCTCCACGGAGTCCCCATCGGCCCCCTGTGCCGCGTCGTCCGTAGCGGCCGAGGAGCCGCATCCGGCGAGCGCCGCCAGCAGCACCGCGCCGATACCGATCGCCCCATGGCGTCCGCGCCACGACATTCCCATGCTGTGCCTTTCGTCGTATTTGGAACTCGCGACAGCACGAGCCCGACTATTGCAACTGGTGTGCAACAGCTATATGGTCGCACAAGCACGGTCCTGATGCCACCCTCAGCACCCGCGAAAATTCCCGGATTGCCTGTCTTCCATGCAGGCACGAGGGCAGACGGGCTTTCGACGGATGTCCGACACCGCGGGCCGGCCCCCGCCGGCCCGTCGATCACACCGACGGACTCCCCGATGGCGCGCAGCATGCCGTGGGACCGGTCCCCACCCGATCGGTGTACCCATATGGGGCGGGCCGGCCGGTTCCCCACTGACCGGTCGGCCCGTCCACCTCCTCGGTCGCTACTTCACGGCACGGGTGACGTCCCGCCCCTCGGCGTAGAAGCAGGCCGCCTCGTGAGCGCCGCCGCCCTCGTCGAGACCGGGGACCTCCTCGGCGCACCGCTCGGCGGCCTTCCAGCACCTGGTGCGGAAACGGCATCCCGAAGGCGGGTCGATCGGCGAGGGCACGTCCCCTTGCAGGACGATCTCCTCGCGGTGGCCGCGCAGCGCCGGGTCCGGGACCGGCACCGCCGACAGCAGCGCCTGCGTGTACGGGTGCCTGGGGCCGCCGTAGATCTCCGCGCCGGCGCCTCGCTCGACCACTTTGCCCAGGTACATGACCGCGACCTCGTCGGCGATGTGCCGCACCACCGACAGGTCGTGGGCGATGAACACATAGGCCAGACCGAGCTCATCCTGGAGCCGCTCCAGCAGGTTGATGACCTGGCCTTGGATCGACACGTCCAGGGCGCTCACCGGCTCGTCGCACACCAGCACCCGCGGCCGGAGCGCCAGAGCGCGGGCGATGCCGATCCGCTGGCGCTGCCCGCCGGAGAACTGGTGCGGGTAGCGGTTGACGTGATCGGGGCTGAGCCCGACCATGTCGAGCAGTTCCTTGACCGCCGCGCCGCGCTCCCTCCGGGGCACGACGTCGGTATGGATCTCGAACGGCTCGCCGACGATGTCGCCGACGGTCATGCGCGGGTTCAGCGAGGTGTACGGGTCTTGGAACACCAACTGGACGTCTCGCCGCACCGGCCTGATCCGCCTGGCCGAGAGGCCGCCGATCTCCTGGCCCAGCACCTTGATCGAACCGGACGTGGGCGGCTCCAGGCCGACCAGGAGCTTGGCGAGCGTCGATTTGCCGCAGCCGGACTCCCCGACGACACCGAGCGTTCTGCCCGCATGGAGTTCCAGGTCGACGCCGTCGACGGCCCGCACGTTCCCGACCGTCCGCTTGAAGACGACGCCGCGCTGGACCGGGAAGTGCTTGACCACCCCGGTCGCCTGCAGCACCGGTTCGGGTGCGGCGCTCGCCTGTCCCGTCTCAGCGTTCATCCCGGTAGACCTCCTCGGCGAAGTGGCAGCGGGCCAGGTGGCCCTCGGCGGCCTGCCGGTCCGGCGGCTCCTCGTCTCCGCACCGCTCCGGGTCGGCCGCCCGGCAACGCGGATGGAAAGGGCAGCCGCTCGGCAGGGCCGCCGGGTTCGGCGGCAGGCCGGGGATCACCTCCAATTCCCGGCCGACGGCGTCGACACGGGGGATGGCTCGCAGCAGCGCCTTCGTGTAGGGGTGGGCCGGCCGGGCGAAGACGTCGTGGATGTTCGCCCGTTCGACGATCTGCCCGGCGTACATGACCGCGACGTCGTCGGCGACGTCGGCGACCACGCCCAGGTCGTGTGTGATGAGGATGAGCCCCATGTTCCGCTCGTCCTGGATTCGGCGCAGCAGGCGCATGATCTGGGCCTGCACGGTCACATCGAGCGCGGTGGTCGGCTCGTCGGCTATGAGGACCTCGGGGTCGAGTGCGAGCGCCATGGCGATCATGACCCGTTGGCGCATGCCGCCGGAGAACTGGTGCGGGTAGTGGCCCACGCGGTTCTTCGCGTCGGGGATGCCGACCTGGTCGAGCAGTTCGATCGCCTTTTGTTCGGCGGCTCTGCGGCCGGCGCCCCGGTGGACGCGGTAGAGCTCGCCCAGTTGGAAGCCGACCGACCACACCGGATTGAGTGCCGAGAGCGCGTCCTGGAAGACGATGGCGATGTGGTTGCCTCGCACCGTCCTTCTGGTCTCCTCGTCCTGTTGCAGCAGGTCGACGCCGCGCAGGCGCACTTCACCGCCGGTGACGAAACCGGGCGGCGAGTCCAGAATGCCCATGATGGCCTGCGAGGTGACCGACTTGCCCGAGCCGGACTCGCCCACGACGGCGAGGGTCTTCCCCTGTTCGAGGGCGAAGTTCACGCCCCGGACGGCCGGTATTCGCCTGCCGCGCACTGCGAACTCGACTCGGAGGTCCTCGACTTCGAGCAGCGGGGCGTTCATGTCCGAGCCCGGGAGCACGTCGGCTGCGGGGCCGGTCGTCTCTGCCACTGGGTCACCTCAGTTTCGGGTCGAGGGCGTCGCGGAGGGCGTCGCCGAAGGTCGCGAACGAGAAGACGGTCAGGATCAGCAGCCCCAGCGGGATGCCGAACAGGTAGATGTAGCCGCCTCCGGCCCACTGGGTGCCGTTGGACAGCAGCACGCCCCAACTGGTGGCGGGCGGCTGCACGCCGATGCCGAGCACGGCGAGCGCCGCTTCGACGACGATGACGGAGCCGAGGCTGGTCGGGACGATCGCGGTGATCGGCACGACCGCGTTCGGCAGGACGTGCCGGAACATGATCCGGCGGTCTTTCGCACCGAGGCAGCGGGCGGCGGTGACGTAGTCGAGGTTCTTGGTCTCGATCGTCGCGGCTCTGGCGTAGCGGCAGAACTCCATCCAGCCGAACAGGGTCAGCGCGATCGCGGCCGGCGCGACGGTCTCCAGCAGGTTGCCCGAGGAACCGCGGCCGCGGAACAGGCTCAGCAGCAGGATGGCTCCCATCATCAGGGGGATGACGATGAAGACGTCGAGCGCGCGGGAGATGACCGCGTCGATCCAGCCTCCGAAGTAGCCCGCGAGGATGCCGAGGGTCATGCCGATCAGGACCGATAGGACGATGACGCTGAGCGCCAGGGTGATCGTGGGTCGGGTGCCGTGGACGATCGTGGCAGCGAAGTCGCAGCCGAAGGCGTCGGTGCCGAGCGGGTGCTCGCCGCGGAACCACGTCTCGGGTCGGCCGCGGGCCTCGCGGCCGATGCAGCGGGTCGGGTCCTTATCGGTGAACAGGCCGGGGAAGGCCGCCATCGTGAAGACGAACAGCATGATCAGCGAGGCGAAGAGGACGTCCGGTCGGCGCGCCATGGCGCGGAAGGCGTCTTTCCACAGTGACGCCTGCGGTGCGTCGGCGCCGGCCGCGGGCGCTGTCAGCTCAGTCATATCGGATCCTCGGGTCGAGAACGGCGTACAGGAGGTCGACGACGAGCGTCACCAGGATCACGACGACCGCCGTGACGGTCAGGCCCACGATGATCAGATTCGTCTCCTGTCGCTGCACGGCCTGGAAGATCATGCGGCCCATTCCGGGGATGCCCATGATCCCTTCGGTGAGGACGGCGCCGGAGAGCGCGAAGGCGAAGGTGTAGCCGACCCCGGTCACGATCGGGATCATGGAGTTGCGCACCACGTGGACGACGGTGATGCGACCGGTCTTGAGCCCTTTGGCCTTGGCGGTCCGCACGAAGTCGGAGCCGAGGTTCTCCAGTTGGCTGGCCCGCACCAGGCGGGTGAGGGTGGCCAGGCCGACCGTGCCGACGATGATCCCCGGGATGATGATCGTCGTCCATGGATAGTCGGGGTTGTAGTTGGGTCGGAACACCTGCCCCATGAACGATTCGGCGCCCCAGATGTCTCTGGCCCAGTTGGTGAGGGGGACGGCCAGGATGTAGACGTAGGCCAACAGGATCAGGAACACCGGGACCGAGTCGATCAGGATCGTCGCGCCGCGGACGGAGTGGTCGATCAGCCCTCCGCGGCGGCGCGCCGCCCAGGTGCCCAGGACCATCGCCAGGGTGACGAGGGTGATCGTCGAGAAGATGAACAGGCGCAGTGTGTTGGGGATGTAGATCGTCAGCAGTTCCCCGACGTCGCGGTTGCCGTTGAGGGTGGTTCCGAAGTCGCCTGCGGCGTAGTTCTGGAGCCGTTCGACGAACGGGCCCAGGCAGGGGTCGCCGGGCCGGTCGAAGCAGGTGTTGTCGAGTCCGTAGAGTCGCTCGATCTGCGCGAGCATGGCCGGGTCGGGGGTGCGTTCGCCGCCGAAGAACAGCAGTGCGGGGTTGCCGCGGATCTGGACGGACAGCGCCGTCAGGTAGTGCAGCAGGAACAGGGTGATGAACAGTGTCAGCAGTGCTTGAAGCAGCCGCCGGATGACATAGCGTCCCATGGATTTCCGTTCTAGAGCCCGCGGGCGGGTCTGGAGCCCGCCCGCGGTTTCGTTCTCGGTCCGCTACTTGTCGATGACGATGTCGCGCAGTTCCGCGTCACCGCCGGGGCCGGCGTAGATCGGGTTGACGATCACGTTGTCGACCCGCTCGGTATGGAAGAAGTTCACCTTGCCCTCAAACAGTGGCGCGCTCGGGAATTCATCCGCCAGGGCCGCTTCGGCCTCGGCGTAGAAGGCCACGGCCTCGTCCAGGCTCGCGGCCGCGCCGGCTTCGGCGATCTTGTCGTCGTACTCATCGCTCTCGAAGCCGTAGTCGTTGGCGGCCGCGCCGCCGCCGTAGACCGGTTCCAGGTAGTTCTCGTTCAGGTTGTAGTCGGGGCCCCAGCCGGATCGGAACGGTCCTTCGACCTTGTGTCCTTCGCGGGCGACCAGGAAGTCCGCCCACTCCATCGGCACCAGTTCGTACTCGATGTCGAGCGATTCGCTGATCGAATCGCCGATCGCGCGGAAGATGGCGAGGTTGTCGCTGGCGTCGTTGACCCAGATTTCGAGTTTCTGTCCTTCGGGCCAGCCGCCCGCCTCGGCGAGCAATGCTCGGGCGCCCTCGGGGTCGTAGGCGCAGTATTCGCCGCAGGCGCCGGTGCCGCCGCCGAGAATGGATGCGGGCACCCAGCCGTCGGCGGGCGCGAGGCGGTCGGGGCCGACCACGTTGATCACGCCTTCGCGATCGATCGCCATCGACAGGGCGCGGCGGATGTCGACGTTGTCATACGGTTCCCGGTACATCGGGTAACCCAGCACGGTGAGGCTCGGGTCGGGGCCGGTGATGCGGCGTTCGGCCAGTTCGGGGTCGTTGACGGCCTGTTCGTAGTCGGCGGCGGTCGGGCGGCAGACGTCGATGTCGCCGGTCATGAAGTCGGCCCAGCAGTCGTTGCCTTCGAGGTAGACGTGCCACTTGACGGCATCGATCGAGGGTGCGCGCTCACCCCGGTATTCGTCCCAGGCTACGGCGGTGCCGCCGTTCTCGATGCTGTAGGGCTCTTCGAATTTGAAGGGGCCGTTGCCGATCGGCAGCTTTTCGCAGGCGTCGAGATCGTCGAGGCATTCCTGTGCCAGTGGGAAGAACGCTTCGTAACCGAGCATGGTCGCGAAGGCGGCGAACGGTGCTTTCAACTCGACTCGGATGGTCAGGTCGTCCACGGCGGTCACCCCGGACAGCGCCTCGGTCTCGATCTCGGGGAATTCGGGTACCTCGGGGTCGGCCCATTGGTCCTCGGGCAGCGGCTCGGGGTTCAGCTCCTCGTATCCCTGGAAGGTCGAGAAGAAGTAGTTCAGCCGCAGGGCGTTCGGCCCATAAGCCGTGCGGTTCCAGGATCGGATGAATGCGTCCGCGTTCACCGGTTCCCCGTTGTGGAAGGTCAGCCCGTCCTTGAGCGTGATGGTCCAGTTCTGGTTGTCCTCGCTGGCGATCGCTTCGGCCACGAGGTTCTCGGGTTCGCCCGTCTCGGCGTCGTAGTAGACCAGGCCCTCGTAGACGTTCTTTATGATGCGAAAGCCTTCGGATTCGCCCGAGCCGCCGGGCACGAGGCTCACCACTTGGCCGATCTGCATGTTGAGCGTGCCGTCTTCGGCGTCGCCGGGGTCTCCCGCACAGGCGGTCAGTGCGAGTACTGCGGCCGCGGCTGTGGCCACCGCGAGTTTCGTATGTCTCACTGGAAGCTCCGTGGGTGTGAGTTGACCGTGGGATAATTCACACAATGTCGTACAACACCCCGGCGCGAAAGGGTCCGTTGTGAAATCGTTACCCCTTGGAACGGCAATGGAGACATTAAATTCATGAATTTAAGTTTGCTTATATTCCTGAACGAGTTCAGATGAGGCCCATGCCCTCTGAAGATGCTCGCGGGGACAGAGCGGTCACTCCGGCAGCGGTCTCACTCCGGCAGTAGGTACGCGGACGCCTCCGCGGCGCAGGCGGCTCCATAGGATGCTTCGAGCCGCTGCACGAACGCCGCCGGATTGAGCGTGTATCCGTAGGCGCCGACCGATTCGATCGCCACGGCCGAGAGCTGACTGCCGATCTCGGCGGCCCGGCGCAGCGGCATGCCCCAGGCGAGCGCGGCCAGCACCCCGGCGGTGAACGCATCGGCCGCGCCCGCCGGGTCGATGAGTTCGCTTGCGCGGGCCACCGGCACTCGCACACGGTCCATGTCGTGGCCGACGATCTCGACGCCCTCGGTATCGAGCGTGGTCACGCGGACGCGGATCAGCGCGAGGATCTCGTCATCGCTCAGTCCGGTGACGCCCTGGAGGAATTGGTAGCGGTCCTGGCTTGTGATCAGGAACTTCGCGCCTTCGATGAACTCGGCGGCGTCGGCGCCGTCGAGGGTGCCGGGATCGGCGCTGAACTCCAGCCCCAGATCGCGGCACTGCTCGGCGTAGGACAGCATGACCTTCGGATCGTCGGCGCCGATGTGGACCAGACCGAACGGCCCCCACTGTTCCATGACCTCGATGAGGTCGAGTTCCGCCTGAGTGGGATCGAGGGCGACGGACGGTTTCCCGAGGCCGCCCATCCCGTGGGAGATGGCGAGGGCGCTCGCGCCGGTGACGGCGGTCTTCATGGATTGGACCTCACAGGAGACACGGTAAAGCCCGGTCGATAAAACCAGATATAAGTGGGTTCGACCGGGCTTTCCAGCTGATGGGTCACCGTCGGTGGAAGGAAGTCCAGGCCCGTGCCCGGCCGGCGGGACTGTCGAGCGGTGCACCCGGAAGGATTCGCGCGGCGGTCCGCGATCGCGAAGGCGATGTGCGCGGAGCGCGCGCCGCAGCCGGATGCCGCTTTCGGCGTTCCCGCCGAGTTCCGGCGGACCCCGTGGCCCTAGTGGAAGGAGTCGCCGCAGGCGCAGGAGCCTTGCGCACCCGGGTTGTCGATGGTGAAGCCCTGGGCGTCGATGCGGTCGGCGAAGTCGATGCTCGCACCGACGAGATAGGGGACGCTCATGCGGTCCACGACGACCTCGAAGCCGTCGTAGGACTGCACGACATCACCGTCGCGTTCGTCGGTGTCGAAGAAGAGGCCGTAGCGCAGGCCCGAGCAGCCACCGGGGCTGACCTCGACGCGCAGCCGGAGGCCCTCCTCACCTTCCTGCTCGATCAGGGCTTTGACCTTGTCGGCGGCGGCGTCCGTGAGCTTCACGCCGGTGGCGGCGGTCTCCGGAACGTCCTCGGCCTGCTGAGTAGCGCTCACTTGTAGCTCCCTCTGCTTGAAGTTTGGGATCAACGGCGTCGATCGGGTCTTCGACTTGTCAACAGTACCCAACGTCGCCGGAGACGTCGCTATTCCCGAGCCGGAGGAGAGGGATAGGGAACACCGCCCGAGCCGGAGGAAGCGGGTTCTGGAGCGCGACCCGAGCCGGCGTGAGCGGCCACGAGCGTGGAGCGTCACGCCCGGTCCCAGGCTTCGGCGACCGATGCCGCCAGGGCTCGCAGGCCGTCGGCGGGGGCCTTCATGGCCTGCTCGGCGCTGCCGAGCAGTTCGGTGACGGAATGCACGCCAGCCAAATCCGGGTGCGCGTCGAGCTCGGATCTTCCCGCGAGCACCAGGCACGGCTTGCCGTGCGCGGCGGCGGCAGCGGCGACTTCGGCGGCGAGCTTGCCGCGCAGGCTCTGAGCGTCGAAGGAGCCCTCGCCGGTGATGACCAGATCGGACGCCGCCACGGCGGCGTCCAGGCCCAC
The DNA here is from genome assembly GCA_021793335.1 of Actinomycetes bacterium. GTDB lineage: Bacteria > Actinomycetota > Actinomycetes > Mycobacteriales > Micromonosporaceae > Glycomyces. The sequence continues at coordinate 18,257 of JAJYSW010000011.1, forward strand.
CGCTTCACAAGTGAGCTTGGCGCCCGAGGCCCGCCGTCCGCCGAGCGCGAAGAGGGCCAGGCCGAGCCCGCCCGCGGCGCCGGCTCCGGGCCATTGCGCGGCCCCGGACGGGCCGAGGTCGCGTTCGACGATCTCGCCGAAGTTCGCCAGTGCGGCTTCGAGGAACGGCAGGTCGGCGTCGGCGGCGCCTTTCTGCGGCCCGAACATGTAGGTGGCGCCGTGGGGGCCCAGCAGCGGGGAGTCGACGTCGGTGGCGGCGATGAATTCCACGCCCCTGGTGTGCGGGCGTCCGTCGATGGAGGCGCACGCGGCGAGTGCGGCCCCGCCGTATGGGAGGGCGTCGCCTGCGAGGTCGCGGCTGATGGAGCCGAGCGCGGTGAGCATGCCGGCCCCCGCGTCGTTGGTGGCCGAGCCGCCGAGGCCGACGATGATGCGCCGTGCACCGGTCTCGATGGCGGCGGCCACGACCTGTCCGAGGCCGTAGGTGGTGGCGGTGCGGGGATCGCGTTCGGCGGCGGCGAGCAGGTGGAGGCCGCAAGTGGCGGCCGATTCGATGTAGGCGGTGTCGCCCTCGCGCAGGTAGTCGGCTTCGACGGGGCGGCCGAGCGGGTCGCATGCGTCTACGGTTCGTCTTGCGGCGGCGGGGATCGCGGCTTCGAGGACGTCGATGAAGCCGGGGCCGCCGTCGGCGAGCGGGAGGCAGACGGCGGCATCGCCGGTGCGGGCGTGTCGCCAGCCTTCGGCGATGGCGCTCGCGGCCTCGGCGGCGGTCATGGTGCCGGCGAACTTGTCGGGAGCTATGAGGATGCGCACACCGAGAGCCTAAACCATGCCCCGTACCAGCAGGTGATAGCTTGCCTTCCATTGGTGGGGAAACTGCTCGAACCATGCAAGAATGGGTCGCATGACGGGATTCATCGAACCTGCTCCCACACAGACCGCGCTCCTGCTGCTCGGCCGAGGCGCCGACGCGGACTCCGAGCTCGGTGTCGACTGCCCCGGCGAGCTGCCGCCCCCCAGCGCCCCCGACCTCGTCGAACGTGCCCGCGCCGCCAAGGAGACCCTCGGTGAGAGCCTCTTCATCCTCGGGCACCACTACCAGAGGGACGAGGTCATTCAGTTCGCCGACGTCACCGGCGATTCCTTCAAACTCGCTCAGCAGGCCGCGGCCAGGCCCGATGCCGAGCACATCGTCTTCTGCGGCGTTCACTTCATGGCCGAATCGGCCGACATCCTCACCGGCGACCACCAGCGGGTCATCCTGCCCGACATGGCCGCCGGCTGCTCGATGGCCGACATGGCCACCGCCTCCCAGGTCGAACAGTGCTGGGAGGACCTGGCGGAGGCCGGCATCGCCGAGACCACCGTCCCGATGACCTACATGAACTCCTCGGCGGCGATCAAGGCATTCGTCGGCCGCGAAGGCGGCGTGGTGTGCACCTCCTCGAACGCCGAACGGGCGCTGCGGTGGGCCTACGAGCGCGGCGAAAAGGTCCTGTTCCTGCCCGACCAGCACTTGGGCCGCAACACCGCCGTCCGCCAACTGGGCTTCAGCCTGGACGACTGCGCACTGTACAACCCGCACAAGCCGAACGGCGGCCTGACCGTCGAAGAGCTGCGCGAGGCGAAGATCATCCTGTGGAAGGGCCACTGCTCGGTGCACGGGCGCTTCACGCTCGACTGCGTCGAGGAGATGCGCAAGCGCACGCCCGGGGTCAACATCCTGGTGCACCCCGAGTGCACGCACGAGGTGGTGGCGGCCTCCGATTACGTGGGCTCGACCGAGTACATCATCAAGACCCTCGACGCGGCCGAGCCCGGCAGCGCGTGGGCCATCGGAACTGAACTGAACCTGGTGCGCCGCTTGGCGAACGCACACCCGGACAAGGAAATCTCATTCCTGGACCGGACCGTGTGCTACTGCTCTACCATGAACCGGATCGACCTGCCGCATCTGGTGTGGTCCCTGGAGGAACTGGTCGCGGGCCGAGTGCCGAACCAGATCACCGTGGACCCGGCCACGGCCGAGCACGCCCGTGCGGCGCTCGATCGCATGCTGAACCTGCCCTGAACCGGGCACACCGAACCACCGGGTCGCGCTCGCCGTCGGTAAGCACGATCACCCTTCGTTATGGCCCTGCCTGGGGATCTTCCCCGTTGCCGGTCCGTTATCGTTGGGCGACGTCCCCGGTCTTATCCACCCAGCTAGGAGACCAGTTGAGCGGCACCGCGAGCACCCCGGAAGACATGTTGATCATTCACGGCGGAACGCCCCTGCAGGGCGAGGTCACCGTCAGAGGCGCCAAGAACCTCGTGTCCAAGGCCATGGTGGCCGCGCTGCTCGGCACCTCTCCCTCGATCCTGCGCGGCGTTCCGGCCATCCGCGACGTCGAGGTCGTCACCGGGCTCCTGCGCGTCCACGGCGTCGACGTCTCCCTCGACGGCGACACGCTGTACATGGACCCGACCTCGGTCGAATCGGCCGGCGTCGAGGAGATCAACGTCCACGCCGGCACGAGCCGCATCCCGATCCTGCTGTGCGGGCCGCTCCTGCACCGCCTCGGGCGCGCCTTCATACCGGACCTCGGCGGCTGCAATATCGGCGGCCGCCCCATCGACTTCCACCTCGATGCACTGCGCGAGTTCGGCGCCGTCGTCGAGAAGAGTCCCGAGGGCACGCACCTGTCGGCCCCCGACGGTCTGCGCGGCATCCGGTACACCCTCGAATATCCCTCGGTCGGCGCCACCGAGCAGGTGCTGCTCGCCGCCGTCATGGCCGAGGGCACCACCGAGCTGCGCAACGCCGCGATCGAGCCGGAGATCATCGACCTGATCTGCATCCTCCAGAAGATGGGCGCGATCATCAAGGTCCACACCAACCGCGTGATCGAGATCGTCGGCGTCGGCGAGCTCAAGGGCTATTCCCACCGGGCGCTCCCCGACCGCATCGAGGCCGCCTCGTGGGCCTCCGCGGCGCTGGCCACCGAGGGCAGCGTCTTCGTCCGCGGCGCCGAGCAATCGGACATGATGACGTTCCTCAACGTCTTCCGCTCCATCGGCGGGGCCTACGACGTGGACGACGACCCCGTCGAGGGCGGCATCCGCTTCTGGCACCCGGGCGGTCCGCTCAAGCCGGTGGCGTTGGAGACCGACGTGCACCCCGGCCTCATGACCGACTGGCAGCAGCCGATCGTGGTCGCCCTCACCCAGGCCGACGGCCTGTCGATCATGCACGAGACCGTCTATGAGAACCGGCTCGGCTACACCTCCGAGCTGCGCCAGATGGGTGCCAATATCGAGCTGTACTCGGACTGCCTGGGCGGCACCCCGTGCCGCTGGGGCCGCCGCAACTTCCTGCACTCGGCCGTGATCGCCGGGCCGAGCAAACTCCACGCCGCCGATCTGCAGATTCCCGACCTGCGCGCCGGGTTCAGCCACCTGATCGCGGCCCTGGCCGCCGAGGGCACCTCGCGGGTCTACGGCGTCGATCGCTACATCACACGCGGCTACGAGAACTTCGAGGAGAAGCTCCAGGGGCTCGGCGCGAAGATAGAGCGCCCGGTCAAGGACGCCGCCGAGAGTTAGCGCACACGTGCGGCGGCGAGGCCGCCGGGTTCGAGCGCCGCTCAGATCGGCGGCGCTCGAACCTGGGTATGCTGGGGGTAGCATGCCGTCGCGAGTTGAGGAAGGCGATCGCCCCGTGGGGAAGAAGTCCGCCGAGCAGGCTCCGGTCGTCGAGCAATCGAGGCCGGCCGCCGCCACCGACAAGAAGGGGCGAGCCACCCCCAAGCAGGTCAAGCAGGTCAAGGCCCGTCCCCCGGCCAACCCTCCGCTCACCGCCAAGGAGGCCCGGCGGCAGGCGAAGTCCTCCAAGCTCACGCCCGAGCAGAAGAGGCAGGCGAAGGAAGACCTGCGGCGTGAGCGCGCCCGCATCGCCGAAGGCCAGTGGAAGGGCGACCCGCTCTTCGACAAGTACCACCTGCCTCGTGACCGCGGGCCCGAGCGGCTGCTCGTGCGCGACCTCGTCGACTCGCGGCGCACCGTCGCCCAGTACTTCTTCGCGCTCACCATGGCCCTGCTCCTGGTCACCAACGTCTTCCCGAACGCCGTGGGCGTCCTCATGCTGGTGTGGGTGGCGATGATGGCCGGTTTCGCTTTGGACTCGTACTTCCTGTGCCGCCGGGTCCGCAAACTCGTGTGGCAGCGGTTCCCGAACACGAAGCAGCGCAAGGGCGGCCTGTACTGGTACGCGATCCAGCGAGCGATCATGTTCCGCTCGATGCGCACCCCGCGCCCCCGCATGAGCTACAAGGCCACCGAGGCCGATCTGGGGCAGATCGTCAAGTAATCGCTCGGTTTCGAGCAACGGCCCCCTCAACCCCTCGGGCCCCGGCGTCCTCGCCACTCGCCCGGGTCCCGATGCCTTAACCTGAATGTCGTAACCCTCAGTCACCGGGAAAGAAGTCAACGTGGTGGATGTCGCGGCGGACTTGCGCGCCGGGCTGGTCCGCGCCCTCGGACCGCTCGATCTCGCCACACTGCGCCACGCCATCGCCGACACCGTCGGTCTCCAGCAGATCCGCGAGGAGGCCGGTCGGCGGCTCACCCGCCACGGTTCCGAGGCCGACCAGTCGCGGCTGCTCGGCGTCAGAGCCGTCGCGCTGCGGGTACTCGGGGATTTCGACGGCGCCGAGGCCGATGCCGCCGCCGCGGTGAAGTACGCCGAGGGCATCGGCGCGGATCTCCTGCTCGCCCCGGCCCGGGCCCGCCTCGGGCAGGTCTTTCGCGTACAGGGCCGCCATGCCGAGGCCGATCAGCTGTTCGCGCTGGCCGAGGCCGGCGAGCTCCCTCGCACGCTGACCGGCGCGGTGCGGGCCTACGCCGCCCTGTCGTGCCTGGCCCAAGGCCGCGTCACCGAAGGGCTCATCCATCTGCAACGGGCCAGCGAGCAGAACTCGCACGGCTTCGTCATGCAGATCGTCGAGATCGGGCTCGGACTGGCCGAGGAGCTGGCCGCGAAGAACGGCTTCGGCCCCGGGCCGCGCCCGTGGGCCGAACGGGCCGGGCACCCCGCGCCCGACCGCTACCAGGACCAGCAGACCGGGCGGTGGGGCTATCTGGGACCGAACGGGCGGCCGGTGGTCAAGGCCGCGTTCAGTCAGGCCGGGGACTTCCGCGGCGGGGTGGCCGCGGTCTGCCAGGCCGACTGGGGCGCCATCGACCGGCAGGGCACCGTCGTGGTGCCCATGCTCTACAGCTCGCTCGACACGCCCACCGTGGACGGCCGTACGGTGACCGGTTTCGTCGGCGGTGTCGCCGTGGCCGTCCAACACGGCCGCTCGGGCGTCGTCCACCGTTCAGGGCGCATCGTCGTGCCGCCTCGATACCAGCACATCGCCGTTCACCCGGCGGGGTTCCTCGTCTCCATGGACGGCCGCTCGTGGGGCACGCTGGCCCTCGACGGCACCGAGCTCTTGCAGCCCAGAGTGGACAGAGTCGAAGCGGTCCGAGTGCTGGACACGGCCGTGTCGATCGATGACGGACCTTTGTGAGCATCGGCTTGTGATCCATGTTCCGTTGACACTTGCCGAACGGCCGGTAGGCTCATCCGCATGGAATTTCGTCATCTCGGCCGTTCCGGCCTCGTCATCTCCGAAATGGTTTACGGCAACTGGATCACCCACGGCGGGCAGGTCGAAGAGGACGCGGCGATCGCGTGCGTCCGGGCCGCCCTCGACGAGGGGATCACCACCTTCGACACCGCCGACGCCTACATTCACGGCGCGGCCGAAGAGGTGCTGGGACGCGCGCTGAAGAACGAGCGGCGCGACGGTCTGGAGATCTTCACCAAGGTCTACTGGCCGATGGGCGAGGGCAAGAACGACCGGGGCCTGAGCGCCAAGCACATCAAGGAGTCGATCAACAACTCCCTCAAGCGGCTCCAGACCGACCGCGTCGAGCTCTACCAGGCCCATCGGTACGACCACGACACTCCGCTCGAAGAGACCATGCAGGCGTTCGCCGATGTCGTCCACGCCGGCAAGGCCCACTACATCGGCGTCAGCGAGTGGACCGCCGACCAGATCCGCCGGGGTCACGCCCTCGCCGAGGACTTGAAGATCCAGCTGATCTCCAGCCAGCCCCAGTACTCGCCGCTGTGGCGCGTCATCGAAGAGGAGGTCATCCCGGCCTCCGAGGCGCTCGGCATCGGCCAGATCGTGTGGTCCCCGCTCGCCGGCGGCGTCCTCACCGGCAAGTACAAGCCCGGTCAGGACGCCCCCGCCGGGTCTCGCGGCGCCGACCCCAAGTTCGGCCGCTTCGTCGAGAGCTGGCTGGAGGACGACGTGCTCGAACGGGTTCAGCAGCTCATCCCGGTCGCCGAGGAGGCCGGCCTGAACCTGGCGCAGCTGTCGCTGGCGTGGGTGCTCCAGCACCCGAACGTCTCGGCCGCCATCATCGGCGCCACCCGCCCCGAGCAGGTCAAGAGCAACGTCAAGGCCGTCGGCGTCAAGCTCGATCCTGAGATCTACGAGAAGGTCAACGAGATCCTCGACCCGGTCTCGATCAAGGACCCGACGAAGACGCGGAGCCCGAGGCCGCGCGCCTGACGAAGGCCAGCACCCGCTCCGTCAATTCGGGATCGGCCGCATCGAACCATTCGATGCGGCCGTCCCTTTTGAACCAGGAGCGTTGGCGGCGCACGAACCTGCGGGTGCCCTGCACGGTGCGGCGGAATGCCTCGTCCTCGTCGTATTCGCCGGCCAGGAAGGCCAGCACCTGCTGGTAGCCGAGCGCCCGGGAGGCGGTGCGGCCCTCGCGCAGCCCGCGGGCCTCCAGGCGGCGGACCTCCTCGACGAGCCCCGCTTCCCACATGTCACGGACGCGGCGTTCGATGCGCTCGTCGAGCACGGCGGTGTCCAGGTCGACGCCGATGCGCACCGCCTCGTAGTGGGCCTTCGGTTCGGGCAGTGTGGCGGTGAACGAGCCGGTGAGCGCGACGACTTCCAGGGCGCGGACCACTCGCCGCCCGTTCGAGGGCAGGATCGCCTGCGCCGCAGCAGGGTCGGCCTCGCGCAGCCGCTCCCACAGCGCGGCCGGGCCTTCGCGTTCCAGTTCGGCTTCCAGGCGCGCCCGGATCTCGGGATCGGTGCCGGGGAAGTCCATCTCGTCGAGCGCCGCCTGCACGTACAGCCCTGAACCGCCCACGAGCACCGGAGTCCCGTCTCGGGAAGCGATGTCCTCGATCGCGGCGCGGGCCAGCGACTGGTAGCGGGCGACGTCGGCGGCCTCGGTGACGTCGAGGATGTCGAAGACGTGGTGGGGGACGCCGCGGGCCTCGGCCTCGGTGATCTTGGCGGTGCCGATGTCCATGCCTCGGTACAGCTGCATCGAGTCGGCGTTGATCACTGCTCCCGACAGCGCTTCGGCCAGATCGATCGACAGCGCGGTCTTTCCGGCCGCGGTGGGGCCTACCACTGCGAGCACTGTCGGCTGTAGGCTGGGGGTGTCGCCTCCCTCGGGGCGAAGCTTGCGAGCCATAACATTGCACCGACCAACTGGATACCCCTTCGGTTCGAGTGGTCGGGCGAGCCCGACCCGTTGTCCACCGGATCGCGCAGTTCGTCACCGTTCGTCCTTTCAGGCGTACGGCCCCGGCTGGCAGCGACCCGGCAACCACCGTAAGGTACGGGAAGTAAGTCCCTTAGTTCGTGTGAAGGATTTGAGATTACCGCGATGAGTGACCTCGGAGACTGGACCCGCTTCGGCCGCATCGACGCCGATGGCACGGTCTACGTGAAAACCTCCTCCGGCGAGCGCGCGGTCGGCTCCTGGCAGGCCGGCACCACCGACGAGGGGCTCGCGCACTTCGCGCGGAAATACGCTGACCTGGTGGTCGAAGTCGATCTCATCGCAGCACGTTTGAACTCGGATTCAGCGGACGTGGAGCAGGCTGCGGCGCAGCTGCGCAAGCTCCGTGAGGGCCTGGACACCGCTGCCGTCGTCGGGGATGTCGATTCGCTCGGCGTCCGGCTCGACGAGTTGGCCAAGCACGCCGAGGACCGCGTCAGCGAGTTCAAGGCCGCCAAGGACGCCGAGCGGGCCGATGCGGTCGCCGCCAAGGAGGCGCTCGTGGCCGAGGCCGAGGAGTTGGCCAAGCGCGACAGCCACTGGAAGGCGTCGGGGCAGCGCTTCGGCGAGATGGTCGAGGAATGGAAGTCGATCCACGGGGTGGATCGCAAGACCGACCAGAAGTTGTGGCGGCGGTTCTCGTCCGCTCGTGACACGTTCACTCGGCACCGCGGCGCCTACTTCTCGCAGCTCGACGCCGAGCGCAAGGTGATCGCGGCCAAGAAGGAAGAGCTGATCGCCGCAGCCGAGGAGCTGTCGACCTCGACCGATTGGGGTCCGACCGCCGATAAGCTCAAGGGGCTCATGGCCGAGTGGAAAGAGGCCGGTCGGCTCGCTCCCGACGCCGAGCAGAAGGCATGGAAGCGGTTCAGGGCCGCGCAGGATGTGTTCTTCAACGCCCGTTCGGAGGTCTTCTCGGCCCGCGATGCGGAGCTCGAAGCCAACCAGGCGGTGAAGGAAGAGCTGTTGAAGCGCGCCGAGGCGCTGGACATCGCTGCCGACCCCAAGGCCGCTCAGGCCGCGTTCCGGGAGATTCAGGGCAGCTGGCACGACACCGGCGCGGTGCCCCGCAAGAACCAGGCGAAGCTCCAGCGGCGGCTGCGCAACGTCGAGGACAAGCTGCGAGAGGCGCTCGACACGGCTTGGCGGAAGGTCCCCGTCGAGGAGAACCCGCTGCTGCTCCAGATGAAGCAGCAGGTGGCCGAAGCCGAGGAGAAGCTCGAACGGGCCAAGGCCGATGGCGACGCCGGCCGCATCAAGAAGGCCGAGACCGACCTGGCGGGCAAGAGGCAGTTCCTTCAGCTTGCTGAAGGGACCAAGTGAGCGCAGCCTTCAGCTTGCTGAAGGGACCAAGTGAGCGCAGCCTCCAGCTCGCTGAGGGGTTGGGGGTCGGCTTTGCAGCTCACTGAGGGTATGGGTCGACTCACTC
>JAJYSW010000234.1 GCA_021793335.1 Actinomycetes bacterium
GCGGAGGCACGGAACGACGCGGGGCTGCGCTTCCCGACCACGGCGGCGGGCGGCTTGCACAGGCGGTGGGTGGAGACTGCGATAAGTGTAAACGCTCGTTTTCGCGAGCACCAATGTCGCCCGTTCAGCCCCGCCGTGCGGGCTCGATCGCTCGACATCTGACCAGTGCGGGCACGAAGGTGAACGGTGCACGAAGGTCTTGCCGTAGGCTGTCCATCGTGTCGTACAGCCGACCCGACGAGATCTGGAGCCACGAGCCTCGCGAGGCCGCCCCGCCCCCCGACGACGACCCCGCGTGGGAGGGATCGGAGCCGCCCGCCGAGCCCTCCCGGCCGGTGCGCTTCCGCATGCCGCCGTTCCTGCGTCGGCCCGCCCGCGGCGAAGGTCCGTCGGCGGCCGAGCACGGCGGGGCGACCCCCGTCCACTCGCCCGCCGCAGACGGCGAGGAGGAGCCCGGGGACCACACGATGCCCCCGCCCACCCCGCCGGTGCTGCACCGGCTTCCGGCTCTGGCGGCCACCTTCGTCATTGGCGCCGGCCTCATCCTCGGTTCGCAGCTCGAACGCCCCGCCTATGCCGCGGGCATCGCGGTGCTCCAGTTCGCGATGCTGGCCTGTGTGGTCTGGACGCGCCGGGTCGACGGCGCCTTGGCGACCCTCGCGGTCGGCGCCGCGCTCGCCGTCGCCGTCGACTGGGCCGCCGCCGGCTGGGCGCCCGTCTCCATGCTGCCGATCACGGTGATGCTCGCGGTCGCGTTCCAGGCCGCCGTCTTCTGGCAGTTGCTGCGCCCGAAGCGCTCGGAGGTCATCGAGAACCTCGGCTTCACGATGATCCTGTGCATCGCCGTGTGCGGCTACACCTGCTATATAGCCCTGTCGCGTCTCGATTCGGCTCCGCCGGCCATGTACTCGGCGGTCGTCGCCGCCGGCACCGCGATCCTCGCCGCCCGCGCCGTCGATCTCGTCATGCCCGATCCGCGCATCAACCGCCAGGTGACGCGCGGCGCGTTCGGCATCGTCATCGGCACCATGTGCGGCACGGCCTCCGCGGCCTACGCGGGGCTGGTCATCGAGGGGCCCGAGCCTCGTCATGCCGCGATCGGCGGCCTGCTCGTCGCCCTCACCGCCGTCTTGACGGACCTGGCCTGCGGTTACATGTCCGCGGCCCGCCGCATCGACGGCGGGGGCACCGCCCCGCGGCCGGTGATCGACATTGCCGGGCCGCTCCTCGCGTTCGCCCTCACAGGACCGGTCGTGTATCTGTTGAGTGCCTACTACATCATCGATTGAGTGGAGACCCCTGTGGGCAAGATCCTCCGCCGACTCCTCATCACCCTGGTCATCGTCGTCGCGATCGCGGCCCTCGGCGACCGCGTGGCCAATGCGGTGGCGGAGCGACGCGTCGCCACCGAGGTCGCCGAGACCGCCGCCGCGCACGGGGCCCATTCGGACCAGCGGCCCGATGTCACCATCCGCGGCTGGCCGTTCGTCACTCAGGCGTGGTCAGGTGATTTCGAGCGGATCGACATCGCGCTTCGCGAGGTCGGGGCCGAGGACATCGTCTTCCCCACGCTCGACATGGTCGCCAGGGACGTCACCGCCGACTGGCGCGACTTCGCCGCCGGCGACTCCCGGATCACCGCCGCCGAGGTCAGTGTCTCCGGCACCGTCCCGCTCGCCACGCTCGAAACGCTGCTGCGCGAGCGCACCGGCTACGAGCTGCACGTCGACGAGGACGGCACCGCGTCGGTCACGACCGTCATCGATGTGGTCGGCCTTGAGATCGAGGTCGTCGGCACCGGTGCGATCGAGCTCACCGGGAACGAGCTGTGGTTCGTGCCCGACGCCGTCGAGTCGCTCTCGGGGAGTCTCCCGCACGACGCGCAGCAGCACGTCGAGGGAATCCGGGAGCAGATGAGCACGGTCATCGCCCTGCCGGAACTGCCGTGGGGCCTCCGGCTCACCGAGATCGCCATCGCCGGAGGGGTCGTGACGATCTCCGGGACGGCCACCGATGTGGCCCTCACCTGATGGAGCCGTCCTGTCGCCCACCGTCCGCATGGCGAGAACAGGTGTGGTCACGGGCCCGGAAGTCTGCTAGCGTTCAGCCCATGCGCAAGCCGATGCTCACTAAGCGGCGTGCGATCGACTTCTGCAAGATCGCCACCTCGCTCTGTCGAATGCCCTAGGCGACTCGTCTTTCGGACGGTCGCCGCTATGCGGCCCAGCGTGCGCAAGTACACACAGAGCAAGGCTTCGTCTGCATATCCACGGCATGATCCGCCTGGACATCTCCTGCTCGATCTTCTCCGCGCCGTAGCGCCGGGCCTCTCGCGAACCCAGTGAAATCGAACTTCAGTCAAATTTACTCATGTTCAGGAGAGAACAAACATGGCTCGTGAAGACGTGCTGGTAACCGCCGAATGGGCGGAAGAGAACCTCGACGCCCCGGGCGTGGTGTTCGTCGAAGTCGACGAGGACACCACCGCCTACGACACCGGCCACATCAAGGGCGCCGTCAAGCTCAACTGGAGGGACGACCTCCGGGACCCGGTCCGCCACGACATCGTCAACCAGGAGCAGTTCTCCGAGCTGCTCAGCGAGCGCGGCATCTCCAACGACGACACCGTCATCCTCTACGGCGGCAACAACAACTGGTTCGCGGCCTACGCGTACTGGTACTTCAAGCTGTACGGCCACAAGAACGTCAAGCTCCTCGACGGCGGCCGCAAGAAGTGGGAGCTCGACGCCCGTCCGTTCACCACCGAGATCCCCAAGCGCGAGCGCACCCAGTACGTCGCCAAGCCGCAGGACGCCGCCATCCGCGCCTACCGCGAGGAGGTCGTCGAGGCGATCGGCAGCTCGAACCTCATCGACGTCCGCTCCCCCGACGAATACGCCGGTCGCCTGCTCGCCCCGGCGCACCTGCCGCAGGAGCAGAGCCAGCGCGGCGGCCACGTCCCGACTGCGCTGAGCATCCCTTGGAGCAAGGCGGCCAACGAGGACGGCACCTTCAAGTCCAATGACGAGCTGCGCAAGCTCTATGTCGACGAGGCCGGCCTGGACGAGGACAAGCCGACGATCGCGTACTGCCGCATCGGCGAGCGTTCGAGCCACAGCTGGTTCGCGCTGCGCGAACTGCTCGGCTACGAGAACGTGAAGAACTACGACGGTTCGTGGACCGAGTACGGCTCGCTCATCGGCGTGCCGATCGCGCTCGGCGACGAGCCCGGCTCGAAGTGATCCGGCGGACGACGAGAAGGGGAACATCATGGCTGTAGACGCCAACACCGCCCTGTCGGGCGCCGGGTGCGGCGCACCCGAGCAGGACACGGCGCTCCCGGCGTCGGTCGACCTGGAGAAGGAGACCGTGCTGACCGGCACGGTCGTCAACGATGAGGGCGATGTCGTCCAGGGCGCCTACGTGCGTCTGCTCGACGGCTCCGGCGAGTTCACCGCCGAGGTGGTGACCGGCGAGGGCGGGCAGTTCCGTTTCTTCGCCGCGCCGGGCAAGTGGACGCTTCGGGCACTATCACGCTTCGGCGACGCCACCGGTGAACTTGAGGCCGCTCGCGGCCTCAACGAGACCAAGCTGGCCGTGAGCCGGTAACGACAGGGAAGGTTCAGCTCCGAACCCAGTCGGCAAGGGGCCCGTCCGTGAGAGCGGACGGGCCCCTTGGCCTTCGCATATGGTTCCACTTTTGCGGAGGGCTTCGCCTTCGCAGGGGGAATGCGGGGCCCGGCCGAGCGGTGGTCCGACGCGGTGCACGCCGCGCCGTGAACGGCGCGGCCTCGTGATGGCCTGGCACGGCCGTCTCCGGCAGCCCGGTCCGCAGCCACCGGTGCGGGACGACCGCCTTCCGGGCGCGGCCTTCGGTGCACGTGAGACGTTTCGCGGCGGAGGGTTCACCCCTCGCCGCTCGGTCACCGCTCATCGCTACTCAGCATTGCTCGGTGCTGCTCATCGCTACTCAGTGCTGCGCGGCCGTCTCGCTTCATCGTGAATCAACGGACGGGCCGACGCCGCCCTTGTGCCGGGACGCCCGTGAACGCACCGGTGGCGGAACCGAGACCGGACCCGCCGCCGGTGCGGTGGTGTCCATCACCCGAATTGGCCGACCCGGTAGTGCCCGGCGGGCGTGCCAGAGATGACGGCCAGGCGGTTGTAGGCGTTGATGAGCGCGATCAGCGTGATCAACGCGGACAGCTGGTCGTCGTCGTAGTGCTCCCGCGCCGCGTCCCACGCTTCGGCGGCGATGCCGGTGGAGGCGTCGGCGAGGCGGGTGCCCTCCTCGGTGAGGGCGAGGGCGGCGCGTTCGGCCTCGTCGAAGACCGTCGCGTCGCGCCAGGCCGCCACGAGGTTGAGCCGCTGCTGCGTCTCCCCCGCGGCCGCGGCCTCCTTGGTGTGCATGTCGGTGCAGAAACCGCAGCCGTTGATCTGGCTGGCGCGGATCTTCACCAGCTCCTGGACGGCACGTGGCAGCGTGGACTCGGCGATGGTCTGTCCGGCGGCGGCGAACTTCTTGTAGAACCGCTGGGCTTGTTCGGTGCTGCGGAGATCGAAACGGGCTTCCATGGTGTTTCCTTTCTTCAGTCGGCGCTGCAGGTGGTGCGCAGGCCGCGGAACTTGTGCGGGTTTCGTACGGCGTCGATGGTGACGATGCGGCCGTCCCGGATGCCCAGCGTCATCACCGAGTTGATCCGCCCGCCTTCGTCGAAGGTCAGCAGGGCCGGGTTGCCGTTCACGACGGTGGCCCGCATGGCGCTGGCCCTGGTGACGTTCGCGCCGGTGATGAACCTGGCGACCTTGTCCGCGCCGCGGATCGGGTTGAGGGCGGCGCGGACGACACCGCCGCCATCGGAGATGAGGACCGCCTCGGGGTCCAGCAGCCGCACGAGCCGGTCGAAATCGCCCGAGAGGGAGGCCGAGGCGAAGGCGTCGACGACCTCGCGATGGGCCCGGGGGTCCACCTCGAAGCGCGGCCGACGGGCTTCGACGTGCGCGCGGGCGCGGCTGGCGAGCTTCCGGCAGGCCGCCGGGCTGCGGCCGAGCGCCTTGCC
>JAJYSW010000235.1 GCA_021793335.1 Actinomycetes bacterium
CGGAGGGATCGCCCTGCGCGTCTCCGACTGGTTCATGGTGCTGCCCAGTCTGGTCGTGGCCATCGCGCTGCTGGCCGTGCTGGGCCGCAGCGCCGCCACCACCGTCACGGTCATCGCGATCGTGTCCTGGTCGGGAACGGCCCGGCTGGTACGGGCCCAGACGCTGACCGTGCAGTCCAGGCCCTACCTGGAGCGGGCGCGGGCGCTGGGGGCGGGCCACTGGCACCGGATGTCGCGGCACCTCCTGCCGAACGTGCTGCCGCTGGTGCTGGCCAGCGCGACGCTGCTGGTGCCCTCGGCGATCCTCATGGAATCCTCACTGGCGTGGCTGGGCCTGGGCGACCCCAACGTCGTCTCGTGGGGATCGATCCTCAACCGCGCCTCCGGCAACGGCGCGGTCTCGGCGCGCGCCTGGTGGTACCTGCTGCCGCCCGGTCTGGCGATCCTCATCGTCGTCGCGGCGTTCATGATGTGCGGCAGAGCGCTCGAAGCCGTGTTCAATCCCCGTCTGCGAGGTGAGCCGTGACGCTGCTCCAGATCCGCGATCTCAACGTCGTCTATCACGGCTCGCGCGGCGCGGTGCCCGCGGTGCGGGGCGTGGACCTGGCGCTGGAGGCCGGGCGGACGCTCGGCATCGCAGGCGAATCCGGATGCGGGAAGTCCACACTGGCGATGGCGGTGCTCCGGCTGCTGCCGCGCAGCGCGACCGTCTCCGGGGAGATCCTGCTGTCCGGCGAGGACGTGCTCACGATGGGGTGGGGCCGGCTGCGCGCCGTCAGATGGGCGGGGGCCTCGATCGTCTTCCAAGGGGCGATGCACTCGCTGAACGCGGTGCAGCGGATCGGCCCACAGATCGCCGAGCCGATCCTGGTGCACGAGAACGTCACGAAGGCCGTCGCGAACCGGCGGGCCGCCGAGCTGCTGGAGATGGTCGGGTTGCCGGCATCGCACGCCCGCGGCTATCCGCACGAGCTGTCCGGCGGGCAGCGACAGCGCGTCATGATCGCGATGGCGCTGGCCTGCGACCCGGATCTGATCGTCGCCGACGAGGCCACCACCGCGCTGGACGTCATGGTGCAGGCCCAGGTGCTGGAACTGATCACGGGTCTGGTGGCCGAGCGGGGCGTCGGTCTGGTCATGATCAGCCACGACCTGTCGGTGCTGTCGGCGACATGCGACCGGATCGCGGTGATGTACGCGGGGCGCGTGGTCGAGCTCGGTGCGGCCCGCGAACTGTTCGCGCACGCCCGCCACCCGTATTCAGCCGCCTTGGGTTCGGCGTTCCCGATCATCGGTGATGCCGCCTCGCGCAGGCGGCCGGGCGGGCTGGCCGGAGACCCGCCGGACCCGGCGGACCCGCCGCCGGGCTGTTCCTTCGGGCCGCGCTGCCCGGCCGCGGTCGCGGAATGCGCCGAGGCGGAACCGGCATTGCTGGCGCTGCCGGGCGAAGCGGGCCGCCGCAGCGCCTGCTTCGTGGCCCAGTCCGGCGGAGCGGTCCGAGGCGAGACTCGCGGAGCCGTCCGGTGAGGCGGCCGTTCAAGTGCAAGGGAGCCCGATCGTGAACCCACCGCTCTTGTCCGCGCGCGGCCTCGGCGTGGATTTCGGCCTGCCCGGCGGGCGGGTGGCCCGGGCCGTCGACGGCGTCGACCTGGACGTGGCCTCCGGTGAGATCGTCGCGCTCGCCGGCGAGTCGGGTTGCGGCAAGACGACGCTGGCGCGGGCGCTCCTGGGGCTGGAGCGTGCGACGCGGGGCACGATCGCGTTCGGGGGCGAGCCGCTGCGCTACTCCGGCAGGGCGCTGAAGTCCTACCGACGCGATGTCCAGTTGATCCTCCAGGACCCGTCCGGAGCTTTGAATCCGCGTCATACCGTCTACGATGCGGTGGCCGAAGGGCTGCGCATCCACCGCATCGCCGATAAGGAGACCGAGCGGGTCGCCGAGGCGCTCTCCCGGGCCGGGCTGCGCCCGCCCGAGAAGTTCTTCTCGTCCTATCCTCATGAGCTCTCGGGCGGACAACGGCAGCGGGCGGTGATCGCGGGTGCGCTGGTCCTGCGCCCGAACGTCATCATCGCCGACGAACCGGTCGCCAGCCTGGACGCGTCGGTACGCGGCGAGATCCTTGCGCTGCTGCTGCGGCTGCGGGACGAGATGGATCTCGGCGCGCTGGTCATCACCCACGATCTGGGGCTGGCCTGGAGCATCGCCGACCGGATCGCGATCATGTACCTCGGGAGGATCGTCGAGCAGGGCCCGGTCGAGCGGGTGCTGACCGACCCGCAGCATCCCTACACGCGAGCGCTGGTGTCGGTCCTGCCCGATTCGCCGCTGCCGGAGCCGATGATCCTGTCCGGAGAGTTGCCGGACGCGGCGAGGATTCCGTCCGGCTGCCGGTTCCGGCCGCGCTGCCGAGCGTACGCCTCGGGTTCGGCCTCGGCGGTCGCCGGTGACTGCGAGGGCGCCGATCCCGGCCCGCTGCCGTCCGAGGCCTCGGCGCACCGGGTGGCCTGTCACCTGCATCGGGTCGAACGGGGGGCGGAGCCGTGAAGATCCTCATCAGCGCCGACATGGAGGGCGCCACCGGTGTCACCTGCCCGGCCGATGTGCTGCCGGGCGGGCCGGAATGGGAGCGGAAGCGGGGTCTGTTCACCGGGGACGTGAACGCCGCCGTCGCGGGACTCTTCGACGGCGGCGCGGACGAGGTGCTGGTCAACGAGGCGCATTGGACGATGCGGAACCTGCTGCTGGAGCGGCTCGACGAACGCGCCTCGATGCTCACCGGCAGGCACAAGGCGCTGTCGATGATGGAGGGCGTCCAGCGCGGCGACGTCGACGGCGTGGTGTTCCTCGGCTATCACGCCGGGGCCGGGACGGAGGGCGTGCTCGCGCACACTTACCTGGCCAACAGCATCACGGGCGTGTGGCTCGATGGGGTGCGGGCCTGCGAGGGACGCCTGAACGCGAAGGTCGCCGAGGAGTTCGGGGTGCCGGTGATCATGGTGACCGGCGACGACAGGACCGTCGAGGAGGCGCGGGAGTACGCGCGCGAGGCGGTCGGTGTGGCGGTCAAGGACTGCGTCTCGCGGTACGCGGCCGTCTGTCGGCCGCCCGCGCGCACCGCGGCCGATATCCGTCTGGCGGCCGAACGGGCGGCGGCGCTAGCCGGTCGGCGTGCCGGGGCCGTGCTCGGCCCGCACGTGTTCGCGGTCGAGTTCGACGCCGAGCACCTGGCGGGCGCGGCGACCGTCGTCCCGGGAGTGTCGCCGGACGGGGAACGGCGGGTCGCCTTCACCGCCGCGACGATGTACGAAGGCATCCGATGCTTCAAGGCGGTCACCACCGTGGCCGCCGCGGCAGTGGAGGAGCAATATGGCTGAGGCCCGAGCGATCACTGACGGACAGGCCGATGAACAGGCGCTCGACGAGACCGTCCGGTTCACGTCCGAACTGATCCGCATCGACACCACGAATCGGGGCGGAGGCGATGGCCGCGAGCGCGAGGCCGCCGAGTACGCCGCTGAGCGTCTCGCCGAGGCGGGTGTCGAGCCCGTGATCCTGGAGAAGGCGCCGGGACGGTCGAATGTGGTGGCCCGCATCGCCGGGACCGACCCGTCCGCTGACGCGCTCCTGGTGCACGGCCATCTCGACGTCGTTCCCGCCGAGGCCGCCGATTGGACGGTCGATCCGTTCTCCGGCGAGCTCCGCGACGGGATCGTGTGGGGCCGCGGCGCGCTTGACATGAAGAGCATGGACGCGATGATCCTGGCCGCGGTGCGGTCCTGGGCCCGGGCCGGGGTGCGGCCTCGGCGGGACGTCGTCGTGGCTTTCACCGCCGACGAGGAGGCCAGCGCCGAATACGGGGCCGGGTTCCTCGCCGAGCGCCACGGCGAGCTGTTCGAGGGCTGCACCGAGGGTGTGAGCGAATCGGGCGGGTTCACGTTCCACGGCGGCGAGGGGATGCGGATCTATCCGATCGGGGCCGGCGAGCGCGGCACTGCGTGGCTGCGCCTGTCCGCTCGCGGTCGGGCCGGGCACGGTTCGAAGGCCAACCCGCACAATGCGGTCGTGATCCTCGCCGAGGCGGTGGCACGCATCGGCCGGCACTGTTGGCCGGTGCGGCCGGTGCCGACGGTGCGCGCGGCCCTGAGCGGGCTGGCCGCGGTATACGGCGTCGAGACGGACCTGGACGCGGCGGACTTCGACGCCGATGCGCTGCTCGCGCAGCTCGGACCGGCCGCGCAGTTGGTCGAGTCGACACTGCGCAACAGCGCCAACCCGACCGTGTTCGACGCCGGGTACAAGGTCAACGTCGTCCCCGAGCACGCCGCAGCGCAAGTGGACGGCCGGATGCTGCCGGGCTGGGAGGAGGAGTTCATCGCCACGATGGACGAGCTGACCGGGCCGGAGGTGGACTGGGAGTTCCAGCACCGGACCGTGCCGCTCGGCGCGCCGGTGGACTCGCCGACGTTCACGGCGATGCGCTCGGCGATCGAGCGGTTCGACCCGGGCGCGCACGTCGTCCCGTACTGCATGTCGGGAGGCACGGACGCGAAGCAGTTCTCGCGCTTGGGCATCGTCGGCTACGGTTTCTCTCCGCTGCTACTGCCGCCGGGCTTCGAATACGGCAGGCTCGCGCACGGCGTGGACGAGCGGGTGCCGGTCGAGGGCCTGCGCTTCGGGGTACGGGTGCTCGACGACTTCCTGCGTTCGGCGTAGCAGCACCCCGAAACCGCCGCCGCTCGGCGGCCAGTCCATGTCCCTGCGAACGGTTAGGATCCGAATCCATGGCAGTGCAGCTTGCGCCTCACGGCGCTTGGGAGTCGCCGATCACCGTCGAGCACGTCGCGGGCGGCGACGGCCGCCCCTCGCACCTCGGCCTGGTCGGCGAGGAGGTGTGGTGGACCGAGCCGCGTCCGTCCGAGGACGGCCGCCGGACATTGATGCGCCGAAGCGAGGACGGCTCGGTCGCATCGGTGCTGCCGGCGCCGTGGAACGTCCGCAACCGCGTCCACGAATACGGCGGGACGCCGTGGGTCGGGCGCATGGGCGAGGCGGGG
>JAJYSW010000236.1 GCA_021793335.1 Actinomycetes bacterium
GATCACTCCCAGGCCGCATCTGCTCGACCAGCTCGGTGACGAAATCGAAACGATGCTGCAGCTCATCGCGGTACGCGCTCAAGTAGTCAGGATCGAGGATGCGTTGGGACACGGTGGGGACACTCCCGGAAGGACTCACACTGGTCTAAAACAGACGATGACCAGGTTACCAAACCATCACCAACCGTGCAGCACACGTAATACCAGAACCCGAAACCGACCATGAAACCCACAGACGGACACAACACCGACCGACCATGCGCAGGGGTCGCGACCGGAATGGAGGGACACGTCCACGGCCGACCGATTGGCGCGGCCACCGCTCCCCGCGCCGCCTCAGCGGAGGGTGACCCGAGACGCGGCGGCGATGCTGGCCAGGAGGAACAGGGCGTTGACCATACCGAAGAACAGCATGACAGCGGCCATCGCCGCAGGCCACAACAGAGCGAGGGCGATGACGATGACGATGAAGCCGTAGTCGCGCACGAGTTTGACCAACCGCACGACGAGGCCCGTGGAAGTCACGAGCGAGACGCTGGTGTCCTCTTTAGCCATGACCGATGTCACCAGGTTGGTCATCCACAGCGCCGCGAAGGCCCCGCCGCCCCACGCCGGCACGCTCGGGGTGTAAGCATCGGCCACCGCCACGACGACCGCGACCACCGAAGCCTGAATCGCCACGTCGCACAGGATGTCGACGCGGGCGCCGGCATCGGAGCCGGTCTTCGTGACACGCGCGAGCTGGCCATCGGCGCAGTCGAGCATGTAGGCGATCTTCCAGAGCACGAGTGCCGCGAGCGCCACCGGCCACCATGGGGCGCCCTCCTGCGCGGCGGGGATGTAGGCGATGACGCCTGCCGACGCGGCCAGCCCGAGGAGCAGGTTGAGCAGCGTCAGGTGGGTAGGTTTGAGGCCGAGTCTCCATGCAAGGGAAGCGAATACGGCTCCGCCGTGCTGGTCGAGCATGGTGAGCATGCCGCCGCCTCGGTTGGCGGCGTAGAAATCGGCCGTGCCCGGCCGAGAAGGGCGCTGTTCGGTCACGCGCTGATAGTACTCGTCGGCCGAAGGAGTACCCATTGTTGCCAAGTGAGACCATATTGTGTCATTCTTTTGACACCGCAGGGTGTGACCGATCCTTAATATGTGCGGGAACCGATCATTTGGTACGAAACGACATCCCCCTCGGTAACTATGGGATGACCTACTGCTTAAGGTTGATGCACCGCCGATTCCTGGGGAGGAACACATGGGCGACGAGGTGACCGGTTCTGCCTTGGCGCGCTGGGATCAAGTCACACACCGAGCGAAACTCCAAGCAGGACGAGAGGCCCTCGCCCAACTTCTGGCCGATCGGCGGCTCGACCGGGGTCGGCCTCTCACCGGCGTCGAACTGGAACTCGACCTTCTCGAACGCAACGGGGACCCGGCGTTCGTGAACGAGGCCGTCCTCCAGTACCTGCACACCACCGGCGACGAAGAGGCCCTCTACAGCGCACAGCATGAGCTGGGCGCCTTCAACATCGAACTGAACCTTCCGCCCCGGATGCTCGACGGCGCGGGCATCTCCTGGTATGAGAGCGATCTGGCCGCCGTCCTCTCCGAGGTGCGTGAGGCCGCCGACAAGGCCGGCGTCTATTGCTGCCCCATCGGCACCATGCCCACCCTGTTCACCGACCACATCGGGATCGAAGCGCTGTCGAGCGCCCGACGCTACCGGGTCCTCAACGACGAGATCATGGCCGCACGCGGCGAAGACGTCCACATCGACATCGCCGGCGCGGAGTCGATCAGCTACTTCTCCTCTACCATCGCCCCCGAATCGGCCAACACCTCGGTGCAGTTCCACCTCCAGGTCGACCCTGAGGACTTCCACCGCTACTGGAACACCGCGCAGGCCCTGGCCGGTGTCCAGGTCGCGCTCGGCGCCAACTCGCCTTACCTGTTCGGGCGGCAGCTGTGGGCCGAGACCCGCATCGTCCTGTTCGAACAGGGAACCGATACGCGACGTGCCGACGAGCGTGTGGCCGGGGCGATGCCGCGGGCCTGGTTCGGGGAACGCTGGATCGACAGTGCGCTGGACCTGTTCGATGAGAACTACCGTCACTTCGCCCCGCTTTTACCACTGTGCGTTGCCGAGGACCCGCTCGCCGTCGTCGCCGACGGCGGCGTGCCGAGCCTCCAGGAACTGCGCTACCACAACGGCACCATCTACCGGTGGAACCGCCCGGTCTACGACGTCCGAGCGGGTCGTCCGCACCTGCGCGTGGAGAACAGGGTGCTGCCCGCCGGGCCGACCCCGGTCGATATCTGCGCGAACATGGCCTTGTTCTACGGGCTCGTGGCGTACTTCGCCGAATGCGATGAGCAATTGGCCGACCGGCTCGATTTCTCCGATGCGGCGGCGAACTTCCATGCCGCCGCCCGGCACGGTGTCCAGGCCGACCAGTTCTGGCCGGGACGCGGCCGTGTCCCGGTCCGTGAGCTGGTGCTGGAGGAACTGCTGCCGCTGGCCGCCGAAGGGCTCTCGTCCTTGGGCGTGGTCCGGCGCGACGCCGACCGCTTCCTCACCGTGATCGAGCAGCGGTGCCGCCGCGGGGTCAACGGCGCGTCCTGGCAGGTGGCGAGGGTGCAGGTGGCCGAGCACCGGCAGCGCCTGGAACGAGCCGATGCGCTGCGGGCGATGGTGCTCGACTACACGGCCCAATCGGCCGACGGACGGCCGGTCCACGAGTGGGAGGTCTAGCTGCGATGTCCAGGGGCGTTGTGCTGCCGGGCGGTGGTGGATCCACCTGACGGGTGAAGGCCTCCGGCAGTGAAGTGGAGCCGTCGATGACACCGCTTCACGACCTGGAGGTCTTCATGTCCCACGCGAACGCAGCCTTGAGTCGAAAGCCGCCGCGGCGCGGTCTCGGGACTCGCCGTCGATCGCGGGGCCCGGCCGTCCCGGTGGTCACGACTGGGGCGTCTCGACCCATTGGACGAGTTGGATGACGACACCGTTCGGGTCGGTCGTCTGGAAGTAGCGCTCGCCCCAAGGCTCGGTCTCGATCGGTGTGGTGATGGCTACGCCTTCGCTTCGGAGGCGTTCGTATTCGGCGTCGACGTCCGCTACGACGAAGACCAGCAGCATCCCGTCCGCGTGGCCCGCGGCGCTCTGGGGCTTGAACGTCGATAGGCCGGTGCGCAGGAAGATGACGTTGAATCCCGCGTCGGGCCGGGAGAGGGAGACGAAGCCGTCGGCGGCCATCTCCTCGTCGAAGCCGTAGTGGCGGCTCAGGAACTCGGCCGAGGCGGCTGGATCGGTGACATTGAGGGAGATGGCCGAGGCGGCGATCTGCATGAAAGACTCCTTCACTTCATTGTACGACGTACATCGTACGGTGTACGTCGTACAACGTACAAGCCCATTGGCTAGGATGGCGCCGTGTCCTCCACTACAGCCGACGCGCCGAGACCGCACCTCCTCGAACTGCTCTGGAGAACCTCCTCTGAGGCCCCGCGACGCGGCCCGCGCAAGGGCCTCACCGTCGACGCGGTGGTGGATGCGGCGATCGCGCTCGCCGACGCCGAGGCGCTCGAAGCGGTCACCATGCGCCGTATCGCCCAGTCCCTCGGGGTCGCCCCGATGACGCTGTACACCTACGTACCGGGCAAAGCCGAACTCATCGTGCTCATGCTCGACGCCCTCTATGCGGCCATGCCGCGCACCGACACCGCCGGACAAGGCTGGCGCGAGCGCCTCACGGCCGTCGCTCACGACAACCACGCGATGTACCGGGCTCATCCGTGGGCTGCCGCGGCCGCGCAGACCAGGCCGCCGTTGGGGCCGGGCCAATGCGCCAAGTACGAGCACGAACTGCGCGCCTTCGACGGGACCGGGCTCGACGACGTCGCCAGGGACGACGCGCTCGCCTATCTGCTCGCCTTCGTGCGCACCGCCGCCGCTGACGCGGCACGGGCCGAGGCCGAACGCGAGGCGAGCGGGACGAACGACCGGGAATGGTGGGAGGCCAACGGGCCCTTGCTGGCGAAGGTGCTCGACGCCGACCGGTTCCCGACCGCGGTACGGGTCGGCCGGGCCGCCGGGGAGGCGCACGGAGCCGCATTCGATCCGCGGCACGCCTTCGCCTTCGGCCTGGAGCGCACGCTCGACGGGCTCGCGGCCCTCATCGAACGCTGAGCCGTTCCGGCACGCGCCGGTTCACAGACGCAGCGGCGGATGCAGCCGGCCGATCGTCCATCTGCGACGCATCGCCACCACCGCGCACGCCACCGCGAGGGACGCCGCCAGGTAGGCCGCCAGCACCAGGAGCGCCCGCACCAATTGCTCGGTCTGGCCACCGCTGATGGTCACCCGCAGCGCGTCCACCGCGTACGTCATCGGCATCCACGGGCCGATCACCTGGAAGAACGCCGGGGCGGTCGCCACCGGGTACAGCCCACCCGAACCGGCCACCTGCAACACCAGCAGCACCACGAGCAGCAGCACTCCCATGACCCCGGCGACGAGCCGGAACAGGTGCGCCAGGGCCGTGAACGTCAAGGCCACCAGCAGGCACAGCCCCACCGTGGCCGGCACCTGCCGCGGTTCGAGCCCGAGACCGACATCGAGCACGAGGTACAGCGCCAGGGCGCTCGCCGCCCCCAGGGCCGCGCCGGCCAGCCAGCCGCCGATCGCGATGAGCGGCGAGCGCAGCGCTCCGGCCACGGCACGCGGGTTCACCGGGCGCAACAGCAGGTAGGCGGCGATTCCGAAGGCCCACAGGGCCGCCGCGATCACGAGCGGCGCCAGGCCGCGGCCGTGGTCCTCGGCCGCGTTGCGGGTCGCCTCGTCGATCACGACGGGGTTGCCGTACGCCTCGGCGTTCGCGGCTTCGTCGGCTCCGCCGGAAGGGGCCTGCGCGTGGGCGCCGGTCAGGCCGGAGACGACGGCATCGGCACCGCCGTGGAGTTCACCGAGGCCGCCTGCGAGATCATCGGCGCTCGTTTCGGCGTCGGCGACGCCGGTGGCGACCTCCCCGGCGACATCGGCGACGCCCGCCGCATCGGCCT